>CAVPEB010000020.1:0-74323 GCA_963702765.1 uncultured Chloroflexia bacterium
TCATGTTTTGCGCTTGTTCAGCCTGTTCTGCTTTCTCTATAGCCGATTCAAAATCCTGTACATCGAGTATCCAGGTAACCTGTTGAGTGCTTGGTTCCCAGGAGATACTCTGCCTACTAATATATATAAAGGAGTCAACGTAGGGAAATGTCTGGCGCAAGAGATAGAGTGCTTTACGAAAATTCGTATGCGCCTGTTGATCGGTCGAGTCGGGCCACAGTAGAAAAGCAAGATGCGTACGTGATTGTGGTACTCCGCGATGCAATAAAAGATAGGCCAGCAAGGATTGTAAACGCGGCATTTCGAAGGTCGTCACAGGCTCCTCATCTGCAACCAGCAAGAATTCACCTAACAGATGGATATGCAAGGTCGAGATCAAAAGAACGTCCATCTTTCTAAACTCAAATAGGCGGTAGTTGTAATACCTTCTCATACAACTGGCTATAGGCGTGAGCGCTGGCTGACCAACGTGAATCGTATGCCATCGCTCGTGCAACCAGGTCTGGCCAGCGATCCTGTTCTGCGTAAAGCTGCTGTGAACGCTGAAGTGCATCAAGCAGTGCCTGGGGTGTGTATTCGGCAAAGCTGATGCCATTGCCGTGAACGGGATCGTCATACACATCAATCACGGTATCGGCAAGTCCACCCGTCGCATGGACAATTGGCAGTGTCCCATAACGCAACGCAATTAACTGTCCTAACCCCCCTGGCTCAAACATACTGGGCATCAAAAAGAAATCTGCGCCTGCATAAATGCGATGGGAAAGCGCAACGTCGAAGCCAATCCGTGCTCGTACATGAGGAGTGCTGGCTGCGAGGTCCAGAAATAGCGACTCGTACTGTGGATGTCCAGTGCCTAGCACTACAAGTTGTAATGGCAGCTTGCGCAACTCATCGGCAATAGCCGCAATGAGATCGAAGCCTTTCTGATCAACGAGTCTACTGACTATGCCTATCAGCGGCACTTCTGGATCGTCCGTAAGGCCGAACTCTTTCCTCAAACTGGTTCTATTAGTAGTCTTTGCCTCTTGAGCCTCCGAAGCTGTATACAGGGCAGTAAGATTACTATCGCTTGCCGGATTCCAGGCGTCCCAATCAAGTCCATTGGGAATACCAAAGATGCGCGAATGCCGTTGGAAGAGTACCTCATCAAGCCCCCATCCATAATCCAGCGTCTGGATCTCCTCGGCATAACGATGAGACACCGTCGTAATAACATCAGCGTACATGATGCCAGCTTTCATCCAGTTCACATCACCCCAGAACTCCAGGCCGCGTGTAGTAAAGACCTCTGCGCCATTTAGACCCGCATCATTCAGAATAGAAGGATCCCAGCGGCCCTGGTACTGCAAGTTATGAATGCAATATACAATGCGAGCCAATCCATGGCGTAGCAGATAGCGATGAGTCGTGCGCAGGTAAGCAGCACATGGAGCTGTCTGCCAATCATTCAAGTGGAAAATATCCGGGGAAAGGCCGAGTTCAGGCAGGAACTCTAAGAGACTGCGGCAAAAGAGAATGAAACGCCGCTGCTCGTCACGCTGATCCAGACCAAGATAAATCTGCTGGTGCTGACCAAAGAATTCGTAGTTGTCAAGTAAATAGACCGTGACAGGCGAATCGGGAAGGTACGTTTTCCAAACTGACACGAAATAATTTCCGCCTGATACGGAGATCACCCTGGTCAAGCCTGTATGTTGAAGCGACCAGCGCGCGCCATCAATTGAGCCATAGTGAGGCAGAAACAGGGTAACCTCGTGTCCCAAAGCAGCTAGCTCTTTAGGTAGGCTACCCATGACATCTGCTACACCACCCTCCTTAATAAAAGGAACAGCCTCCGTACTAACCATCAGAATCTTGAAGCGCTTATCATTCATGGTACAGCCCTCGTGCAAAGGCGGAAGCACCGCCAGAAGCTTTATCTTTCTGCTATCATACCATGCAAAACGAAATGTTGTTTAAGAGATGGACAGGAAATGATGAAGCCCCCTCTCTTTGTCATTCTGAGCACCAGCGAAGAATCTCAATGTTCGTCGCGAGAGATCCTTCGTTGACACTGAGGATGACAAGAATGATGCACCCACAGCCTACTCAATAAGATATAATAAATCACTCATCGTGGAGTAACTTTGAACATCCACCCACCCCACAGAAAGGATGAGCAAGCAATGAGCAAAGTACTCGCAGTTATTCTAGCTGGAGGTCAGGGCGAGCGATTGAGTCTTCTCTCAGAGAAACGAGCCAAGCCAGCTGTCCCGTTCGCCGGTAAGTACCGTATCATTGATTTTGCCCTCAGTAATTGCGTGAACTCGAGTATCGCAGATGTTGCCGTCATGACCCAGTATCGTCCCCACTCTCTGCACGATCACATTGGCATCGGCAAGCCCTGGGACCTGGATAGGCAGAAGGGAGGCATCCGCCTGCTCCAACCCTACATGGGCCATCACGAGTCAGACTGGTACCAGGGTACTGCGGACGCCGTCTATCAGAACCTCAGCTTCATTATGGAAACACGCTGCGATTATGTACTCGTCCTTGCAGGCGACCATATCTACCGCATGGACTATGGGCCTATGATCTCTTTCCACCAGCAACACAACGCTGCTGTCACACTAGGTGCCGTCGTTGTGCCACTTGAAGAAGGGCATCGCTTTGGCATACTAGAAGCCGGAGCTGATGGGCAGGTCATATCGTTTGAAGAAAAGCCGGAGAAACCACGTGGCACGCTCGGTTCGATGGGTATCTATGTCTTTGATCGCGATACGCTCATTCAGGTCTTGATTGAAGATGCACGAGCTACTGAGGTTGGAGGTCACCGTACACAACATGATTTCGGACATAACATTATTCCTTCGATGATGGCACAGGGCAGGCGTGTCTATGCCTATCCTTTTACCGGATACTGGCAGGATGTGGGGACCATTCAGTCGTATTGGGAAGCTCATATGGCGCTGCTTGAAGATCAGCCTGCCTTCGATCTCTACGATCCATCTTGGATAATTCATACCCGTAGCGAAGAGCGACCGCCTGCACATGTGCGTAGCGGAGCGCACATCACAAGTAGCCTTATTTCACATGGATGTATCATCAAAGGCCTTGTTGAACGCAGCGTACTCTCTCCCGGCGTCGTTGTCGAGGAAGGCGCTGTGGTGCGGGATTTTATTATTCTCTTTGACGCAATCATAGGCGCTGGCAGCGTAATCGACCGTGCAATTCTCGATAAAGAAGTAGTGGTTGGCAAGAACTGCAAGATCGGCTATGGGGATGATATGACCCCGAATAAGCTCGAACCCACTCGCTTGAACACAGGTATAACGCTCATTGGTAAACGCGCGCATCTCCCTGATCAGTTGACTGTTGGTCGTAACTGCAAAATTGGTGCCGATCTCCGTCTGGAGGACTTTTCAACGGACGTGCTTGCAAGTGGTGAAACTATTGAAGACCGCACCTTCGCGCATGGTTGGGAACGCGAATTAGCCCGTCGAAGATCAGCAACATCATAATCATTTAGCAGACAGACCTTATGCTCTAACTTTTGTCATCCTGAGCGCCAGCGAAGGATCTCGTTGTCCACCGCGTGAGATCCTTCGCTGGCGCTCAGGATGACATACGAATATATTCCACCCATGTCCTGGCCTCTATTCCCGTTCAGCCCCTCATAGTTGGTGGATCTTAATTCCCTTGAAATTATTGACTTGCTAAGTAACTCAGCCCATAATGGGCTGAATATTTTGTTGGTCCTACTATATTCTTTTATTCTGGAGGAACCACCTATGCTCTCATCATACAATCTAGGCGATCTCTTGCCTAAAGACCTCGCATCATTGAATCCCTGGGCCAGGCGTTTGCTTTTGCTTCGCATTCTTTTGATTTCAGTAATACTCATCGGCATCCTCCTCTGGTTCATGAGCTTTCTGATCGTACCTATCCTCATTGTACTCGTGGCCACTCTACTTGCCTATGCGTTGGTGTCGGTCATAGATCTCTTGCATCGTGTCATGCCACGAGCGCTGGCTATCGTGCTGGTGTATGTAGTTGCCACTGTTCTGTTTACACTATTCGCCTACCTGGGTGTTAAGACCTTGATTCCCCAACTCAATAGCCTGGCTCAAAGTATCACGAGCTTTGTAGCCCCTGGTAGCAATGGCGAGGATTCTCCACTTGTCCAACTGCTCAAGAGTGTGGGCTTTTCCCAGAGCCAGATCGATGCTGCCTCCAAGCAACTACAGTCCCAACTCAGCTCGATTGCATCGAACATTGCACAGGGTACATTGGTAGTCGTTGGAGGATTAATCTCCGCCGGATTCAACATCTTAATCACTGTGGTGGTCAGTATCTACCTGCTAGTCGGTGGCTACCGCTTCGGAAGCTGGCTCATCAACAGCTCCCCGGCCTCCCAACGCGGCTGGATCACCATTGTCCTTGAATCCTTGCAACGCGTAGTAGGTGGCTATATTCGAGGACAGTTCATTATGTCTGCCATCATGGGTGTGTTACAGGGAGTAGGTATGGCGATTATCGGCGTTCCATTCGCACTCTTCATCGGCGTTTTGGCGGCTATAATGGAATTCATTCCTATTATTGGCACTATCACTGTGGGTTTTGTTGCAGTTGTAATTGCCTTGACACAAAGTTGGACAATGGCGCTGATAACCCTCATCTACACAATTATCCTGGACTGTGTTGAGGGATATGTACTCTCTCCCCGAATTCTGGGCCACGCAATACAAATTCGACCGGTAATCACACTATTGGCTATGATTGCTGGCTCGCAGCTCTTTGGCATTTGGGGCGCAATCTTCGGAGCGCCAACAGCAGGATTGATCCAGGCGCTGGTGGGTGCCTATTGGCAATATTATAAAAAGACGCATGCCCAAGAGTTCCCGGCGGAGAAAATTGAGCTAGCTACTGTATCAGGTGAAGCACATTCGTCGTAGGGATGGGGCTTGCTACTTTTGTAGGGATGGGACTTGCTCCGTCCTGGTCTTTCGTCTAAATCAGGTGAAAAACCTAGTGGTCAGTCCAGTTTGATATTGACAGGAGTGAGATGATCATGAAAAAGCAGGAGAGCCATCATGAAACATCCCATTCCGATTATACTCCCCGAAACCGAGCGAGCCTCGTTGCAGACGTTCATCCATGCAGGCAAAGCCAATGCCCGCACTTTCACGCGAGCTCGCGTCTTGCTCAAAGCAGCCGAAGGCTGGACCGACCAAGAAATCTGCGAAGCCTTCGACATCAGTCGCACCACCTCCATTCGTGTGCGACACGTGTATCTGGACGGCGGATTGGAGGCGGTGCTGCACGACAAGCGACAAGCGCGATATCGCCAAGCCTTGACCGGCGGACAGGCGGCCCATCTGATCGCCATCGCGTGCAGTCCCGTTCCCACTGGCCACGACCATTGGACCGTCCGTTTGCTGGCAGGCAAAGCCGTCGAGCTGGGTTTTGTCGAGTCTATCTCACCCGAAACCATTCGCCAGTTGCTCAAAAAAATGAACTCAAGCCCTGGCAGCACGAACAGTGGTGCATCCCAGCGGTAGGAGCGGAGTTCGTCGCAGCGATGGAAGATGTGCTGGATCTCTACGAAGAGGAGGACGATCCTCGCTATCCCAGCGTCTGTTTTGACGAAAAACTCGTCGCTCCAGAGGCGGACGTGCGGCCTCCCGAGTCCATGGAGCCGGGGCAGCCAGAGCGCGTGGATTACGCGTATGAGCGCTTGGGCACCGCCAATCTGTTTTTCTTCGTTGAGCCGCTTTCGGGCTGGCGTCATGTGGAGATGACCGAGCACCGCACCAAGATCGACTACGCCCACTGCATCCAATGGCTGGTCAATTCTGTCTATCCGCATGCGGAATACATTCGCATCGTGCAAGATACCCTGAATACGCATACGGCCGCGGCCTTGTTTGAAGCTTACGCGCCAGCAGAGGCCCGGCGGCTTTTGCAGCGGGTGGAGTTCCACTACACGCCCAAACATGGCAGTTGGCTCACTATGGCCGAGATCGAGATCAGTATTTTTGCTCGTGGCTGTTTGTCGCGTCGCGTGGTCAGCATGCAGGACTTGCGCCAGCGCATCGCCACCCTGGAGGCCCAACGCAATGCTCGGCACTGCACCATCTCGTGGCGCTTCACTTCCAATGACGCTCGTGACAAGCTCCATGATCTCTATCCTGTCATCAATACCAATCTGGACTGACCACTATTCTTTTTCACCTATTACTATAAGTTGATGCAGAGTAAGACCATACCATCGAAGCCTTTTCCTACCTCTTGATTGGAAGCCTCGCTCAGTCAGCTCAACACGGAACTGGCCAAGCAATGCAGGGTGTTGTGTGTCAGGTGCTGTAGTTATCCAGAAAGCTCGGAACGCAGGGAAAAGCGCACTATCTGCAATACTCAAGCCAGTTCCAAACCTGCAGTAGCGCTTGATAAATTGATCAACAAGATCAGAGAAATCTTGTTGCCCTTCTTGATTCGCGACTCTTATATTCATGGCTCTGCTCCAAAGAAAGGACTTTTGACTTTACTGAGGTATGTTCTTTTGAGTCGCTATAGGCTCAATCATCCCTCCGATCAATCCAATCCTTCATCATGCCGAGATTATAGCATAATCTGGACAATTGTGTGGTATTGTTCGAATCGAAATCAAGCCTCACTCTCGACAAATTACCATGAACTTGACGCGCACCTCTCCAATGCATCAAGAATGATAGGAATATCCCGCTCGGATGTGGACCAATTTGCAAACGCTGCCCGGATAGCGGGCTTCCCTCCGAAAAATGTTGGTGTCAACAGCACCTGTCCATCCTCTTTCAGCTTTTCCAGGAACAGGTCTCGCTGATCGTTGTTAGCGCCACATAAGGCGAAGCACACGATGTTGAGACGAACTGGCGTGAGCAACTCAAAATGCAGGGATCGTTCAATTCCCTCTCCCATACTTTTGGCGAGTGAGCAGCATCTTCCCACCAGTTCTTGATACCCGGTTTTGCCATATGCCATCAGCGTCATCCATGCTGGCAATGCGCGAAAACGCCTCGAATCTTCAGGCGTTCGATGTAACAGGTCAGAGCCTGTACCGAGATAGGCAGCGCTTGCCTTAAATACTTCCTCCTGTAATGCGACATGGCGAGTAAAAACTATGCCGGAGTCATACGGCACGTTCAGCCATTTATGTCCATCGGTCGTAATCGAGTCGGCATGTTCAATACCATTCAGCAAATGTTTGAATGCAGGATCGCATGCAGCATATAAACCAAACGCCCCATCTACATGTAACCATGCCCCATTAGCTTTGCATATTTCAGCCAGCGCTTTGATATCGTCGAAATCCCCTGTATTCACTTCACCTGCGCTTGCTACTACAATAGCGGGCTTACCTCTTAATGTTGCCAGATGCTGAGCGACAGCTTGCGGATCAACAGCCTGTCTGCCTTCAAGACAGGCTATGTATTGAAAAGACTGATGACCCATCCCAAGGATAGACAGTGCTTTCAAGATGCTTGCATGTGGCGCGCCGCCCAGCACTGGTATAGGCGGCATACCCCAGAGTCCCTGTTCTGCGACATGCACTCCAAGTCTGTGCGCTGCCCACTGCCGTGCGGTGGCAATCGAGACCAGATTTGCTTGCGTCGCGCCACTCACAAATACTCCCTCGAACTGTTTAGGAATACCGAAAAGATCTCGTAGCATGTTCAGCGTTTCTCGCTCAACTGTCATGGCTATCGAATCGCCATCTGTGGCCAGGTTTTGATCATATGCAGAGGTAAGCCAGTCTCCTGCCAATGCGGCAGGAGTACTCCCACCCGTCACAAAACCTAAATAGCGCGGGCCGGGTGATCCTGAGATCTGAGCTTCATACTTGTCGCGAAACATCGTGAGTGCAGCAATTGCACCCACGCCCTCGTCGGGTAATGCATCATGTGACAGTTCTTGTAAAACATAGCCAGATGGCCGTGTCGGAAGACTCTCTAAAAAACGCAGCGCTATTGACTCGGTAGCCCCAAGAATATCCCTTGTATGTTCATGATCATTTTGAAAGTTCATCCTAGACTCCCCTTATATAGCTTCCAAAAAGGCCATCAATCCCTCCTGAAAGAGTGCTGGATCACAACCATAGCCAATACGTACGAATTGCTCATACGCACTCCCGTAAACTTCCCCTGGCAGCAGCAGATTACGCTGTTCTTGAGCTAGATAGCGGCAGAACGCTGTCGTAGAAATGAGCGCGGGCATCTTCACGAACGCAGTATACCCTGCTTCAGGACGACTCCAGGACAATGATCCCTCAGAGAGAGCAATAACATCTGTTAGAAGATTACGATTATCTCGTGCTGCAGCCAATCGAGGAGCCATGATGTGGGTTGAGTGGCGTAGAGCAAGTTCAGCCAGAAATGAACCCGGTGCGCTACTACACATTGTTGAATAATCGCGAGCAGAACTAAGCAAATCGAGCAGTTCATGTCTGCGGCTGGCAATCCATCCAACTCGTAATCCTCCTAATCCCCATGGTTTGGTCATATCTCCAATAGAGACTGCGTTTTCAACAACATCAACTATCGAGGGTACAGTCTTGTCATCCAGAGCAATCGGACGAAAGACTTCATCGTTAACAAGCATAGCGCCAGCTCGTTCAGTAATCGAGGCAATCGCCACCATCTCCTCCCTACTCAACACTGAGCCACTTGGATTGTGGGGATGAACAAGATAGACAAGACTCGTCTTTTCATCAATCAGTCTGGATAGCTGTTCAAGGTCAGGTTTCCAATCACCTGCCTGGCTTAACTGCACTTTGCGTACTTCAATGCCCAACGACTCGGCAATACCAGGAATATTACCATAGCAAGGCTCTTCTATCACAATGTTGACGCCCGGTGCAGCGATAGTCCACATCAATAAAAATAACGCTTCGCTTGCTCCCGATGTAATCCGTACATCACTGGCATTGAGTGTGACATAGAGATTCGCAACCCCTTGTCGGAGACTTTCGCTGCCCGGATTTTCGATATAATCGAGGTCAAGATTCAGGTATCGAACCGTCACATCTGCCCCCTCTAATTCCAGTAATTCACTCGTCTTTACAGCAAAAGGGCCACTGGCAGCCAGGTTCCTCATACCCGGCACAAATTCAAATTCAGCAAACCAGCGTTCCAGGCGAAATGGTGGAAGTTGATGTTGCTCCATCACTAATCCCTTTCTTGAGATAAAGATGAACGTAACGCTATTTCTATCATATAATGCATATACATCAGAACCACCAACCATTGCGAGGGAAAAAGATGAAGCGCTACCAGCCATTTGCCTTATTGATATCGATGACATATAAGTTCCTGGTTGGTGCCTTCGGATATTGTAGGGGCGAGCATTTGCGGCATTGCTTCCAGCATATTGCACTTTAAGCACATCTGGCGAAGAGAGGCTGAGCGACCATAGTGTCATTCTGAGCGTGAGCGAAGAATCTCGGTGCCCAATGTGTGAGATTCTTCGCTCACGCTCAGAATGACACGCAAGTACTCTCCATTTCAACTTCGCTCGTCAACCCTTGTAGAGCTTTTAGAAGGAGATGCTGGAATCAATGGCCCTTGCGGCCGCATTCGCACACATACAGCAGAGGAGTATCTAACAATGACGTCATTACTCGTTCAACACGCTGATTTCATTGTATCCATGGACGACAACGACACTCAATGGAGAGATGCAGCTATCTATATTGTGGATAACGTCATCCAACAGATCGGCACGTCTGAACAGCTTCCGCAAGAAGCAGATCGTATACTCAATGCAAGCAAGATGCTCATCCTTCCTGGGTTAGTCAATACTCATCACCATTTTTACCAGACACTTACGCGCAATCTTCCTGCGGCCCAGAACGCAAATCTGTTTAACTGGTTGCGCACCCATTATCCTATCTGGGCACGTCTGACCCCTGAAGCTATCTTCATCAGCACAAAAATTGCCCTTGCCGAGCTTATGATTTCAGGATGCACGACTTCAAGCGACCACACCTATATTTGGCCCAATGGCTCACGGTTAGACGATCAGATTCAAGCCGCCCTTGAGATGGGCGCTCGATTTCATGCAGCTCGTGGCTCAATGTCGGTCGGAGAAGCACAGGGTGGCCTGCCACCGGATGAGGTTGTAGAGCATGAGGATGCAATCATCAGCGACTCACAGCGCCTGATCGAAAGCTATCACGATGTCAGCCGTTACGCTATGCTCCGTATCGTGCTTGCACCTTGCTCGCCTTTTTCTGTATCGCCTGCATTGATGCGCGAAAGCGTGGCGCTAGCGCGTTCCTATGGAGTTCATTCACATACCCACCTTGCCGAAACCCTCGACGAAGCGGAATATTGTACCGCTACATTTGGTAAAACTCCTGTCGAACTGGCAGAAGACCTCGATTGGGTTGGTCCTGACGTATGGCATGCTCACATGGTGCATCCCGGAGCTAATGAAATCAGCCGTCTTGGCCAGACACACACTGGAATTGCGCATTGCCCAAGCTCAAACATGCGCCTGGCATCAGGTATAGCCCCTATTCGCCCGCTCTGGGAAGCTGGCGCGCGCATTGGTCTCGGCGTGGATGGCTCAGCATCCAATGATGGCTCTCATTTACTTGACGAAGCGCGACAGGCGTTACTCTTACAGCGCGTTAGTGGAAATCCCGCCGGTCTTACAGCGAAAGAGGCATTCTGGCTGGCAACTCGGGGTGGTGCCGCCACGTTAGGACGCGACGACATAGGCTATCTTGCGCCTGGCATGGCCGCTGATTTCATCGGCTACCGCTTGGATACTCTTGACCTGGCAGGAGGAGCAGTTCACGATCCTCTGGCATCACTCGTTTTTTGCCATCCACCAAAGGTCGATGTAAGCGTTATCAACGGGCAAATTCGGGTCCTCGATCAGCAATTGCTTGGCGTCGACCTTCCCATTCTCATCGAACGACATAACGCAATTGCCCGTGCCCTTGCTAGTGGATAAAACTCATCAAAGTGTGGTGGTGCTGGGTACGCTCTCCACACCTATCAACAATGGAGAAACCGATTCACCCTACCCTCGCTTTATCAATAACCTGCGCCAGAATTCTGATCCCGGCCTCGATATCTTCAGGCTGAGCACAACTGAAAGCAAGACGCAGGTTATGTTCCCCATCAGTTGGATTGACGAAGAACCCTTCACCTGCCGATATAAGCACACCTTCCTGCTGAGCAAGTCGCTTGACATCCTGAACAAAGACATTCTCTGGTAAACTCAGCCAGATGAAAAATCCGCCTTTCGGGTATGTCCACTTCGTATCCGATGGCATATACTGTCTCAATGCTGCTAGCGCAACATCACAACGCATTTTGTAAAGTGACTGCAAGTGATGTATATGCTTCTCCAACGCTCCTGTTTGGCAGTACTCAGCAACTATGCGTGCTACGAATGGGTTCGCGCCGCCTCCCATTTGCGCCACACCACAATTGGCACAGTTTTGGATAGACTCTTCTGAGCCCAACAGCCACCCAAGGCGCAAGCCGGGCGCAAGCGTTTTCGAGAAACTCCCGATACTGAATACTTGCTTGCCATGCGCAAGCTTATAAAAGCTGGCAGGCAACGACCCTTCAAAAGAAAGATCGCGATAGACATCATCCTCGACAATCAGTAATCCATAGCGTTGTGCTATTCTGATGATCTCGATACGCCGTGCTTCTGGCAACGTACTGCCTGTCGGGTTATGAAAATTCGGTATGGTATACAGCATACTGGGAAATACCCCTTTTGAGTGCAGCTGTATCAATTGTTTTTCTAATTCACTCGGTATGAGGCCATCGTCATCCATTTGAATTGAGCACAACTCAATATGGTGATCCCGAAAAACATGCAGTGCGTCTACATACGTCGGTGCTTCGACCAGTACAACTCCACCTGGTTTGGCATATAATCTCGCCAGCATATCCACTCCGCCTGTTGAGCCTGCAATCATCATAAGATTTGCAGGTTGCAGTGAAATGCCTTGGTCTCGCTGCACTTTCTCCACAAGATATTCAATCAGGCTCCTCGTCCCCTGTTCCTTTCCATACTGTAGTGCTGTATATGCATCAGGCGAGTTTATAACCTGAAGCATGGCGTTATGCAATTCTTCTGTCAGCAACGTCTTCGGATCGGGATGTCCAAAGTTCAACGAAATGCTATTCGCTGACGTTCCTTGTGGTAAATCATTTGAGATCAAAGCTGTGTCCTTTCTCCATGAATCGCTCCAGGCCAAATGGCTGGATCAAAGCTGGTGTCTGTCCGCTGGTAATCAATTCTGCAATCGTCTTGCCCGTAATCGCGCTTAGCTCAAAGCCGCCAGGGCCATGCCCCGTTGCCAGTATCACATTCTCCCAACCTGGAGCTTTGCCAAGAATTGGGTACGAGTCGCGTGACCAGGGGCGTAGGCCCGACCAGATATCTACTATGTTGGCATGCTCGAATTCGGATACAAGCTGGATGGCGCTCGAAAGCAGATGTGCGATGCCACCAGCGGTATTGCTTTTATCGAAACCCACTTGCTCAATCGTTGCTCCTACATAGATCGTGTTGTCAATCTTGGGCACGATATATATTCCATTCCCAATGATCGTATGTTTGAGTGGTGTTGCAGGTTGTTTCAGAGAAAGGATTTGTCCTCGCGCAGGGAAGACAGGTATCTCCAAACCAAGCCAGCTTCCGACTTGTTCTGACCAGGCGCCTGCTGCCACCACAACACAATCACAGGGTATTGTCCGTCCATGCGCTGTCTGCACTCCTATCACCCTGCCAGATTGCTTTTGGAAACCTGTAACCTCCGTATGCTCAAAGAAGTTTGCTCCGTACTTCCTTGCAGCTTCTGCATACGCCATGGTCATCATCCGTGGCCTGATACTGACTGTATCTGACACATAAAGAACTGCATCCAGAATATGATCTAATAGTGGCTCGTATTCGTTCACCTTATGATCTGTCAACCACTCTACCTCTGCACCCTGTGCTTGCCAGATCTCAGCAAACCTTTTCAGCGTAGTCTGATCATCTCCATCCTGTAGCATATGCAAAGCACCTGTCTGGAAATATTCGACCTGCACGCCGCTCGCAGCTTCAATCTCTGCGACGACTTGAGCGGTCATTGACCAGCTCGTTAAAAATAGATCGGCAACTGCTTTTGGCCCGGTGAGTACCTCTGCCGGAGAGAGCAATCCAGCGGCGGCCCTTGAAGCCTCAGCCGCAATTTCTTCACGCTCAATTACACTGACCTGGACGCCAGCCTTGCTCAGTTGATATGCAATGGTACAGCCAATAACTCCACCACCGATGATAACCACATCTGTTGTCTGTTTCGTACTCATTTTGATGCTCCTTTGCTCTATTGTAGCATCTAGCGCAGCAACTCTTACGATGACATGTTTTCAGTTTAATCCCAGGAATTAAGTGAATATTGAGAAATTTTCTCCTTTTTTTTAGAGCCAAAAGATATTTCTTGACTATGATAATGCTACAGAACAATCCAGGCATTTCAAAGTTCTTGGCGCTATGAGCTTGCAAGCAGTAAGAACATATTTATCACGAAAGGATGATCTCTATGTCTGCACCTTTAGATACACCTCAACTAGTCAAAGACCTTCAAAAAGGGAACTCTGAAGCCTTCACAATCCTTGTTGAGCGCTTCCAAAAAGAAATCTATTACTATATAGCTAAGCAAGTGAGAAATCATGAAGATGCGCATGATCTAACTCAGCAGGTATTTTTGAAAGCCTGGCTTCATATTACTGACCTGAAAGAGACGATGTGCTTTAGACTCTGGTTATACAAAATTGCCCAGAATATGCTGAAGGACAATTGGAGGAAGAAACGGATTACCTCTTTATCATGGGACGATCTGACGGCTAAAGATATAATGCCTGATATACCTGGACCTGAGAACTGCGCTGAAACGAGAGAGCTGATTAAATTGGCAATGGCCAGCCTTTCTCCAAAACTACGACTTTGCTTGCTGTTATATACCCTGAATGGATGCTCGCCATCGGAAACAGCCAGGGCAGTCGGTATCAAGGAAGCAAGTCTAGGCACCTATATCAGCATGGCCCGCAAGCAATTTCGATCAATGTACCATCATTTAGAGAATGAAAATGTAATCGAGAAACTCGCAAGCTTTGATTGAATATATGTATGGGTTTCTATTGACACTTCAGTTTGTATAATTTATGCTCATAATATGTCACTGTGCTTATTCATGCACTGAAGAGATCGGAAGAAAGCATGTTCCAAATGCGATCCATACTAATACCAAAAACAGGCGCTGTGGATTGGCGGAAACACTACCTCATTGATATTGTATTAGCGTTTCTTGTAGGGCTTCTTTTAACCTGCCTCATCCTTGCCCTTCCTCGTCGAATCCCCCTGGCTCTCTTTCTATTAATTTACCTGTTTATAGTTCTCTACCTTGTATATAAACGTGGCTTTAGAACCGCAATCCTAACTGCATTTATCGGGTGTGCAACGCTTGATTTTTTGATTGTACCTCCTCTTCTTTCAATCACTGTTGCTCATGTCGAAGATGGTTGGGAATTGCTCATTTTTCTGCTGTTCGCTATCACTTTATGTTACACTTACACCCATCTGCTCAATCGCATGGAGAAGGTAAAAAGGCAAAAGGCTGAAGAGAGCGTTCAATACCAGGAACAATTACGCAAGCAACAGGAAGAAGTCGTTCGTAGAGATCATCACCTGGGTGTCTTTTATGATGTAATGCAGGCAACAAGAGATCAAAATGATTTGAGATCACAGTTGGATCTTATCGCGCACACTATCGAAGATACATTCTGCACATGTGGAGTAGTCAGTTGTTCATTTCTTCTACCAAATTTAGATAGCCAACGTTTTCTGGATATGCTTGTCAGGCGAAACTCTGCTACCGGAGATCTCTCATATAACGAAGAAGTGAGCGTGATGTGGGTCATGCAACATGCTGAATCTGTAGTCATATCTGATGTGCCGGTTATCTCACATCAGAAGGGCAGTTATCTTCGCAGAGTCATTCCCAATAACACACAGGGTGATCACGAAATCTATCATCGTCACTTTCTGGTTCCTCTCATCTCAGGGCGACGCGTCCTCGGTGAATTTGGAGAAAAGGTACTTGGCGTTCTGCATATCTTGATAGAGGATATTAATCATCCTGAACTTGAAGTTATCAAGAAATGTTTGGACCTGTCTTCTCAGTCATCCATATCACAATCAGAACTTTTTCCCAAACTTATAGATTATGCCGTATTTTTGATTGAACAGGCTTTGATTGATCGTGCATTGATGCAACAGGAAGCGTTAAATAAGGAGCTTCAGAAGCGAACTGAAGAATTGCATACTGCCATCATTTCTTCCGTTTCCCATGATTTCCACTCTCCTCTTACTTTGATAAAGGGGGCGGCAACCAGTTTAGATAGCCAGGGTTTACACAGCTATAGTGAAGAGGAATATCACCAGACTCTTGAAGATATTGTGAGCGAAGCAAACTGGCTAGAACGTATCGTCAGTAAAATGCTGGATCTGTCACGAATCGAACAGGGAGTGCTAAAACTCGAAACGGAATTATATCCTATCGAAGAAATTATCCTGTATACCCTGGATTTAGGTCATATGCGCTCGCTCATTCAGGGACGTGACATTAAAAAAGATATTCCTGAAGGTTTACCTGCTGTTGAATTAGACCCGGAGCTTATCAGTCAGGTGTTAGTGAATCTGATTGAAAATGCAATTCGTTATACTCCAAAGGAGTCGCCAATTGAAATCAGGGTAAGGGCAAAAAAAGCAGAACTGTGTGTAAGTGTTGATGATCATGGACCGGGAATACCGCCATCGGAGTTGAATCATATATTTGAGAGCTTCTATCGAGGAAAACAAGGAAGAAACGGCTGTGAAGGAATATCACCAAACGAGGGATCGGGTCTCGGATTGGCTGTCTGTAAAGGATTTGTAGAAGCCCATGGAGGGCGTATCTGGGCGGAAAATCAAGAAGGAGGAGGAGCAAGGGTGCAATTCACTCTGCCGCAACATTCGGAGAAAGGATAGCGCATGAAAAAGATTCTCGTGGTTGAGGATCGAGATACAGCGGTGCATCAACTGAAGCAAAGTCTGGAAAGCAATGGGTATGAGGTATATATCGCGCGTAGAGGAAGAGAAGCATTAGAGGTAATTGCCCAACATCGTGTTGATCTTGTGTTACTTGATCTTGGGCTTCCGGATATCAGTGGTCTCCATATTTGTAAAGAATTTCGAGCGGATCATCCAACATTGCCCATCATTATTCTTTCAGTGAAATCTGATGAAAGTGACAAAGTACGTGCCCTCAAACTATGTGCTGACGACTATGTTTCAAAACCGTACTACACAGACGAGTTGCTTGCCCGCATCAATGTGCAATTTCTCCATGCTGAGCGCATGCGTTCAGGCACGCAAAGACGAACATATACAGCAGAGCCTTTAGAAGTTAATTTTGTGCAACGGCGTGTGAGAGTGAATGGGCAAGAAATTGAGTTGACTTATACGGAGTTTGAGTTATTAAAAACACTTATTGACAATATTGGCAAGATTGTCACCTATGACTTCATCCTCTCTAAAGTCTGGGACGATGATGACAACTCCGAGCGCAAGAATATTCATGTGTATATCAATCGTTTACGCAAAAAAATTGAGGTTCCTGCCCAGTGCCGATTTATCTACAATGAAGCAAAAGTTGGGTATCGATTCCAGGCCGAGGGTATCCATTAGCCCATTGCTCCCAGATAAGTCAGCATAGCGGCCCCTGTCTTAATACCTGAAAAGAACCTCGCTATCTCCATATTCTCATTAGGCGCGTGATTTGCTTCATCAGCATTCGCATAAGGCACGCCAAAGGTTGGAATACCTAGAGTTTTGGTGAATACATATTCTGGAATGCTGGCCCCCATTGCTGGAACAAGCAGTGGATAGGCGCCCTGCGCAGCACGCATAGCTTCTCTAATCGGCTCTGTAAAAGGCGAATCCAGCGAAGTTTTCGAGGGATCCATTCCTCCATGGCTGGTAACGGCGACTTCCGGAGCAAAGCGTTGCACATGAGCCTTGACTTTTGCCAGGACCTCCTCAGCGGTTTGAGCCTCCACGAGTCGAATATCGCACTTGGCAACGGCTTCATGCGGGAGGACTGTTTTGGAACCAGGTCCACCATATCCACCGTGTATACCATTTATAGTGAGCGTTGGCCATGCCGCCAGGCGTTCAAAATAGCCACGCTCCTGCGGCTCATCGAGCTGCTTTAGTCCAAGTGAGCGCTTTACATCATCAACATCGATTGGAAGCTGTGCCAATGCTTCTCGTTCTTTATCTGAAATCGGCAGAACATGCTCATAAAATCCATCAATTGTGACCTCGCCCCGATCATTTTTCATGGTAGCAAGCAGGTGAACCAGCGTCCATAGAGGATTGGGCACGATTCCTCCCCAGTGACCCGAATGAAGATCTCGGTTAGCCCCATAAGCTCGTAATTCGATATCCAGGACACCACGCACTCCGAAACAAAGGGTCGATTGTCCGTCTTCGTGGACAGGGCCATCACTGAAAATGACAAGGTCGGCCTTCAATTCTTCATGATGCTCACTGACAAACTCTGACATGTGTGGGCTGCCCACTTCTTCCTCACCTTCAAGCAAAACCTTTACATTGCAGGGTAACGTCTTCCAGCATGCCAGAAGAGTTTCAATCGCCATTAACTGGGCAAAATGCTGTCCTTTGTTGTCGCCTACTCCGCGTGCGAAAAGACGACCATCGCGAATAGCGGGCTCAAACGGCGGAGAGATCCACTCTTCTAACGGGTCAGGCGGCTGAACATCATAATGTCCATACAGTAGAACTGTTGGTACGTCGCCACCTACAACATACTCGCCAAACACCATAGGCCAGCCGCTGGTAGGCATAATACGCACGGACAAACCCATCTCTCGCATCACACCCGCGATATATTCTGCGACCTCACCAATCCCCTCACCATAAGCGCTGATACTCGGTCGGCGTACATAATCAATCAGTCGTGCCAAAAAAGCTTGAGCATGTTCATCAACATACGCAAAAACTTTATCTAAATTGGGAGTGAGTGACGTATCCATAATCTAATGCTCCGAAGATAGCCACATCTGTTGTCCGTCTCGTACTTATTTGATGCTCCATCGCTCTATTGTAGCATCAATTCCTCATAATCGATGATGATATCACAGCAGCACTTTCATTCTCTCTCCGGTTTATTGTATGCTGAAAAGGCATCGAGAAGTGAGTAAAGGAATTGCCAGGAAGGGAACGAGATGGAGACAGAAGTTCAAGCGTTTTTAGCATCCTACCCTCCTGATGTGCGCGATCTCTCATGGAAACTTCGCGCACTAGTATTTGAGGTCATTTCGCATGTACAGGAACTCGTCGATGCATCTGACCAGATGATTGTTTATGGACTCAGTCCGAAATGGTCAGATATCATATGCGTCATCGCCCCTATACATCACATGTGATCTTAATGTTTGGGAAAGGGAGAGAGTTGCGTGATCCACAAGGATTGCTGAAAGGCACAGAGAAACATGTTCGCTATGTCAAGATCGTTGAAGCGAGCGATATTGAAGCTCCTGACGTACGAACACTGCTTGAAAATGCTGTTGCTGCACAGTAATCGTGATCTGGGTTGGACGAGGCAGCGCTAACTGGTACATTCTTTGCATTTCTTTTTAACAGGCTGAATGATTGTGCATCGTTGAAAAACTCGAAGTCGTTGTACAAAGAGAATGAGGTGACTTGCAACTGTTCCTCAAGTTTGGTTGTTCGTAACTGTTTCCGTAACGTTTTTAGGACGCTTTTTGTATATTATGGTAATATGCATAAGCAGCGTTCTCCTTCTACGGAACAGGGTGTAAAGATGAGCCTTTCACGTACACAGGCAGGTACAAATGCTAAATCAGGCAGTGCAGACGATACAGAATTGCATGGGCGCTGGCTTTTGCTTGCTCGTATTGTTTGGGTTATCGTTGTTTTGCTGACCCTGGGACTTTTCGTCGCTAGCATTCCCAGCTACTTCTCGTATCTGCATATCCTGACTGCAACGCCCACAACTGATTTTGGTTCGCAACTTGCTCGTCAGGATGTGCAGCAGCTTCAGGTGGTTGGCCTTTCGATCGATTTCTATGCCTGGTATAGTGTCATTTTCACCAGCATCTTTGTGATCGTATATAGTCTGGTAGGGCTGATACTTTTCCTGCGCAAGTCCGAGAATCGGATGGCACTTTTTGCCTCATTTACCCTGGTGGTATTTTCAATCGAAGCAATAAACCTCAATGCGGTACAAACACTTCCATCAATAGGAAATGCGGCGAGCATGGGAATTAATCTACTCGGCAGTATTTCTCTCAGCCTCTTCTTTTTTCTTTTCCCAAGTGGACGTTTTGAACTCCGCTGGATACGCTGGTTGGCCGTTGTACAGGTGATATATTGGACTGTGAATACCTTCATTCCATCCTCCTCCCCACCAGTTGTTGAAGTGCTCCTTACCGTCCTCTTTCTGATTCTGGCGGGGAGCCTGGTAGTGGTCCAAATCTATCGCTACCGGCGACTCTCCAACGCTCTTGAGCGTCAGCAAACTAAGTGGGTCGTTTTCGCAATATCGCTTGGGCTTGGAGGCTACTTGATCGGAATACTCATCGCGTTTGGTCTCCTACGTGAGGTCTTCAATGTCAATGTAGTAATCTTCCTCATCTGTGCTACTTTCGTCGATGGACTGCTGCTGCTCTTCCCGATCTCTCTTGGGATCGCGATTTTGCGTTCTCGCCTCTGGGACATTGACATTATTATCAACCGCACACTTGTGTATGGCACCTTGACCGCTATCCTGGCTCTGGTCTACTTTGGTCTCATCTTTGCCTTGCAGTCTTTGTTCCAGGGAATGTTCCACCAGAATAACGCTGTCGCTATCGTGGTCTCGACCCTTGTCATTGCTGCGTTGTTCCAACCGTTGCGCCATCGTCTTCAACGATTCATTGATCGTCGCTTCTATCGCAGCAAGTACGACGCCGCTAAAACATTAGAGGCATTCAGCGTAACGTTACGCAATGAGGTAGACTTAGGCCAGTTACGTGAGCACTTGCTCAACGTCGTGCAGGAAACTATGCAGCCAGCGCATGTCTCGTTGTGGTTGCGTTCGCCTGAACACGATGGAACACATCAGGCTGCTTGGAGGGCCAACCCTCCTATTGATTCAAAAGAGGGTTGAAGCGATGAACGGAGCGTGCTGACCTTCTCCTTCATTCATGTCCACAATTGTTTCTTTGTTACTGTATTCTCACTTGCCTATGTAGTACCCAGGTCACAACACCCCAAATTTCAAAATCGTCGCGCGAAGTGACTTCAATGACTGGATAATTCGGATTTTCCGGTTTCAGAAATATTTTCCTGTTGTGTACTATCTGTAGTCGTTTGAGAGTAAACTCCTCGCCAATTCTCGCCACGATAATCCGATTGTGTGTTGCTGTGACTGCGCGGTCAATCACAACAATATCATCGTGATAAATACACGCTCCAGTCATTGAGTTGCCGCTTACCCGCAGAAAATAACTGCTCGATGGGTGAGGGACAACCAGGTCTTGAACGGCCAGCCCTCTCTCCTCAAAGTCGCTCGTGGGAAATGGATAACCAGCATGAATGGTGCCAGACAAAAAGTGTACATTGCGAAAAACAGAATCGTTCATAAAACCCCCTCCTTGATACGACAACAATCCTTAAATATGTGAACCGAAGGAAAGTAGTGGATTTGGGCATATGAACTTTTTTCCTGTAAAGTCGGTTTTACCCTCCTTGGAAATAGTGGATGAGGTTTGAAAATATTCAATATTTAAGAGCTACTCCATACCGCTATGTTCAGTCTGGGAAAAATAATATGGGTAGTTATTCTGAATAAGAACAGAAAGCTTTTCTTTATTGGACAAACTTCGTAGTTGTCATCTTCTCCTCTTCAACAATCGTGTATAAAGTAGTCAGGTGAAAAATCAACAGCTACTCGAGGAAGGAGAGATATTTTGGTTGAAGTAATTATACTCAGTGCAATTGGAATCCTCATTTTGGGAAGCATATCGAATGCATTCTCGAAGAAATAACTGAGGCATTATGAATGAGATATGGACGTCTGGTCATAAAAGATGATGGCGTCGGTCATGAGTTTGACCCACCTTGAATATTTTATAGAGGGTTATTCTCTATTTCAGCATATTTCGAAAACAATACCTTTTCCCATCTCCCTATTCCTCTGCCAACCCTTTCACCTTTAACAAAACCCGATCCCAAATCTCCGTGCTCAAATCTCGGTATTTTTCTCCTTCAGCCATGGTAGAAAAATCACCTTGTGATATTTTGAGTAGCGTCTTACCGTCTTGCTCTGTGAGCTCATAGGTGATTCCGTCTTCCTCTGTGACAGGCGGCTTTTCCCCACGAACATCGAAGACAGTAAAGCGCAGGAATTTCTCTGGTTCAAGTGCAGTGACATTCCCCTGAACAATCACATTACCGTCTTGACTTTGTCCAGACTACTGGACTTCCGAGTTTCCAATCCGAATCAATATGGAACTCAGCGCCACCAGTAAACTGAGGCGCCCACTGATCAGTAAACTCACGCCTGGTCAGCGCATCCCATACTTTTGAAGCCGGAGCATTGATCTCGATTGTTTTATTTACAAACAGTTTTTCCATAACATTCATTATACCCAATCCTTTTTGAAAAAGTTTATCCAAGCAGCCTGTGAACCATTGACTATTACAATCATCTGACTTTATACTTATGTAAACGCAATAGCAAAGATAAAAAACACTAGGGCAACCAGGCATTACGAATGCGCCCTTACAAACAGTTTCTGAGGAGAACTAATCTGTCTTCATGTAACATGTAGGGACATCCCTTCTCCTTGCGTATTGCCTGACTGCGTAGCAGTAGACGCGGTAGCGTCGTTGGCAAGACGGGTATGTGCCAGCGGATGTCCTGCTCAGAAGAAGCGATGCGACGTTGAGGTGATAGCGGAAATAACAAGTAGAATACACACATTGTCCTTTTTGGCATAATTATTTTTTAGAAAGGTACAAAGTCATGTCTACTCAACCGTCCCAACTGCATCGCGAAGCGCTCGGTCTCCGCGACGTCATTTTTCAGGGCATCACCCACATTGCCCCGGCCATCAACATCGTATTTACGCTGCCTGTGATTGCGTTGGCGGCAGGCGCAACGATGTCCATCTCCTTACTCCTCGCGACTATCGTCTGTTTCTTTATCGCAAATACCGTAGCCCAGTTCTCACGCTATGTGCCCTCGAGCGGAGGGTATTACACATTTGCCTCTCGTGGTCTGGGGCCACGCTTCGGCTTCATGACAACATGGAGCTACCTGATCTATGACATCCTCGGACCAGCAGGAGCGGTCGGTTTCCTCGGTTTCGTGATGTCCGGCTTTTTGCAGAGTGGCACTGGCATCAACATCCCATGGTGGATCTTATCTATCGCCACTGCTATCATAGTGTGGATTCTCACATACTTCGGTATCCGTCTCTCGACTCGCACAACTGCCATCCTTGGCGGACTCGAGATGTTAATTATGCTCGCACTGGGAGTAACTTTCCTCTTAAATCCTGGGCCTGGATCAACGTGGCTAGCACCATTCCAACCTGCACAAGCGCCAACAGGACTGGGTGGCGTACTTGGTGGCATGGTGTTTGCGATCTTGGCTTTGAGTGGTTTTGAGGCCCCTGCTCCTCTTGCCGAAGAGACGAAACTACCGAACAGGCTCATTTATCGAGCAATTTTCATATCGCTACTTATCGTAGGCATCTTTTACATTTTCATGGCCTATGCCAGTGCCATTGGCTGGGGTACCGGCAATATGGCAGCATTTGCCACGGCTAGCACTAATCCCTATTACACCTTATCCCAGAAGTTCTGGGGAGTAGGATGGGTGCTCGTCCTCTTTGCCATCATCAATAGTACATTGGCGGTAGGAATTGCCTGTACCAATGCTGCTACCCGCGTCATGTACACCATGTCACAGGCTGGAACACTCCCATCCGCCTTGGGAAAGATTCACCCGGTACACAAGACACCCTATATTGCCGTTCATGTTGAGCAGATCTTCCAAATTGTCAGTTTCGGACTCGTCGGTATCATCTTCGGTGCGAGTCAGATCTTCGGTTTCCTGGGCACCATCACCACGCTAGCTGTAATCGTGCTCTATATAATGGCAAACATCGCGCTTACCGCTTACGTAAGACGTGAACATCCTGAAGACTTCAACATACTACGGCATGTCATTGTTCCCTTGGTGGGAACAGTGCTACTCATCCCGGTTCTGTATGTCACAGTCTATCCGGTTCCCGCCTATCCTTTCAACCTGACGCCATACGTCTTTATAGCCTTGATGGTTATCGGATTCGTTGTTATGCTCATTATTGCAGCAAGGCGTCCCGAGGCGCTTGACCAGGAAAGTAGTATGCTTATCAGAACAGTTGAGTCCGCGACAGAGGCTGAACTACGCGAACCGCAAGTAGGATAGAGGAGCAAATAATGTCAAAAACACGCGTTGAGCTTGCTGAAATGGTACTGCCAGAGTTTGGCCTGCCAAGTGTAGAGCCAACCATAGCCGCAGCTACCTATGAAACTCGCATTTCAGCAGCTCGACAGCGTGCTTCTGACGCTGGTTATGATGTATTGATAGTCTACGCGGATCGGGAGCACTTCGCGAATCTGGCGTACCTCACAGGCTTCGATCCGCGTTTTGAAGAAGCACTGTTGATCCTCACACAGGATCGTCTACCGACGCTGCTAGTGGGCAACGAAGATATGGCTTATACTTCCATCAGCCCGATCGAGCTACAGCCAGTTCTCTACCAGACATTTAGCTTGCTAAGCCAGCCACGTTCATCAAGCGCGCCATTGACTTCAATTCTTCGTGAGGCAGGCATAGGTTCTACAGAAGGCAAACGTATCGGAATTGCTGGTTGGAAGTATTTTACACCCATCGAAACTGCGATGCCCGATTCCTGGCTGGAAGTACCAGCGTACCTTGTCGACACCTTACGTGCTATGGGTTGTGAAGTGCATAACGCTGGTCAAATCTTCATGGAGCCAGAACACGGATTGCGCGCAGTCAACGACGTTGATCAACTCGCCTCCTTTGAATTCGCAGCTACCTATGGTTCGCAAGGTCTGCGCGATCTTTTATTCAACATTCGCCCCGGCATGAGCGAATTTGAGGCATTCCAGCTTATGTCGCCTATTGGCCTGCCATTATGCTATCACCCGGTCGTCTTTAGTGGAGAGAGAACCGCCCTTGGACTTGCCAGCCCATCTAGTCGAGTAATGCAAATAGGAGACCCGGTATTCGCGGCATTAGGCTATTGGGGTAGCAATAACGCGCGTGGAGGTTTCCTGGTTGAGAACGAGGCGATGCTTGCTTCTCACATCCGAGATTACGTCGATAAGCTGGTAGCCCCCTACTTCCTTGCCGTAGTTGAGTGGTACGAACACATTGGAATCGGCATCCCTGGTGGAGAGTTGTTTGATATTATCGACCGCCATCTTAGCGATCCCTTCTTTGGCATCAGTCTGAATCCCGGACACCTGATACACCTCGACGAGTGGGTTAGCTCGCCCATCTATCGCGGCTCAACCCAACGCCTTCAATCTGGCATGGCGCTGCAAGTCGATGTTATCCCCGCAACGAACACACCCTACCATACAACCAACATTGAAGACGGTATCGCTCTGGCAGACGAGTCGTTACGCCATGCATTCGAACAAAAATACCCGGGTGCCTGGATGCGCATCCAGCAACGTCGAGCCTTCATGCAAAACGTCCTTGGTATTCATCTGAAACCCGAAGTGTTGCCATTCTCAAACATCCCTGCCTACTTGCCCCCATTCTGGCTCTCACCGCAGCAAGCAATGCGAGTATCTTAACTTAAAGGGAGTGTAGTGGGTCGCGACCCTCTTCTGGGCTTCAAGACTCTCTCCCCGACCTTTTGGAGTGCAGAGGTCTCCATCCTTTACCAGGTTTCGAGGCGAATCTCTTTGACGTCAACTACGCTATTTAGGCGGGATTGCAAAAGGTCGCAACCCTTTGCCGGGGTTCGGGGTGTCCCCGAAAAACCACTTTTACCTCTTTCGCCGCCGCAGGCGGCTAGTCACAAACAAACCAATAGTTGTGATCTAAATGTGAGGTGAGCTAGGCCCTTCTGTGACATTTTTGTAATACTTCCATCGTATCCTTGAAATAAAGAATTTATATTTCCTTGTATTCAAATGAGAAATATGCGAATACATTTTTCTAGCTACGATAGTAGCGTTTCTGAATGAATATGGTTATTAGACCAATCCCATACAAGAAAGGAGCACCACATGTTAGGGCAATGGTTATCCGACATATTTAGCAAACCCGGCAGCACCGTGACACACCGTATTCAAAGCCGTTACACCAGCATATTTCGCGAATTACTTTTAGGCGGCATTTTGGCCCTTCTTGTAGGTCTTTTGGTTTTTCAGCCAATCTTCCAACAGCACAGAGAATACTATCTCTGGTTAGCAGGTTTTGCCGCAACCCTCGGCACGGCATTCATATTTGCCATCGTAAGTGTTCGCATCAATGGCTATCGACGCTACAAAGACACGCTACTTGGTTTTGCAACAGGCATGATGTTTCTCCTGTGCGGAGTTCTCGCAATAGCCGCCTTGTTTCATCTTTAACTTAATAAGCCTTCTGTACCACCTATCAACATAAACGTACCGCCTTATCCCTGAACTGGAATAAGGCGGTACGATTTTAGTATTTAACGAAGCATCCAGCCATTCGTAGGGGCCGATTTATCGCGCCCATCGCCGATGTATCGGCCTTCCTTGGCTTTCACAATTCCCCTCTTATTTTGTAAAACTTCATTATCGATCTTCTTCATATGCCTCTTACTTGTCAACCATTCGCCTGAGAAGTTGGCTCCGATACAACTACCACATTACTTTCACCTGATGCAGAGTCGTCAGAATCCTCACCCTCCATTTCCTCCACCAATTCCTCAGTCTCACGCCGCCGCCCAGGGATCAATAACGAACTGCACGCGCCCATGAGTACGAAGAATGAGGCCACGCGAGCAGCATTACGCGTCCCATCAGTAGCAGCAACATCATAGATGTTCTTGATCTCCTGGCCAATCACTGCAATGGAGGGGAAGCTCCCTCCTGAGAGGTCCACCAGCACCAGGCTGACCGCTTCCTCCACCTTGTATTGATATTGTAGGTACGCTTCCGCTCGAAGCACTTCCCGCATCAAAGTTGCTCTGGATGGCGGGTTTGATCGCATCAGGGATGACTGTATTCTTACTCAGCAGCGTTGAACCAGTCGCACTGATCGAGCTTGCGAGCACCGCACCCAGGATGGCAACACCGACAGCAGCGCCTACCTGCCGTAACGTATTATTGGCGCCCGATCCTTCACCATAATTTTGTGGTGGAATATCGCTCAGCACTACGCTGGTCAACTGCGCAATTGCCAGACCAAGACCCATACCATAGAGCAGGAAAATCGGCACAAACACTATACGCGCTGTATCTGGCTGAATGACCAGGCTGAGCAAGAAGAGTGCAACCGACTCCGTCAGCATGCCAACGGTAACGATCCACTTCGGGCCAAAGCGAGATGCAAGCAAGCCAGCGATGGGAGCCGTGATGAAATGAGCCAATAGCAAATGGCAGCAACGTCACACCCGTTTCAAACGCGGTTAATCCTCGTACACCCTGCAAGTAAAGAGACATAATGAAAAGGATGCCAAATTCTCCCAGTGCCACAATTGCAACTGTGAAAAGACCAAAGCGAAACGCTGGATAACGCAACAGGCTGAAATCGAACAACGGCTCTTTAGCGCGCCTGGTCAGCCACATCTCATACCAGACAAAGGTGCCAATGAAAATTGCCGCAATGATGAACATCGTCATCGATAGCGATATTCCTCCTGTTGGCCAGGAAAACGATCCAAGCGTAAATGTTAGTTTTGGTGTAACCCAACCATAGGTTTGCCCTTCCGTAAGTCCAAAGATGGCTGTAGCAAGACCAACAGAAATAAGGATTATACCAACCACATCAATTGAGTGCTTCTTCGAACTATCGCGAGATTCATCAACAAACAGCAGACTGCCGATAATCGCAATAATTCCAATTGGAATGTTGATCAAGAAAGCCCATTGCCAGGTCACATTCGTCGTAAACCATCCACCCAGCAAAGGACCAAGTACTCCACCGATACCCGCTGTTGCTCCCCACACGCCAAACGCGATACCTCGCGCCTTTCCGGTGAAAGTCGCCGATAGAATCGAAAGCGTCGCCGGAGATGACATCGCAGCGCCCATGCCTTGTACAGCACGGCCGAGAATAATCATGCCAATGCTATTGGCAAAACCTACCATAGTTGAGCCAATAATAAATGTCGCGATGCCTGCCATGAAAATGCGCCGCCGCCCAAGCATATCGCCCAATCGGCCCCAGGTAATGATAAATGACCCATAAACAACTGCATACGTCGCGCTAATCCATTCCAGGTCGACAAGCGTTGCATTGAATTCTTTACGGATTGCAGGCAATGTTACATTCACGACACTAGCGTCAAGAATAATAATTCCCAGCGAAAGACTGAGAATCACAAGCGAAAGCCATTGCCGCGTTGTCGGTTTCGACTCCGCTAGCATATTTGATGAACCAGTGCTCACCTTTTATTCCCTTTCTTAATAGTTATGTTTACCCTCACGAGGTCGTAATCCATTTAGCAAGATATCAATCATCTCATACGCCATCGTCTGGCGGCTTTTCATCGCCTCCCGCTGGGGAACAGCATACAAACTCTCAATCATCCCGATAAACGTACCCGCCGCCAAAATCAAATCTTCATACTCAATCACACCCTGCTCTCTTGCTGTACGCAATATCGCTTCAACAGGCAAAAGCATCGTTTCAAACGCAATGCGCGAAAGGCGGTCAGCTTGCTCTGGATCAATGGATGGCATATCCGAATACACCATGCGTACTAAATCCATAGGTGGTTGGGACAACAACCAGTCAGCAACTGCACGCAATTGTGAACGAATGTCAGAGGATGCTCCAGCAATGGCCTTGGTCAACCCCTGACGATGGTGTCCCAAATTGCGCTCGACCACATCGATATAGAGTTGTTCCTTGCCACCGGGGACATGATGATACACCGTCGTATGATGAATGCCTATTTCCGAGGCAATATCACGCAACGTGACAGCGTTATATCCCTTTTTCGCAAAAAGCCGTTCTGCCGTGTCCATGACACGCTCATAGGCTACACTTTTCTCTTCTGTATGTTTCATTTGAAAAACCCACCAAATGTTTGGTGACATAAATATAACATAGATAATACATTGATGTCAAAGAGTATTTGTCTGTTAAGTAGGGCTAATTCCACGGGTTGCACAACGAGAGAACATACTAAATGAGGCATCTTCGCAGGCTCGTTCAACTACCCTGTGGGTTTGTGGAAAGTGATCAGTATGCTCTCTGATGTAGAGAAACAAATCAACTTTGAAGAATCTCCCCAATCCGAACACCAGATGAGGGGAAACTCATTGACAGGGTTTTAGGCCAGTTATGGTATTGCACATCTAGAATGAAACAGCGTTTCATCGCCACTGCTGTCTTCGAGACCTACTCCGATCCGGCACCACCTGTCCTCCTTCTCTCCGACAGGCGAGTGTGTTGCTTTCTCGGCCTTCCCTCGTCAAACACTTGACAATCAGAAACCCGGCAGGTATACTCACAAATAAATGAATAAAATATTCATTTTATTGAAAGGGAAGAGGTTGCCATGGCTCGAACGGCAGAGGCGAATCAACGTTTACGTGAAGCGCAACGCGCGAAGATTTTACAGAGCGCCAGTAGGGTTTTTGCGCGTCTGGGGAGAGCGGCGACGATGGCTGATGTTGCCGCTGAAGCTGCGGTCAGTCAAGGGCTGGCCTATCGTTACTTTGCGAGCAAGGAAGCGCTCCTGCAAACCCTGGTCGAGCAAGCCATACTCAGCGACCCGACTGGATTGCCGTCCTTTCTTGAGATGGAGGGTTCACCAGGAGAGCGCCTTGCCTTGCTCATTTCCCATCTTTGGGAAAGCAGATGCCAACATCCCGAATTCTATCAGCTCTTCGATCAGGTCCAATGCGATGAGGCCACGCCTGCCGACCTCCGTGAAGTGATACGCAAGCGAGGTCAGACCTTTTACGACGTGATGGGGCAACTGATCGTCGAGGGTCAAGCCAGCGGCGAAATCGCAGCAGGCAATCCAGTCCAACTGATCACTGCTGTTGCTGCATGTCTTGAGGGGGTAACCAGGTTCGCGTTGCGTGATCCTCAGCAGTTCAAAGCATCTTGTCCTGATGCCAGGATTCTCTTGCGCATGTTCAAACCATAGTGAACCTTTTCCCTCTCTGCTCCTGGTTATGAGGAAGTATTACTGCGACAAAAGAAAGGGCATATGTATGTCAAGTCGTCCAGAGGTTCGTTGGAGTCAGCTCCGAACGGCTATGCTCCCCGATCTGCTCATCTCCCTTGTTGGCCCGGTACTCATCTATCGAGTGGCTGTTTCGTCTCTGCCAGCAACCGAGGCGCTCCTTCTGGCTGGTGTGCTGCCACTCATCCGCGTAGGTATTGGCTTGATACGAAGTATCTTTCTCTCCAGAGAAAGGGAGCTGAAAAATGCAAACCTCTTTCCAAACACCTGGACCCACCTTGCAGATTCGTCACGTACGCGTCTTTGACGGTGAACGCGTTCTTGAACAGCGCTCAGTTCTGGTCGAGAACGGGATCATCAGCGGTATCACTGAACCAGATCTGCACATACAGCACGCAGAAGTCATAGATGGGCGGGGCCGCACATTGTTGCCCGGACTGTTTGATGCCCATGTACACCTTGCAGACAATCCCGAACCGGCCTTGCGCCAGGCCATCTCGCTTGGGGTCACGACGGTGCTGGACATGTTTAACGGCACCAACCTCCTCGAAGCCAAACAGCGGCTCGTGGCAGAGGAGCCAGCGGACCTTGCGGACCTGCGAACAGCAGGATATGGAGCCATCGCGCCAGGGAGCCTTCTGGCAAAGCTCTTTACGGGCCCATTACCCACAATTACCAGTCCAGAGCAGGCTCCTGCGTGGGTGGATACCCGCCTGGCTGAGGGATCGGATTACATCAAAATTATCTATGACGAGCGGGAAGGCGGCGACCTTTCCCAGGAGGTCGTTCGCGCACTGGTTCAAGCAACGCACCGGTGGGGGAAATTGGTGGTGGTGCATGTGCTCGCGGAGCAGAAGGCGCGCGAAGCTATTGCGGCGGGGGCAGATGGGTTAGCGCATCTGTTTCTTGGCGAGGACGTGAGTCTCGACTTCGGCCACTTTGCTGCAGCGCATCACGTCTTTGTGATTCCAACGCTGATGATTTTGGCTGGTCTGTGCGGGAAGCCGCAAGGTCCAGCGTTGCTGGCTGACTCCTCTTTAGCACCCTACATCACCGCTCAACAGCGGCAAGCACCGATGAGGCCAGCGGATCCGAGTCACCATCACCTGTACCAGGCCACGGTTTCCGCGATGCAGCAATTACTGGAAGCACAGGTTCCTCTACTGGCCGGGACCGATACCGGGCCACCTACTGCCGCATTGGGAGTAACGGGCTACGGCACCGCTCTGCATGGTGAACTGAAGTTATTGGTTGACGCGGGGATGACGCCAGTGCAAGCATTGGCTGCCGCAACGTCTGTCCCGGCGCGCATCTTCCATTTCACGGATCGAGGACTGATTCGATCAGGGATGCGCGCGGATCTGGTGCTGGTCGAAGGAAATCCCACACAGGACATTCTCGCGACCCGCAACATCGTGGCCGTCTGGAAACGGGGTGTGCAGGTACAGCGCCAACGAGGCGAGGCAACTGAGGAAGTTGACAAATAACGTGAAGTGATCAATACATGCTTTTGAGGTGAAATGGAAAGAACAGATTCGAGTTCGACACCCTCGACGAGAAAGGAAGCACACCGATGCAACTCCCTGGAGAGAACGTCCATCACGTTCATTTGACGGAAGAAAAAGCAACGCTCTTCATTACGCTCTACGCAAAAGCTCTGGATAACCGTTCGAAACGTCCCATCTTAGGGGACAAAACAGCGGATGAATTAGTCAGCTCACTTGTGTATGACTTTCACAAATTGAAAGACGCTGGCAACGACCATTTAGCCGTGCTGAGGGCGAAGCAATTCGACGACTGGGTAGAGGAATTTCTTGCGAAGCATCATGATGCGACGGTTTTACATCTCGGCTGTGGATTGGATACGCGCGTGATGAGAGTCAATCCGCCGTCCGAGGTCAAGTGGTACGATCTGGACTATCCAGAAGTGATGGCCTTACGGGAGCAATGCTTTCCCAAACGCGACGGGTACTTCCAGGTGGCTTCTTCCGTCACTGATCAAGCGTGGTTGGAAACCATTCCCAGCGATCGTCCCGTGATGATCGTAGCAGAAGGACTCCTGGAATATCTGACGGAGCAGGAAGTGCAAACGCTTCTGAACCGTCTGACCAGTCATTTCCGCCATGGTCAAATCGCATTTGATGTCTTAAATTCGTTTGCGATACAACTTGGAAAATCGAAACTCCAGGAAACGACTGGAGCAACACATACGTGGGCAGTTGATGATACGCGCATAGTCGAACAATTAGATCCGAAGCTGACGAAGGATGTAGAGCTCTCCATCACTGAAGTTGCATCTCTGAAAAAATTGCCCTGGCGATCTCGCATCATATACACCGGCATGCGCCTGATCCCTCCGTTTCGGAATATGTTGCGCTTACTTCGTTATCAGTTTTAAGCCGATCCAGCGCGAACGAGGGCAGCAAGAGGCATAACTGTTTCTGCTTAGCTTTGCCAACAAGAAACGTGGTGAGAGCACACAAAGGAGAAAACCGCATGGAAGAGAGAGAAACGTTCGATCATGAATACCACCAGGCAACAAAAGCACAATTGGTCTTACTCATGCAAACAGGATATCCCTGGCACAAGGCTGCTGCAACAGCAGGACTTCAGATCAGTCGATCAACCGCTATCGCCTGTTACAAGCGGTACGTACACAGGGAGAAGCCGCATTGCAGGATGGAAGACATGGGCATCCAGCCAAACTGCGAGAAGCTGTGCTCCAATGGCTGCAAGCCTTCTGCCGCTCTGCTCCACAGATACCGAGCAGGGAGGTGCAAGGAGCATTGCAAGAACGATTCGGCATTCACGTCAGTATTGGTCACCTCAATCGAATCCGTGCTCAATTGGGCATTGGGAATCACGTTGGGCGCTTGAAAAAAAACAGCAAACGCTCTGTTCTCCACTGGAAGCCCAGTGGCAAGAGGGTGCTGGTGGACTTCTGCTTGTTGCCGCTGCGCAAGAAACGGGCTTGCTGCCAGCGTTAGAAACAGCACTTGCTTCTTGTACGCCTCAGGATCACTCACGTCTTGCTCACCTCTCTCCTCTTTCTGGTCGAATGCTGATGCTCACCTTCCTCTCTCTGGGCGTTGTTGGGCTTCGCCGCACCTGGGATTTGCGTAGCTACACTGGCGATGCACTTGGACTGCTCAGTGGCAGAAAGCGAGCCTATGGCTACCTCCACACCGAACGCCTGCTCTCAGAAGTGGCTCGTGCGCAAGGAGACGAGGTCTTCACCGATGCGCTTGCCAGGTGGACAGCTCAGCTCTGGCAGATGCCAGAGCTGGAACCGGGCAGTCAGCCCGCATCCTTTTATGTTGATGGACATCGTAAACCAGTGTATACTGGGGCATTGATCCCGCGAGGACTGGTAGGGCGTCTCTCGACGATTCTTGGATGCCGGGCACTTGTCCTGTTACATGACGAACATGGACATCCTCTGCTTGCTACGACTCATCGTGGGGATCAGCATTTGACTATTAGACTGCCAGTCATTGTGAGGCGCTACGAGGAGCACATGAGCACTGGTGCTATCCAACAGATCATTGTGGACCGCGAAGGGATGGCTGCCGAATTTCTCGCCAAGTTAGTCAAAGAGGGACGAACGGCGATCTCCATTCTGCGAACCGATCAATATACTGGACTCGACTCGTTTACCGATATTGGAGATTTCATTCCGTGGTGCATATTGCCGGAGGGAACAGTCCTGCGCGAGGTAGCACCTGCCACCTTTCCCCTTCCTTTGCCTGACCAGAAAGGACAGTTTCTCCCACTTCGCGTTGCTTTGATCCGCGATCTGCATCGCTAGGTTCCTCTGCCTCCCACGGAAGAAGACCTGGAATATCCCAGGCGTTGGGATGCAGATTTAAGCGGAGAGGATCGCCGTTGGTGGGATACAGGATGGCAGGCGACACCGTCCCCTCAACGAACGACTGCTCCCAAACTCATTCCCATTGTCACGACAGCCGCGACCGTTGATGCTGCCGAACTTGCCCAGACATACACCCAGCGTTGGTCACTGCAAGAAAATATCATTCGCGATTTTTTACTCCCGCTCGGGTTAGATACCAATCATGGCTACAGTAAAAGACTGGTGGAAAATTCTGAGGTTGGAAAGCGCCGGGTTACTCTGGAGAAACGGCTGGCGAATGTGCAGCGTTGGGCGGAAGGAGCACGCAAGCGTTGCAGCAATGCCAGCAAATTGTATACGAAGCGCTGTCAGCTGACAAAGGAGCGAGCCACAGCATTGTATCGCGTTCTCAACAATTATCAGATCGAGTTGGAGCAGCAAGAGGAAGAACCCTGGCGACTACGGAAAACAATCAAAGAGGAAAAGGCTGTTGCTGATGCTGAAATCGAGGAGTACCAGCAGCGACAATGGAAAGCGTACGACACCAGCAACCAGGAACACCGCAAATGTGAGCGGTATTGCCAGGAGCAGCGAGAACTTTTACGTACCTTAGAAGATCTCACGTTGAGTGAGCGCACCATGTATGAATTGGACAACCGCAAAGACCAGGTGATGACGGTCTTCAAGGTGGCTCTGGCGAATCTGGTGATGTGGACGCGTGATCAGTATTTTCCAGCATCATACGAGCAAGCTACCTGGAAACGACTGGCTCCCTTTTTCCATCTGCCAGGGTTGGTCAGGCAGAGCCAGGATACGGTTGAGGTTTCGCTTCGTCCTTTCAATGATCGGCAATACAATCGGGATCTCGCTGCACTCTGCGAACGGGTCAATGCTGCCGCGCCGCGCTTGCCTGATGGGCGTCATTTGCATGTTTCAGTGCAGATCAACGAGGTGGTGCGTCCCATTTTAGATGTGCAAAAACGTCGAGTGGCCTGAAACCCTGATTGAGCAATCTGTGGAAAGTCGCGATCAAATGAGGTTCAACGCCTTTGGAGAGCCTCTGCGGTGGCCATCCATCCTTGCCATGCAGTGGGATACTTGGGCCTCCAACGACTGGCTTGCCGGAAACGAGCATTGCTGACACGTAAGGAGCGAGTCAACGACGTTGAACGATTTCCCAGCATGAGCGCCGCTCGGCCCGGGATGCGAAGCCATGCGGCCTTGCCTGCGGCTGCGGCAAGCGCGTCAGCGTAGTTCCGTTTAGTCAATGGCTCGTCATCGACGACGTTATAGGTTCCGGCTGGAACCGTCAGTGCTGCAACCACAGCCGCACCCGCATCGGCGACGTGAATGGATGAGACATAGCTGTTAGCTGGCCCCATCATCACGACGATGTGGCGGCGCGCCAGCGCGAAAAACTGCTCACTGTGCGTGGCACAGGGCCCGTAGAACCAGCCGAACCGGAGTACAACGCCTGTGCCACTGGCGCGAGAGAAGCGGTTTGCGTTTGCTTCTGCGGCCAAATTCCCCTGGGCCATGGGGAAGGTGTCAGGGGGACATTGCTCATCGATCCAGGCATCTCCGCGATCGGGATAGATCATGCTCACCGATTCCTGTACCACCCGCTCGATTTCAGCTGCCATAGCAGCATTGATGATGGTAGCAGAGCCCTGCTTTCGAACGCGGTCGTTCTCGACCCATGCCTTTGTCTGCATGAACCTGGTGGTTGGCGGAATGGCTGTCGCAAGATTGATGACCGTATCATGCCCCTTGAATGCCTCAGTCAAGGCTTTGCGGTCAAAGATCGAGACGGTGATGGGCAAAGCGCCCTGCTGGCTCAACCGCGCGGCTTTTTCCGGCGTGCGAGCTACCGCCGTAACAGTGTGTGCGGCACGAACGAGAGCTGCAACGGCATAACTGCCAATCGCTCCCGTTGAACCAATAACAAACACGTTCATGCTTTTCGACTTCCCGATCTCGATGTCCGGTCTCAATTGGAACATTCCATGGTGACGCGAACGCGATCAAGAGAAAAGAGCCAGGAAAGGCAATAGAAACGCCTTCCTATTGGTATCGTTTCCGCTCCCATGGAAATGAGCTGAGCCTACCGTTTATCGCTCATTTCCATGCGGGATTGTTGTGGCTCTCGCTGCTGCTCGATTGGCGAACTTCGCTGCTGATGGAATTTTTCCTGGACAAAGAGTCGCCACCCGATGACAACCGGCCAGGCAAACGTCACGAGCACCAGGGCGCGTTCAATCAGTCCTCCAATCGAGGACGACGATCCTCCAGATGCGCTTCGGGGGCCAGCAGCACAAAGGAGAGCGCGATGAGCATCACTGCTGCCAAGGCCGTGGCTAATGAGTACCAACCATATCCACGCCAGTCGCGCACTCGCCGCCATTGCCAGCTCGCAACCAGACACGCCGCAACTGGTGCCAGAAACGCTAGCAGGAATCCAATCGTCCAATGCAGCACTGCTGTGCCGGGAGTGGCAGTAAAGATGGCCGCATTGAAGATCCCAATGCTCGCAAGAAGCAAGAGGAACCAGACAGGCTACCCGCCCTCCTTTCCTCATGATCTGGCGCATCCCAAGAAAAAAACCGATGGCAAAGGCGAAGAGCAAGACAGCAAAGATCGCCGTACCTCCGTCGACCAGCCAGACGTTGGTTCCCACTCCTAGGGTGCTAATCGACTGGCGTATTGGAGAGTATCCTGGGCGCAGAAAACCAGCGATGGTGAAGTCAGCCACAAAGAGAATCGGACTCACCACTCCAGCCAGTGCTAACCAGCGAGCAATACGCTTGTCTCCTGGATCTGAGAGCGCCGATGAGAAGTTCTCTTGCATGATTTCTCCTTTCTCAAGAAAGACAATGTGGGGAAAAGCTCTGATGCGCTGAAAGGTTCCACTTTGGTCTCTTAGTCTACACAGCTTTCGCCCCTGGATGATCTAAGAGGTGCCCTGGCAAGAGTCTAAGGGTTGAAGGTTGAAGGTGACTATGGATGCCTTCTTCTCAAGAAGATGTCTTCAGGCCAGAAAAAGCCTCGTATGGTCTACATTGACGCACGCTTTCACGCGTCTCTCGCGCCTATCTTCGATTTTTGCCTTTTTCATACTACACGAACTAAGAGTTGCTAGCGATACTCATCCACTTTTGGGCATGGGCATTTCCATACGGATTTCGGGAACGAACTGGCTCTTGGGCATGTTGACCTCACCAAAGCGTGCCAGATCCATTTTATCGGGCAGGCAACATTAAAGCCATGTACGACTTTGAAATATCCGAAACATCTCCGCTAAGATGTATAATTATCCCTGAGAATCTCAAAAAACGCAGCACCACCTGGAGACAAACAATGCTTACTATCAGAGATGAAACCTTTAATGGGCAATACCCCTTTACTCCGCACTATTACTCTCATCAAGGCATTGATATACACTATGTAGATGAAGGTAGCGGCGAACCCGTAGTCATGATTCATGGTGATCCAACCTGGGGATTCCTCTATCGCCACTTTATCTCATCTCTCTCACAGCAACATCGCTGTATCGTTCCAGATCATATGGGTATGGGTAAATCCTCTATACCCGAGGAACGCTCATTGTATCGGCTTGAGCAACACTGTGCCAACTTAGAAGCGCTCCTCCTGCACCATAATCTAGACGAGATTACTCTCATTCTGCATGATTGGGGAGGACCTGTGGGACTTGGCTTTGCCATGCGCCATCCAGAGCGTATCAAACGCCTGGTATTGATGAACACATGGGCATTCGCTCCATGGCCAGGAGGACCATTTCCCCGTCTATTGGAGATCATCCGTTCTGAGCGAGGCGAAGCATTTGTATTAAGGAAGAACGGCTATCTCGAACCCGCACTCATTGGTACAACCTACCACGGTGAGAATCTAACTAATATCGTCTTGGACGCATACCGCGCTCCTTTCCCAACACCAGAATCTCGTTTGGCCTTGCTCTACTGGTCACGCGATATACCTGTACAGGAAACTGACACATCCTATGCAGAAATGAAACGCATCGAAGATAGTTTGCCACTATTTAACACAAAACCAGTAATGCTCGTGTGGGGAATGCAGGATCCCGTCATCCCGCCCTCGATCCTACATCGCTGGCAGCAGCTATACCCTGATGCGACAACACACGAAATCGCAGACGCAAGTCACTTTTTACAAGAAGATGCCCATGAACGCATCATACCCTTGATCGAAACATTTCTAAAAAGCAATCCTTAGGCTATAAAAGAGGCTCTTGCGTAACTTCATCGATTTGGAAAGCAGGGCAAAAATACTTATCATCTGATCTGATATTCGCTTTTGAGAAGGGAGAAGATCTTAATATCAAAGAAGTGGTTGTTCAAGAAGAGAGCCTCTCGTAAAATTCCTTCTTCCTGAAAACCGAGCCTTTGGAGAAGCCGCATAGAGGCATCATTTCCCAGGCGAACTCTCGCTTCAACACGATGAAGGTTCCTCACCTCAAAGCCAAACCGCAGGAGTTCCTGGATTGCCTCAGTCATGATCCCTTGCTTCCAATAAAGCCGTGCCAGATCATAACCAATTGCTCCAAACTGACGGCCCAGATGCCAGGAGTATCCACAAATTCCCACCATATGATCTTCTCCCTTAAACGTAATTCCCCAGTGCGTTTCCTCCCCAAGTTCGCAACTAGAGTGCATCTGCTCAATGAATTGCTGGGCCTCTTCAAGCTGAGTGAAGCCTAGTACATCTCGATAGCGCATGACTTCTTCATCACCGAAAATACTAAAGATCGACTTGGCATCTTCTGGTCGCATCTCACGAAGAACTAATCGTTTCGTCTCTAATCGGGGAACCTCATTTGTGTTGTTGCTACTACTCATACATAGCCTCCTTCGCAAGCTAAGATTCTTTTGGCTTATCAGTGGAAGTTAACTTTAAACAGCCTTTATGCCGCCACGCTCATACGAAACATGGTAAACTGAGATTCTGGGATATTTTCGTCTCCGGCACTCAATCCTTATCCCTTCTCTTTAAATCTTCTGGGCGAAGCAGAAACAAAAAGGCGGCCGCGCGCCTGGCATGGAAGTTGAGGGTAATCTCATTGGCCATGCTGGCTTGCTCAAGGAGCAAGGCTTGATCAAAATGTTCGGGAAAGATGATCATGCATATCACTCGAAAAGAGGATAGGAGTGGATTACTTGTCAATACTCCAAATATAGCACATTTGAAAGCAGCGAGAGTGCCTAAAAGCCATAAATACAGAGTATTTCGTATAATTAAGTAAAGCAGGGATCAAAGGGGTGGCTAGCCCCTTTGTGGGGTGAAGAGCCGCGCAACTGGGGGATGGACTCATAAAATATCACGCACAAACAAGGAGGACATTGTGTCAGATACTAAACTCCCTGATGATTCAGCACAAAAAAATCACATCGCGCAAATACACCCTCCCAAATATAACTTCTCAACCTTTGAATCAAAATGGCGTACCACGTGGGAGGAACAGAAACTCTATCAGGTTGACCTGTACAACGCCCATAGACCTTACTACAACCTCATGATGTTTCCCTACCCTTCAGCCGAAGGACTGCACGTGGGAAACATGTACGCCTTTGTTGGTTCGGACGTACACGGTCGATGGAAGGCAATGCAGGGATTTGATGTATTCGAGCCGATAGGACTTGATGCGTTTGGTATACATAGCGAAAACTTCGCTATTAAGAAAGGCATCCACCCGCGTATCCTTACAGCGCAGAATGCTGAGCGTTTTCGCGAGATGCAACTAAAGCGCATTGGGAACCGCTTCGACTGGTCGCACGAACTGAATACAACTGATCCACATTACTACCGTTGGACACAATGGATTTTCATTCAATTATTTAAAGCAGGACTTGCTGAACGCAAAGCAGCACCCGTAAACTGGTGTCCGAAAGATAAAACTGTATTAGCCGACGAGCAGGTTATCAATGGACATTGTGAGCGATGCGGTAGCTTAGTGCAACGGCGATTGCTTGAGCAATGGTTCTTGAAAATAACTAACTATGCTCAACGGCTCCTGGACGATATGGATCAGCTCGACTGGTCTGAACGAGTAAAGACCATCCAGCGGAATTGGATTGGGCGCTCCCAGGGCCTTGAGTTCAAGATGGTGATTGATGGACAACCCGAACTGAGTGTGCAGGTGTATACAACACGGCCAGATACCATATTTGGCATGACCTTTGTTGCTCTGGCTCCTCAAAATCCTCTCGTCCCTTTGATCGCAGATACGAGAAATCAGGAAGCGGTAACCACCTACCAGGCATCCACCAGTTCCAGGTCTATAGGTGAAAGCCATGTCATGACTGGTGTCTTCACCGGAGCTTACGCAATACATCCTCTGACAAACGAACGTATTCCAATCTGGATCGCCGATTTTGTGTTGGATGAATATGGTTCTGGTGCAGTCATGGGCGTTCCGGCACACGATGAGACCGATCTGATGTTCGCTCAAGAAATGGGCCTGCCTCTTCGCGTCGTCATTCAACCCATACCGTCAGACGCTTTAATTTCTAACCTGACCGATCAAACCAGAGCTTTTGAGCAACCAGGATTACTCATCGATTCCGGCGCATACTCAGGATTGACATCCGCACAAGCTCAAAGCGCCATCAGTGAGTGGTTTGAAGCAAACGGACTTGGCAAGAGAACCATAAAATATCGCCTGCGCGACTGGCTGATCAGTCGGCAGCGCTATTGGGGGCCACCGATCCCCATCATTTACTGTCCCGAACATGGCGCAGTGCCAGTACCTGAAGATCAATTACCGGTACTGTTGCCCGATTTAAAAGACTGGATGCCAACAGGCACAGGAGTATCTCCGCTGGCTGCGGTTGACAGCTTCGTCAATACAACCTGTCCCATCTGCGGACAACCAGCCCACCGTGAGACAGACGTCAGCGATAACTTCCTGGACTCGGCCTGGTATTTCCTGCGCTATCCATCAAACAATGATGATACACAGCCCTGGGATCCCTTTCTCACACGTAAATGGCTCCCCATAGATATGTATATAGGTGGAGCAGAACACAGCGTCCTGCACCTTATGTACACACGCTTCATCACAATGACGCTGCACGACCTGGATTTTCTGGACTTCTCTGAGCCCTTCAAGCGCTTTCGCGCCAATGGTACCATCACCAAAGGCGGGGCTAAAATCTCCAAGTCAAAGGGCAACGTCGTTAATCCCGACGACTATATCAACCGCTTTGGTACAGACGCATTTCGGCTACATCTGATGTTCATGTTGCCATACGAGGCTGGCGGTGATTTCAATGATCGCGGCATTGGCGGCATCGTGCGCTTCTTGAATCGGGTCTGGCAAATCACCACGCAGCGCGGTGCCAACACCACAACTAAAGCCCCTATCGGCGAAGCAAAACTCGTGCAGCACCAGACAGTAAAGCGTGTTACAGAGCATATCGCAGCCCTTAAATACAACACTGCCGTTGCTGCATTAATGGAATATCTCAATGCTCTCGAATCCGCGCAAAATATTACACGCAAGGAACTCGAAACACTGCTGCAACTTCTCGCGCCATTTGCCCCATACATCACAGAGGAGCTTTGGCATCAGCTCGATAACCAAAAATCCATTCACATATCAACCTGGCCCAAATTCGATCCAGAGGCCATCCGCCCAACAACACTCACAATCCCAGTGCAAGTCAACGGACGTGTGCGCGACCATATCACCATCGCAAGTGATACACCAGAAGAAGAAATCAAGCAATTGGTCTTAGCAACCGAACAAGTTCAACGCTTCACATCCAGCCAAAACGTTCTCAAAGTAATTTATGTACCCGGTCGAATAGTTAATATCGTAACCAGCACATAAAATGCCGAAAAAGTCCGTAGGGGTGGCCTTTATGGCCACCCGTGGGTAAGGATGGGAGGTGGCTATGGCTTGATAAAATAATCAGGGCATCTGGCAGTAGCCTGACACACCTTACGACCGTGGTCGGTCAACAGTGTATTGATCTGGAATACCAGGCATTCCATCCGCAGGTAGTCAGTAGCAGCCAGTATTACTCGCTACGAACGACCAATTTCACTTCACTAAATGAATCGTTACTGGTGGGGTAGGCTCAATGGTAATGCGCCAGCCACCTTTGAGATGAAGGACATACCTGAGGGCGTTCTGATACTGGTAGGTATGGTGACAAATTAAGAAAATTGTGAGGCATTTCCTCGTTCATAACCCCTCTCGAGTAAATCTTTCGTACTCAGCTGGCAGAGCAATACCAAATCGCTCGCAGAGTGCAGAAACATCAAGATAATCATTTTCATCCAGTTCATAGCCAGCATGAAACTTCACCATCCATGCGACTGAAATGCACTTGACAGGATACCCCTGTATCGACCCCGTGCCAGTCAATGAATCCGACGGATACTTCACTCCAAAAACCAGTTTTCCATGCGTATCAAACGTGTAGGAGTGGAAATCAACCTCGTGACCATGCTCGTCGCCCATGACAAAGTTACAGTCCCGAGTATCATCCCGGGGAACATCCCTGTACCCACGTGCTTCAAGCAGCGCACGGAGTTTCGGGACATCTTTGTGTTCTAAGGCGATATCTAGATCTCCATGTACCCGCGTTTGTTCACCCAACAGGGCATCGACACCCCAGCCTCCATCAACAACGACCTCAATGCCATGCTGATCAAAAAGCTGCAAGAGTTGAACTACAGCATCTCCACTCATTTCCGGATCGCTTTTTGGCTCAAACCTTTCAGATGGTTTCATGTCTTAATATCCTCCTGAGGATGAGAGAAAATTCCTCACTCACGATCAAAGATAGCATCCCAGTTGATCGCCTCGTTTTGCATCACAGACCTTACCTTAGGTTAACGTCAGGAGGGTTCTTCGTAGGTTAGTATACTAAGAAACATTTATGCAATCTAGAGACGTCCTCTCTTGTCTTTGGCTGAAACCCTGATCACCTGCCCCACTCCCACGCCTGCTCCTTCACCCTGACACCCCATGTATCGCTCTCGTGCTCCTCAACAAGCCTGAACCCCCACTTTTCATACAAATGACGAGCCGAATCAAGGCCAGCAAAAGTAGAAAGAGAAACTCGTTGAAAGTTCTTATCCTCACAAAAGCGCATAGCCTCTTCCATCAAATGTCTTCCAACGCCCTTGCCCTGATATTCAGGATCAAGAATGAACCAGCGCAGGTGAGCCCCTTTCGTAGTAGCTTCACTTCCATCAATAGTGATCGACCCTACAATTCGTTGACCATCAACCGCAATCCAAAATCTATCCTGACTTTCATCATACCTGCTAAGAAAGCTGGCCAGACCTGTCGCAACCATCGCCTCGAAAAACAACCCAAAACCCCAATGTCGAGCATAATAGGTAGCATGAAGTTCAACGACCTTACCAATAGACCCGGGAGTATATCCTGTGAGAATCTGAATATCGTTCATCGCCATCCTCGCTTTCCTGCCAGTTGACTCAAGCCTGTATTATTGCCATTAACATATAGATCCGGACATCCGTAGGGGCCGATTCATCGCGCCCATCGCCGATTCATCGGCCCTCGCTGGCTTTTCTGGTACTCCTCTTAATTTGTTAAAGCTTATTATACAGCAAACATTCCAGGAAGCCTCATCGACTCCCTGGAATGTCCCCCGAACTCATCTATGTTCAGTAACTCTACTCTTCCCTCTTCTCGATGGGGAATTGGATCTCTGTTACGTACAATTCATCATCCTGGCGTACTGGCTCAGGACAATACAGGTAGACTTCGCGATTCGGTCCAACGATCCTGTAACCGTTGGCCTCAATCCATCGGAGAATGGCCTCGTATGCTAGATTAAAATTATTGAAAGCGCCTTTATGCACAACACAGGCCATAGTAAAAGCGGGAATCTCGTAGACTTTGACTCGTTCACTCTCGGGAATGGCCTGTTTCAGGAAAACCACTGCTTCGCTATCGATATCACTCGTCTTATACTCATCATCATTATGCCATATTGCTGCTCCAATAAGATCAGATCCCTTGACGCCATGAAGAGCAAGGTATGCATACACTTCATTGAAAAGGCGACCAACGTCGGGATAGCTAACAAGGGTATTACGAACACTGGCAACCAGTTGTGGTTCGACACGTTTGATAACTACATCATATTCTGGCATTCTATCCTCCATTTCAATACTATTGAGTCGTGCCTCAACCCTTGCCAATCGCTCCTGCACACTGATTATATGTTGCTGCAATTCTGCACGTTTCAGCCGCAGCATACCACGTAACTGCTCTGGCGAGACACCTTCATCCAGCACCTGGGCTATTTGCTCCAACGAGAGACCAAGATCCCTGAGCGCCAGGATACGGTACAGTCTGGGAATCTGGCTTGCCGAATAGTAACGATAACTGGTAAAGCGATCAACATTGATGGGTTTGAACAGCCCCATTTCGTCATAATAGCGCAAGGTCTTGATTGAAACCCGGCTCAACCTTGAGAAATCTCCAATTCTGATCATGCGGTTCACTCCGTACGGATAGCGTGTGCCATGAGCAATTGCTTCTATACGAACTCTACCATCTCCCCTAACTGGAGAGTCAAGCACTTTTCGCTGAAAATCAAGACTTCCTTAACTGAGATCCACTCATATCGGGGAGTGCAGAGGGCTTTGCCCTTTGCCGGGAGCGCGAGGGCGTCCCTCGCCTTCCTTTTTTATCTAGTGGGCCGCAGGCCAACGAATAGAGGTATGACTAGATGGCAGTTCCTACACTATTGAACATTCGTATGGAAATGCCACAGCAGGGAACCATTGCTTGCCTGGAATGCATACACCTCGCCACTTGCTGTACTGACATAGATTGTTGACCCAACCAGCACAGGTGAATCGTATACTACCCAGTACATGGAGTGATACCAGAGTAGCGAACCATCGCTTACATGTAGTGCATACACTGCCCCTGAACCATCGTTGGTAGAGCCATTGTTGATAAATGAGGCAATATAGATTACCCCACTGGCGACGTAAGCGTTGGCGGGCATTCCCTGATGGGTCGTCTGGCGCCAGAGTAGCGAACCGTCATTGCTTCGTAATGCATAAATATAGCTCTTATTCTGATCAACATATGTTCCCACATAGACGGAGCCGTCCTCGATGGAGAGCCAGTTTGCCCAGTTATTTCCGCTTTCCTTGCTCATGGTGTAGTGCCACAACACAGCACCATCGCTTATGCGCACTGCATAAATAGAGGAGAGCCCCTGTTTGAGCGGCAGCGACTGTTTGATGGTTACCATCGGCACAACCCTTTGCAGGAGATTGCCAATTGTTCCTACCTGTGGCAACATACTCACCTGGCTGGTAGGAGTCGCAGGAGCCTCTAGCGATATTGTGGTCGTGGTAAGGTAGAGCACGCCGTTTATCACTTGCGGTAGAAGGCCCGTATTCCCTATAATAGGAACTCTCCAGAGGAGTTGGCCATTGCTTGCTTGCAGCGCCAAGAGTCCCTGATCTGAGACAAGGTAAGCGATGTCATTGACCACTAAGGATAATGTGGTGAAGGTGGTAGTTGTATGATGCCAGATCTGGGTACCATTGTTTGCCTGGAATGCATAGACTATGCTCGATCCATTGTCCGTATTGGCAGTCACATAAACAACCTGGTTGTCCACTACGGGTGTGTTGTACGAGAATCCCCTGGCTGTCTCATGCCACAATAGTTTGCCATCGCTCGCTCGTAGTGCGACGAGGTTCCCGTTTTGGGAAACCACATCGTATGAGGTAGCATATACTATCCCATCGATCACTAATGGTTCAGACAAAGAATCGCTGATGGTATAGTGCCAGAGCTCCACCCCATCGTTCGTCCGTAAAGCATACAGAGTGCCCGGCCCAACGTCGCTTGTGTTAGCAGAAATATAGACGATTCCGCCGCTCACCAGCGGCGCATTGCCCGCACCTGGGTCGATCTTATGATACCAGAGCAAACTTCCATCACTTGCGCGTAACGCGTACACTCCTCCATTCGCTGCCCCAGCATATACTACGCCATTCTCGATGGTCGTATGAACTGTATAATCAGTGGGTACATTTAAAGGGGATGCTGTAGTTTTGGGAGTGAGAGTTGCAGCAAGAGAACTGGGATGAGCAGATGGCTTTGGCGACTGAGAACGCGGCAGTACAATAGTGACCAGGAAGAGTGCTATCACCAGGCACAATGTCAAAGCGATCAAGAGATAACGCCTGATACCAGAATGGTTCCCTCTACCCACCTGCGTGGTATTCTGATGTACCATACCCGTTGAGTAATTCTGCGCTTCTGGCAGTTCATCCTCTGCCGGTAAGGGTGTGATCTCGATAGCAGATTCGTTCTGTGAGAGTTCGTGTTCAGCATCACGCATGAGGTATGCTCTCTTTCTCTCTATTGCCTGATTGTCTGGCTTCTTGCTTGCTGGTCGTCTCTTCGGTGTCTTAATCAGTCTCCTGTATAAGTATAGCAGATATCCCTGAAATGAAGCTGAAACAGGTTGATAGTGAGAACGAGAATCTGCGTGGTGAAGCGGACTTCTCGCACATTGAAAGCCAGGCAAACATTGTAAGCGAGATTGCTAAGGAGGGCGTAGTCAAACTTCACAGTCCACGTCTAAGAACAGTATGACGCGGATGATCTTCAATTTTATCGATGATGATCATTCACAGCTATGCCAGTGCAATAGCCTCTAGCAGCCACGGAGGTACCTGACGCATGGGGCAAACAAACGTGCGGCTGGTCTCTTGCAGGATACATCATGCATCAGGTACGGTCACGGATTCATCTCGCTATTTCTGTTGTCCTGGTCATCATTTGTCGTAGTGCGATCAGGCATACAACTAGCACAATCAGTCCGACTGGCGCGATTACCCAGGGAAGCAACAAAACGCTTCCTGCCAGCAGGTATGGAATGCTCACCAGCCCGCCGACCCCATTGAAGACGGCACCCATCACGGTGATCAATGGGAGTTCCAGGCGACTTAACGCTTGCTGTGCCAGCACAGCCACTACTGCATAGCCCAAGGAAGCAGCGCCTGCCTCCCGTATGATAAATGGGGCATTGATGTGCAAGTTGAAGAGGGTGAAGAGTTGTGGCACGAACAGAGGGAAGATCCCGAAGAATCCAGCTGCAATGGCTCCCACAATCAAAAAGACCTGCATGGTGTGGCTGGAGAAGTCTGGCTCAGGATGTGGAACTCTCCAATGGCGAGCGAGCAGCACGCCACAGATCGCGATGAAGAGCAGATTAGTTACCAGAAAAAGATAGACCGAATAGGGTGCGTAACCGCTAAAGATGGCGATCCCGCAGGCATAAAGCGAACCCAGATTATTGACCAGGACGCCGATGACCACAAGCCGTACCGCCAACCACTCTTGCTGGAAGATGCTCAAACTGAGCGCAACACCATACCCGAGGATGGCCGCTCCTGCCAACTGGAAAATGTATGCGTCGTCCGCCGCAAACTGGGTCAGGGCAGCAAAGCGTCCAGGCAAGAACACCAGCAGGAAACCCAGCCCCAACCCTGCCAGGGCAGGCAGGACCAACAAGGCGCGCTCCCAGCCACTCAGGAGTGTCTTTGAGGATGCCGTGATAGTGGTGGATACTTTCATGAGACTTCTCCTTTCTGAACTGGTCGGACTTTTCAACACCGAGCAACTGATTATTTTCACATACGTCAGAAGCTGTGTTATAGATCAATTGTGAATCGCAGCTGGCTTTTGTTTCATTATTCGGTTTTGCCAGTTCAGATCATTCCCAAGGCATGTACGTTGGCCTATAAGGCTGTACCTGTTTAGTGGGGCTTGCATCAACGGCTGAATAGAGTTCGCTCTCTCGACTTGATGTTGTTCGGATCGTAGTAGGGTGTACACCATGCATCGCTCCGTTGCAGCGTTAGCGGCTGTGCATTTGTTGCCGACTGCATAACGGCACGGAAGTGGAAGTGATCGACCAGGCGGATTGCCTCAACAGCATAGGCAATCGCTGTGGCGCGGTCGGCGATGGCTAGCAGATTGTCTCCATTCTGCATCTCTCCGCCCTCTGCGAGATTTGACGACCCAGTAAAGACCAGAGGCATATGGTCGTTGAAGTCCACCACAATGAACTTGTCGTGGATCACCTGGCCTGTCCCACCGCCCCATTCAGCCTGGAACGGTCCAGATACCTGCCCCTTGAGGAAAGCAAATGAGGTTAAAATGCCGTTGCTCTGCCCAGGTTTATACAGGTTGACACCCAGAGACTGAGCTGAGCTACCCTGGTCGGCAGGGCTTGACTGCATTGACTGCGTGATGCCATAGGAGAAGATCTCTGCTCGCCCGGTCAATTCACGCAGTTGCTTGAGTACATCGCCGCCTCCGTCAAGCTCCATCACTGCGAACAAGACCGAACTCTGGGCGCTTTGGAGTGCTGCGCTCACCTTGTCCAGCGAGATGCTCGCACTGGTGTGCGGCGCAAAGCTGACCGAGAACGGCGGCATCCCTGCAGTCCCCACATCGAACCACTTTCCCGCAATCGGCGCCTGATCCGCGTGTGCCATGTTGGTAAACGCCGTCTCGAAGGCCTGCTCATAGTTTGCGGCGGTCCCCGGATCATCAAAGATCAAGACGTTATTCGCCTGGACATAGAGGCCACGCACAGAGAAGTTAGCTGATCCAGTCAGAACTTTGACAGCATTGCCATCCTTGTCCTTCTTGATCAGCACCTTATCGTGGGCGAAGCGCTTAAAGTGGCCAGTCACAATATGGTCCGCTCCCGCAGAGGTTCTAAGGCGTGCCCAGACCTGTGGTTCCAAAGCGCCTGGTACGGTATGCAGAGGCGCATTGTCCACCACGGCGCGCAGGCGCGGGCCAAACTGCTGCAGCAAACGCACGATGTCTGGTTCGTCCAGGTCGTAGGCGAACAGGTCCAGGGTCACCTCAGGATCGGCCAGGCATTCCTGAAGGAAGCCGAAGATCATCTTGCGTGCATGATAACCAAGCCAGGTGTACTGGGCTATGTAAGGGGCCGTATCGTAGTCGAGCGACTTGGGGCCAGCCGGTTCGATAGCAGCATTCTTGAACTTAACGGCGTAGGCTTGTGACGAGAGATCGCCGCGAGTAAATCCCATCTCAAAGTGTTGGAACTGCGGTTGCGAGGGAACAAACTCCAAAGAGATGGTGGCAGAGACTCCCGGTGTGAGTTGGGTGGATCCAGCGGGACCGAAATACATGCTGGTGACTGTATAGCTATAGGTTCCTGCTACCACATCAGTGGGAAAGTGCATCCAGCGGAACTTCTGAAAAGGCGCAAGGTTGGAAGGCGTCCACGTGCGCAGCTGCGGCGTGGTTGTAGCAGTGATAGCAGTATCGAAGCTGAGACGGTTCAACAGGTAAGCGGCTGTTCCATCAGGTGGGGTGCATTGCACAGCAAAGCCGGCGAGGTTTGTGGACAGATGTTGATCGAGGTCAAAGCCCAAGAGCACTCCACCATCCCCACGAAACGCTTTAAGCGTGAGTCCGTCTTGCGCGGCTGCTACCTGAATGCTATTTTGCATCGTATGTCCTCCTCCAACGTTTGTCGGGCTGATTAAAATCACAGACTATCGTGGATACCCCGAAAGTTTAGAAGGTTGAACAGGTATATTGTGCAAGGACAACTTTTAGAGCCAGGCTTATGCCAGTAGTTCTCCAAAGCCATCCCGCTGGGAAGAGATTGCGTTTTCCACACAATGAATACATCGCCCCTGGATGTTAGTCAGTCACACGGTTCACCGGCGGATTTGAAATCCTGCAAGTAGTCTTAGTTCATGGGAAAGCGATAAGATGAGTATACAATAAGCACATGCTTAACGCAACACGCAGGAAAGCCCGAAAGCCCTTTGGATATATAGACCCATTAAGCATAGTTACACCTTTGAGTGATTTGGCTTGGTCGAATCCTTTCTTATCGACTCCAGTACAGAATAAATCGGGTCCAGTTAGGTAAACACTCTTTAGAGTGGTCATGATAAGTTAGCTGCGCATAATAAAATCGAATGGGATTACTTCCCAAACAGCCTTTTAGATCTACTCCACGTAAATTAGCATCTCTCAAGTCCAATCCTTCCCGTTCTCGTTGACTTTCATCACTCTATTCAACGGGTCCTTTCCAATTTTCATATGTTGCTAAAAGCCATTCAATATCTGCACGGTTCAGTTGGATGTCTTTGAAAGGGTAGTTACCTTGCTTCCAATCAGGTGTGATGCTACGTCGTTCTTCAAGATACTTTTGCCGCTCTGTGCCAATTTCAGGCTCAGTACGCCACGATTGGCCTTGTGCTTTCCAATATACTTTCCATGCTTCTTTATCGTCATTCGTGGGTCGTTCTGTGAGGGTATTTTGTGTACTTGTTTGACGACTCCGACGTGGCTTGGGCGAAACCTTAGTTTCGTTATGATCACTCATAAGGTAGCTCTCTTCATCCATACACATCATCAAAAAACTTCTCTACTAGTAGCTAACGTTTAAAGGAGGTTCTCGTACAATTGATCTATTCTAAAGAGGGTAGATGGAGTTTCTTCAACGTCTTTGTCTCTATCTCCCTATCACTATACTGGAGAATCAAGCACTGATTTCTCATATTCTCATCACATCATTGATTCTGCCAAAAATACTGCTCATTTTGAGCGGTAAATGGCCTATTAGGCCCGCCGATGAAATTTACAACGCTAAGCTCCAAAAACGCTTGTCGTTCGACAGCGTGGTATCATGCGTAAAGAGATTTGAATAGTAGGAACAAACAACCCCCGCCAGTTGATGCTTGAGAAATGTGGGCAATGAACATGGCACCGCTCGCTTGCCAATTACTCCCTAACTAGTAGCGATAAGAGAGAAGAGACCTTGTTGTGAGCATAGAGGTTTCTTCCCAGTTTCATCTGGTGAGGTCTCCTGCTTCCCCACAGCGCAAGGGAAGAGACAGGAGTGGATACCTACGCATCCGTGTGTGGTTTCCTGTGTTGTTCGTCCTTGCGCAACCACAGTGAGATGTGCGTGGGCTGCATCGTCTCCTGAACGACTGCTACCAGGTGCTCCTTCAATGTTGCCAGGTCCACTTCATTGCGCAGGGTGGCGCTGAAGGCTTCCAACGTGCGGGCTGCATCGTACTTCCGGCGGTAGAAGCGGCGATCAATGACCCGCTGGACACCATGGCGCAGGGGCTGGAAGAGGGCCGCGATCACCAGCGTGGAGGCGACAATGACCAGGGGATTCTGCTGCTGCTGGCCGAAGAAGCTGCGCAACACGCCGCCCAGGGCGAACACGAGGCCCACGTACAGCAAGGCCAGGATCACGGTCAAGGTAGAATAGACAAGCGTGCGACGAATAAGAATGTCGATATCCCACAAGCGGAAACGCAGAATAGCAATCGCAACACTCAGGGGTACGAACAGGAATACGACAGCAGTGAACGTTCCATTGGCCAGTTGATAGAGGGAGTCTGGCGCTGCCAGTGACGGCACCAGGCTTCCGAGGAGACCATAGAGGAGAACCAGCACAAGCAATCCTCCGAAGCCAAAGAGTAGCCACTTCGCCTGCTGCTGCTGTGCATACCTGAAGACGCGCAGGTAGCGATAGGTGAGCACACCCAGCGTTCCTCCATAGGTCAATAACTCTACGACACTGGAAAGCAGAGGAGGCCAGGAGTTGATATTGTACGGTCCGGGGACCACATTAAAGAGAGCTTGTACCAGCCAGAGCACGACCAGTAACCAGCTCCAGCGAGGCACGAAACGGCCATCGGGAAACGTCACCAGGAAGTAGCCCAGCACCGTAAAGACGCACAGACCCCACATCATCGAAAAGATCACCTCTGGCGGGTATGTTGTTGGAGGAAAGTAAGGCGACAATCCTGCGCTTACAAAGAAGAATGAGGCCGCCAGTGCAACTGGTTCGCGCGACTTGCGCCAGAAGATGAAGCCTCCCACACTGAGAAAGACCAGCGACTGCAGCAGCGCCAGCACCAGATTGTATGTGGCATAGCTCGTAGAGGCAATCCCCATTTGGTGAAGCGCTTGAGCTGAAGCTTCCGTCACAGCACAGCTCACAATGAATGGACAGATGGCAAAGCCCTGCCCGTGCGTCGCCACTAGCGTCAAGAAGAGCACCAGGAGTTCGACCAGCACGAAACTGAGCCATGCTCCTCTTACCACATGCAGCCAGTATTCTTCCAGTCGGAAGTTCGTCCTCGTGGGAACAAAGGAGCGCTGCTCCATGCCATCATTGACATTGCCTTTCATCGCTTCATCCCTCGTGTGAATCACCAGGAGGATTGACCCTCCAGGGAGCCTGATGTTTCCCAACATGTTCAGATGGACGCAACCACAACGAGACATGCGCAGGCTGCATCGTCTCCTGGACAACCGCAACGAGATGCTCACGTAACTGGTTCACATCGACTTCATTGCGCAGCGTTGCGTTGAACGTCTCCAAGGTCTTGGCTGCATTATACTTGCGGCGATAGAAGCGGCGATCGATGAGAGCTTGCAGACGTTGGCGCAAGGGTCGGAAGAGCGCCGCAATGGCCAGCGTCGAGGCAACGATGACCACGGGTGACTGCGAGATCTGTCCGGTGAACAGGCGTACGAGCGTTTGGAGGCCGATCACGAGTCCTGCGTAGATGACGAGCAACGTCGCGGTCAACGTGCCATAGACGAGCGTCCGCTGGATGATAAAGTCAATGTCCCACAGCCGCGAACGCAGGATGGCGATGCTGATACTGAGGGGAAGGAGCAAAAAGGCCAGGGAAGAGAATGGTTCAGATGTCAACTGATAGAGGCTGGTGGGCGGAAACAGCGCTCCACTAAAGAAAGAGACAAAGAGCAGCAACAGGGCACTGACCAGGCCGAAGATGACCCACCTGGTCTGCTGGCGCTGGGCCGCAGTGGAGACGCGTCGATAGCGATAGACCTGAATGGCAATCGGGCTGCCGTAGGCGAGGACCAGCTCGATCGCGATCAGTGGGAACGGCCAGGAGAGGATATTCAACGGGCCAGGGAGCTGGAAGAAGATCCCTTGCACAAAGAGCGTACCGCCGATGAGCCAGCTCCAGCGGGGAACGAAGCGGCCATCTGGAAAAGTCACCAGAAAAAAGCCGAGGCAGAGATCCTGGCAACTTGTCTGGACCAGATTGACGAACACCACGAGGGCCGGGGGCGCGGCTGAGGGATCACCAATGAATGCAGAAAAGCCAATAAACAGGAAAGTGAAGGAGGCGAACAGGCCGACCAGTTGGTCGAACGCTCGCCAGAAGAGGAGTGCGCTCATAGTGAGAAAGATCAGCCCGAAGATCAGCCCGAAGATCAGGACATACGTGTCATAGGCCGCCAGGGGGATCTGCGCCTGCTTGAGGACCTGGAGCGTTGACTCGCTCACCGGACAGGTAAAAGTGAGGGGACAGATCACTACCTGGCCGCCGAAGACTGGTTGGAACAGGTTGAGGAGAAAGAAGACGAGGTTGAAGAGCGCAAAAGCGATCCAGATCACCCTGCCAATGAAAAGCGCCCGGCCTCGTAAGCGCACCACTCCGCTTGTCGTCCCTCTTGTCAGCGTTGTCTCCATACGTTTGCCTTTTCCTTTTCCTGGTCAACCTGGTCGCAGGGCTCCTTGCCTACTATCATCAACCCAAGAAGCTATCTCTCGGATTGTAACTGCTCACACTACCGTGAGCTTAGCTTATCCCGAATTCACGTAACCATAGGTGGATTTATGCCACTCACACGATACAGGGTGGTAGAAGACATGGCTTCCTCCTTTCCGGCAATAGCAACCCATGCCTAGACGTGGATGGAGGCCGCTGGCGCCATCGTGGAACCAACGTGTCCACCAAGCACAAGAGCGGCCTCCACAGCCACTAGGGATGGGTCCCCCAGGCGGGTGCGATCTGCCAGAGACCGTTTTTCGTCACCTGGACCAGGCCGCTGCCATCAGGGTTCATCTGATAGATGTGTCCATAGGAGTCCTCCGTCGTGGATCGATGTGCAAAGATGATCTTCGTCCCATCCGGCGACCAGGCTGGGTAGGTGTTGCGCTCATTCGTCGTCAGTTGGACGAGATGCGTGCCGTCCGGCAAGATCGTGTAGATCTGCGGCGTGCTGCCAGCGGGGTGGTTGCCGAAGGATTGGAAGAGGATCCGCTGGCCATCGGGTGACCAATGCGCATCCCCAGCCTTCAGCTGCCCCCAGGATGTCAGCTGCTTCAGGCCAGTTCCATCACGGTTGACGATGAACAGCACTTGATCCCCTGTCACATCCGCGATGGGGCTACGCCCAAAGACCACCTGTTTGCCATCGGGCGACCAGGAGGGTTGTCTATCAGCAAAATTTAGCAAAGGGTGTGTCAACTGCACGGAGTGGCTGCTATCAGCTTGCATCACCCAGATCGCCTCAATGATTGGGTTACCGTCGGGACGTTCGTAACCTCCCGCCCTACTATAGGCAATCTGGGTGCCATCGGGCGACCAAGCTCCCTCGCCAATGCCGAGGCACGAGCCGCAAGCATCGATCAGGTTGAGTCCCGTCCCGTCAGCGTTCATGATGTAGAGGTCGCCACCCTCTTGATCTGAGTAACCGCGTACGAAGATGATTTTGGAGCCGTCTGGAGACCAGTCGGGGGAGACGTCTTTGTACTCATTGGAGGGGTGCGAAAGCTGGTGGATATTGCTCCCATCAGCGTTGGCCGAGAAGATCGCGGACACAGTGAGGTTTTGATCCAGAAAGCCCTCCCAGGCGATCCGGCCATTGTGACCGTGAGAAGATGTGGCGGGGGTAGCAACCGTCTGCTGCACGGTTGTCGATGACCCACAGGACGCCAAGAGTGCGCTCAGCAGGCCGATCACGAGGAGAGATGGAAGACTTCTTTTCATTGGTGCGTTTCCTTTCTGTCGCCTCCCGAAGGGAGGCATGTGATGTGGAATGGGTTGTGATCCTCCCCGCTGACCCACCCGTGCGGCGACGGCGGAGTCTGTGTCGCTCTTGAGTCATGCGCCATTCCTTAGAGCAGTGGAGGACTACCGGCGTGCTGATACACAAGCACAACATTTGGTGCCAGGCTGTGCATGCTCTCTACCGTCCATTGATAGCCGGAAAACTTCGTCTTTAAGCCTTGATAGAAACTGGTGATAGCAGTCAGGCCGTGGAGCACCGTGGTCACCCCTTTCGGATTGGACTGCGTCAGGGTGGCCTCTGGTGCGTAGACAGAGGACATTGTGGAGAAGTCCCCACTCTTCATGCCTGCGTTAAAGAGCTGGAGGTACGTCATGACCACTGTGGTAGCGCTTGGCTCCGATGGAGTGGTGTTCGGCTGAGCATTCGCCCCTCCACAGGCGGCAAGCCCGCTGAGAAGAATCCCTACAAGAACAATGAGAAGAGCGAGCGGATTCGTTTTGCGTTCAAGGATATTCATCGGATACCGGTCCTTTCTGCGATTGGCTGGTACGTACTTGTAAACCCATTACAGGGATAATCTTGATAGGCCGTCTTTCTATGAGCCAATCACGTGTGAGAGTGTCGTTCTTTGACCAGTCTACCCGGAACTAGAACCATAACAACGAACGACTGATCATACTCAAGTCACTGACACATTGCAGCCTTCAGATTCAATTGAACTCTGTATCTAATGAATGATATAAGATCATATGTTCTAGTCATGTGTAACAAAGATTGGACTTTGGACTCACTTTCTCAAACCTCGGGAAAATGCTCTTAACTGCTCATATTGTCACACGTCTCAATTCCTCTACATGCTTTAGTTGACCTTCCACACCCAGCTGCTGCCATCAAGATTGCCAGTAGCGATAGACTTCCCATCTGGCGACCATGCTATGGTCAATACGGCAGAAAATCGCTATGATATGTCCGGGGTGATCTATCAGCATACCAGACGCGCACTGTTCCGTCCGTACTTCCAGTAGCGAGAGTTCTACTATCAGGAGACCAGGCCACCACCTCCACACTGTTCCCCGGGCTCTGGTAGACATTGAGCTTGCGCCCCGTCACTGCATCCCAGATCTGCACCGTGTCCGCTCCACTTACAGAGGCGATGCGCCCGCCATCAGGAGACAAGGCCCAGACTGGCAAAAGGTCAATTCTTGTAAGCACCACCTTCAAAACGATGCGCTGCGCTGCGACATCCAGTATATCCACCTCCTTATTATCCGAAGTAACGATGCGCGTGCCATCGGCCGTCCAGCCAAGGTCTGATAAGAAAGTAGTAAAATGAAAGCTTGCAAGGTTGCGCCCTGTGCGGGCATCCCAGACTTGCACCATACTTTCATCTGTGGCGGATGTGTCTGAGGTAGTGGCGAAACGGTTTCCCTGCGGCGACAAGGCTATATGTATATGATAACCATCTGCACCAACGGGAGGGAGGGTCAAGAGCTTGCAGGCCGTGAGATCCAAAACGTACGTGTTTTGCGGCCCGAGTCCACCAAAGAGGACACTGTGCCCATCGGGTGACATATGTATGTTTACGGGCAGAGAATCTAAGGGAGGAACATGGCAGGTCGCCAGCTCGTGTCCCGTGACGACATTCCATACCTGTATGGTCCCATCTTCATTGGGAATGACGAGACGCGTGCTGTCGGGTGACCAATATACATCGAGATAACCTTTAGGTGAAGATAAAGAAGTGGTAAGGATACGGCGCCAGGCAATGACGTCCCAGACTTGTACTGCCACCTTGTGGCTGACATCTATTTCCACAAAGGCAAGGTGCTTGCCGTCGGGTGCAAATACGCCCTTGTGTTCCTCGGATTGTGCCAGGAGGGTGTGCAGCATATGCTTTGTCAGTTGTCCTGTGGCCCTGTTCCATACGAGCACAGTTTCACCGGCAGGACTAGAATCTGTAAGAATGCTGATGTATGTGCTATCTGACGACCACACGGCGGGGCCGTCCACATGACCATGATAGGCCAGCAGGGGTGTAGAAGCAGCGCCTTGTGATGGATGCAGTCTTTGCTGGATGACCAGCCAGGAAGCGACGATACCTGCGATGATGAGTGCCGCCAAAACCCCCTCAGCAATATGCCTGAGACGATGAGTTTTGGTTTGGACTGGTTCGCTAGCTATTACCTCGCTCACTTTTTCGTCCGCAGATGTAGAACGCGTATCTTCTTGAGGTGCTACTACATCTCTTACCACCCTCGATAGCGATGTCCTCATAGAGATAATGAACTGAATCAGGGTGGAATCTCCCTTTGAAGGTGCCTTCACCTCGGCATCGACTTCCAAGTCGGTTCGGGGTTGTTCTTGCTCTCGTGCGCTAAATACCAAATCGCTACCTGATTCTTGAGTGATCACGAGGGGATCAATTGAGATTGCGGACAGGGCCTCGGGATGCGACTGCTCCAGCGCCATCCTGGCTGCCTTGCGCACTCCCACATGCTCGTCGTTCAACATGGCTAGCAACGGATGTAGAGGTGCTTGCTTGCCAAGTTCTCCCAATGTCACTATCACTATCTCACGCACCTCCCAGTCGGGATCATCCAATGCTCGTATCAATGGTTCTATTGACACACGATCACTCATCAATCCAAGTGTCCGCAGCGCTGCTGCTCGCACCGAGCCATCCTCATCATCCGTAGCCTTCATCAAAGCCTCAAGTGGCGCTTGCTCGCCAAATTTCCCCAACTCCCATACTGCCGCTGCTCGAACTTCCCAGGCAGAATCGTGGAGAGCAGCCAATAGTGATTCTATCGCGTTCGCTTCTCTGTGTTCTTCTAAGCTCCGAACTGCTGCCACTCTCACAGAAATCTCTTCATCCTTTAAGGCAGCCAACTGTGTATCAATCCCTGTTGAAGACACGCTCGCCGTGTCTCCTAGTCCCAGTCGGCTCAGCACGGAGGGAAGGAGGGAGTCTGGAACAGTCACATGCTTGAGGCTATGTGGTTGTCTCGCATTATTCAACGAAGGCTGTTCGTCGTCTTCGTACTCCATAAATTTACCTCACTCCGTTCTTCTGTATGTCTAGCGCTTTATGCAACTGGCGTAGAGCGCGATGTACATGCGCTTTCACCGTTCCAATGGGTTGATTGAGCAGTTCGGCTATCTCCGAATAGCTGAGATCTTCAAAATAGTAGAGCGTTACAGCAACGCGGTAGCGTTCAGAAAGTGTGGCCAGTTGCATCTCAAGCTCACGTCGCATCTCATGCCAGTATGCCTCCTCGTCAGGCCCGCAAGATGGATCTTCTATTTCGAGTAGCAGACTTTCTTCCGAGGTGTCCAGTGGAATGGATTGATGCTCAGGTTTGCGCTGGCGGTTGCGGAAGATATTGAGGGTAACCGTGTACAGCCATGGTCGAATTCGCAGTGCTCGTACTTTGAGTACAGGATAGCTCTTCAGTGCGTGATAAGAACGTAGAAACGTCTCCTGAATAATATCCTCAGCATCCTGTGGACTGCCTACCAGGCGTAAGGCAAAGCGAAACAGGCGCTGTTGATAGAGTATGACGAGTTGCCTGAAATGGCGGTCCAGATCAGTAGCCAACAGTGAAAGGAGATCCTCTTCATCCTGATCCATGTCTTTCCTTCCGCATTCGTTTTTCACCCTCTATATAATAAAACACGATGATGCTGGTTGGGGTTGCAAATGTGCTTCAATTGGGTGTGAAGATTGCGGTACTGGCTACTTGTGACATCCGTTCTGAAAACAGGCACTGCGAGAACGGTATACCTTTCCCTCAACCGCTTGCACAAGAAGTCAGGCGAGGGTAAAATCGGGAGTCGTGACTGTATCCTCATGCACGAACGACGACCATGTCATGTGAAGGAAGAATGTATTCTAGGCCCTCGAGTATGGATGGAACGATATACCACGATAAGCATATGAAGTGGCTTCTCAAGCCACTCGAGAAAATACTTTCATCATGCTGTACTCAGCCCGTTACTGTCTATAGCATTCTCGCTCACGCAGCGTCTTTTCTCATCTATCCGCCTGTAGAGCCAAACAAGCGGGAAAAGCAAAAGAACAACATGTGCTTATCGTGGTATATCGTTCCATTCATACTCGAGGGCAAATATCTCGTCGAAGTAAGAACATCCCCAAAAGTACCAAGGGAGCCTCACGCACTCAGTGGCATAGTATACTCAGTCCCACGTGTGTCAAAGATAATAGCTATTATCCTGGACACCACCACGTCTTCATCAAGAAAGAGAGCGCTTTCACCAGTAGTCATCGTTGGTTAGTAAACTAAGATTATCTTGGACACGGGGGAATGTATGGACTTGATTGAGCTGATCGAGGCCTTTTTAGCGGCCAAACAGCATGCCTTTTCCCTCAACACTCGCCGAGCTTACCGCTACGATCTGGTGGCATGTGCGCGGCTACTTCCAACGATCCCTATTGCTGAGATCACGGTGTCTCACCTGCGGCTGTTCCTGGATGAAACATCCGATCTGGCCCCCACCACCCTGGCACGACGTAAGGCGGCATTGCGTTCGTGTTTCAACTGGGCCTACCAGCAGAATTTGCTGGATGCCGATCCAACTGCCAAGCTGGAAGCCATTCCCATCGGCGAGCGCCACCCACGTCCACTGACTGAGAAGCAGGTGGAAGCGATTCTGGCTGCGATCCCCAGAAAGGAGTTACGCAATCGTCTGCTGCTGACGCTGCTCTACGAAACGGGGATGCGCGTGGGGGAGGCACTCGGCTTACACGTGCAGCAGGTGCATCTCAACGACTTGATGGTGGTATCTGCGGATTGTAGGTAAGGGGAATAAAGAGCGGGTGATTCCTTTGATCGATGCCAGCCGCAGTGTCGCGTTACTGCGGAAATTACTCAAAACGCTTTGTGGAGTTGGTCCGCTCTTCCAGGGTAACGTGCGTAAAGGGGGTCGGCATGGGGAGGCTCTCGATTACAGTACCGTCTGGTATCACTTCGAGCGGTACGTGGACCAGGTGCGCTCTACCCATCCTGAACGGTTTGTCGATGAGCACGAACCCATCACGCTACACCGGCTACGCCACACCTATGCGACCACCAAACTGCGTGATGGGGTCAGCTTGCCGTCAGTGCGCAAGCTGCTGGGGCACATCAACCTGCAGACAACCCTGCGCTACACCGAGATCGATCTGGAGACGATCAAGCGCGAATTGGTGGAAGCGCGTCAACGGAGGCGATGAAGGATGGACCAGGAATGACAACAGAGACCCTCGACGCTCGGCGATTCCGGGCTTTACAACAAGACTGGTTGTCTGAGGACCTCGCCCGGTTTTTCCTCCTGACCCCGGAGGATATGCGAGAGGTGCGGACCTGCCTCGGTGCATCCAACCGCTTCGGGTTCGCGCTCAATCTGCTGCTCCTCCGCTTGCTTTTTGTCTTCTTTCTGAAGTGAACCTGACACCTGCGCGCATCATCCAGTTCGTTGCCATGCAGCTCAATGTCCATCCAGAGGCCCTCGCCGAGTACAGTACCCGGAGACCACAGACGCGCGACGAGTACCTAGTGCAAATTCGTACCTATCTCAAACTGCGCTCCTATTTCCATGAGGAGGACGATCCACAACTGGCTGAGTCCCTGCTGGCTCGGGCGCTACAACGCGATGATCCTGCGGTCTTGCTCGAAGAAGCCGAGGATTGGTTACGCGAAGAAGGCATCCTCTTTCCGGCGAAAAGTACCATTCACAAAATCATCGCCCAGGTCCGTCCACAGGCAGAAAACCAGGTCTTCGCGGCCTTGACTTCGCAACTAACCCCAACCCAGACGCAGGCCTTGTAAGATTTGCTGCATCGTGACCAGGGTAAGCGTGGTTCGACCTTCGCCTGGCTGAAAGAACCAGCTGTGAAAGCGTCACCCGCTTCCATCAAGATCCTGATCACCAAACTGGAGACCGTGCGCCAACTCCAGATGAACACCATCGATGTCTCGCGGCTCAACCGCAATCGCGTGCGGGTTCTGGCCCATCTGGGAGCGAAATACCATCGCGATTCCCTCCTTCGTTTTTCCCAACAGAAACGTGCGGCGTTGCTGGTGTGTTACCTTCAGGATCTCCAACAGGAACTCCTGGATTGGCTTTTGACCTCGTTTGACGATCTGATCGTGGGCATCTTCCGACGGACTGGGAGTACCGAGAAAACCCATCACGCCACGCATGGCAAAGCCCTGACTCGGCACATCCATACATTTCGGAAGGTGACCAGGATTGTCTTAGACCCCGAGATTCCTGATGAACAGGTCCGCCCTCGTATTTTCGAGGCCGTCCCTCAAGCGCAGTTGCAAACCGTTCATGATGAATCTGGCACCCAGGCCCGACCAGAGGATGGGCAAGCGTTCGATTTACTTGACCATCATTACTCGTTTCTCCGCGCCTTCCTCCCGAATCTGCTCGGGGCACTCGCATTCACAGGAACCAGTGCCGCCAAGCCGGTTATCCAGGCCATTGAGGCACTCAAACGGATCGATATTGAGGGGCGACGCAAGCTCCCAGCAGATGCGCCGCGGGACTTTCTTCCTGATGAATGGCGTGAAGCCATTGATGGGGCAAAAGCGCACACCGCCAAACATCTCTGGGAACTCTGCCTGGCTGAGCAGATGCGGAAACTGCTCCGCTCCTCCGATATCTCGGTTCCAGGAAGCCGCCAACACAAGGTATGGACTTCGTATCTGCATACGCCAACGGCCTGGGCCGAGCGCAAAGCCAGTTGGTTCACGCGACTTCCCGCCTCTGAGAGCGCTGACGCCTATCTGGATCTCTTGGAGGAGCGATACCGAACAACGCTCAAGACGGTTCTGGACAGCTGGGAGAGTAATGATTTTGCCGAGATGGTGACCAAAGATGGCAAAGCCACCCTGGATCTCTCCAAAGATGAAAAACTCCCCCTTCCTGCGACCGTCGAGCCGCTCCGAGAAGCCATACTGCGTGTGATGCCCCATGCACGCCTGGCGGATGTCTTTATTGAGGTGGATGATTGGGTAGGACTGCGGGGTCTTTTTACCCACCTCAATGAGCGGCAGGGCGCAAAAACGCGGGATCCTCGCGTGGATGTGGCGCTCTTTGCAGCCTTGCTGGCACATGGCCTCAACTTGCTGCTCTCCACGATGGCGGAAGCCACGGACATTCCCTATTATGAACTCACCCATGTGTCCGACTGGTATGTGCGTGAAGAAACGCTTCGCCGGACAATCGTTGCCCTGGTAGACTTTCATCACAGCCTGCCGCTGAGTGCCGCCTTTGGTCCAGGAACAGCCGCCATGTCTGATAGCATTCGCTTTGAGGTCGGCGCACGATCTTTACATGCTCAGTATCATGCGCGTTACTTTGGTCCCCGCCGGGGCGTTACCCTCCACGATATGATCAGCGATCAATACTCTCATCCCTACATTCAGATCATCTCACCCCACATGCGCGAAGCTCATGCGGCACTTGATGCCATTTTACATCACGAAACCGAGTTACCCATTCATGAGATGATGGTCGACACCGCAGGGTTTACCGAGCTGATGTATGCGCTTTACGATTTGCAAGGGTTGAAGCTGTCGCCTCGCATCCGCGATCTCTCTGATCAGCGGCTCTACCCAGTAGAAGGCGTAAGCGAGTAGGAGTCTTAAAGCCGCTCTTTCGCGGGCTAGCGATCCAGCGGGATTTAATCGTCCGCTGTTGTGATGATATGCATCGCATTTCCGCGTCTCTCAAAGACGGCACCGTGACGGCGGTCCTCCTGGTGGCGAAATTACAGGCGCTCGACAACAAGAACCTCATCCATCGTGGTCTGGAGGAATACGGACGCCTGCTCAAGACCATCGATATTCTGACGTTCCTTTCCGACAAACCCTATCGACGCCGTGTGGGAGGGATGCTCAATAAAGGGGAATTGATGCATAGCCTGGCGTGTCTGGTCGCCTATGGGCAGCTTGGGGTCCTAACCGACCAAGATCTCACCAGTCAACTCAATCGGGCGACCTGCCTGAGCCTCTTGCTGAACGTCATTGCCGTCTGGAATACCCGTTACATGCAAGCCGCGCTCGACCACTTGCGTGCGACGCACTATCCTGTACTGGAGAGCGACCTGGAGCATCTTTCTCCGATCCTCTCCGGCCATATCAATCTGCATAGATCGCACCATTTCGACTTGTAGGCACCCAAGAAGCGTCAAGGGCAACTGCGCCCTTTGCGGATGCCAGAACCACTCTTCAGATAACCCGGCTTAACGTTGTTCATGGTACGCTCTCAGCAGCGTTTTGGGGGCTTAGCGTTGTAAATTTCGTCGGCGGGCCTAATAGGCCTAAATGAGCGGTATTTTCAATAATGAAGAGAAGTGAGAGGAATAGTGTTAAGAGAGACCAAAAATATGCTACCCTGCTCAGCTTTCAAGCTTGCGCATAGCCTCTTCGTACAGCGGTCACGCATGATCATGCGCCTGGGATATTTGAATACGCTCGTACATACAGGTAAACTTGGCACGCACCGCGTCAGCATTCCACTTTTCGTCACCTGCATCCATCCAACTCAAGAAAACATCAACTACGCGGAAATCATATAATCATGTAGATACTTTCGATCAATGTAAGTGCAACATAGCATCTATACCCATATGCCTGGATTCTAGTTCAGGCACATGGATATAGAAACTATCACTTCCTCAGAATTGCGATTGCTGAGCAGCGCCTCCTGTAAAGTCGGTACTCAGGGGTTTGACACCCGTCGGCTGCGTGGGATCTATAGCAAAGATGATCGAGTCGCGAGTTGGAACGCGCTCGTTTGGTGAAGAGCCATAGGTCACCGGTGGCAGCAGACCACCCAGATCAACGCTTTTCAGTGACTCGAAAGCGGTTAAGAGGCCGTCACGAGTGACGTCATTGTTATCTAGAGCCTTTTTCAGGATAGCGTAGGTGATCTTTGACTCTGTATAACCGAACTGGAAGAAACCATCAGGCTTCTGGTCAGGAGCATATTTTGCAACATCATTCAGCATCTGAGCCATACCTGGCTGACTGGTATCACCCCAGGTTGCCCCCTGTGACACGAGCCAGTCATGACTCAACAATGTCCCCAGACCAGGAACAGCTAGCAACGCCTGCGCGAATGCTGGACTCTGCAAAATCCACTGCGGGTTATATCCGAGCTTATAAGCGGTGGCGATGATGCCTGCTGTGGAGGTTGGAACGGCAGTGATGAAAACATACTTCGCGCCAGATGCCTTCAACTGCGAAATCTGCGCAGTGTAATCTGTATCGGTTACGGCATAAGCCGCCTGCGCAACATCGTGCAGGTGATAGAAGTTGACCGCTTCCTTGTACCCAGTCAAGCCATCCTGACCGTATTCATCATTCTGGTAAATGATACCCACGGAGGGATTTTGAACACCCAGTTTGTTGACAACATAATCGAAGGCATTCTCCACCTGCAGTCTATATGGTGTACCTACAAGGATAAGGTATTTCTCACGAGCCAGAGCAGAGGATAATGTTGCTGCGGACACCAACATATGATCCTGGGCAGCCAGGTCTTTGATGGCAAAGGTAGTGGGCGTGCCCAGGCTGTCGGCAATCATTAGAACCTGATTGTGGATCTGGTTGTAGAGTTGAACCTGGATCTGTGGATTGTACTGCGAATCCTCTTCAAGGAATTTTACCTTATATCCATCGATACCACCACTAGCGTTGATGGAGTCGAAGAAGACCTCAACGCCTCTCGCTAACGGTTTGCCTATTGGATCCGCAACTGGCCCAGAATAAGGTGACAGAATACCTAGCGTGATAGTTTTGTGCGTTACATCGACACCTGGACCGGCTTTTAGACTACTCGTGGAATTACCCGAACTACTGTTGGCGCAGCCAGAGAGCACCATCAGAATCGTGGTAAGAGTGAGTACGCAAATATAAAATGTCCTTTTGGTCATGTGTTACACCTCTTCGTAATAACTCGAGACAACGTCGGTTGAGAACAAAAACAGCGCTACATCTATCCAGTTTTTTCCTGTGTATAGCTTGCTATGGCAATTATTGGCAATTCGTTAGGTTTCTTCGCTTTTAGTAACTGCTGGGTTCCCTTTGTCGAGATGCACACCTATGGAAGATGGCAGGTCAGTTATCTCTGCAGGCTCACCTCCTTCACCCCCATGACTATTGAGTTTGCGTACGAACTCCTGGCCCCGTCGTACCAATCCTATAACACCTCCCGGCTCAAAAAGCAGGAATACAATGATCAATAAACCGTAAATAAGGGCGTTCAGATCACCACTTGATAGGCCTCCCGAGCTACTCCCTACGGGCAGTAGAGAGAATTGATCAATCACCAACGGTAGTCCAAAAACAAAAGCCGCTCCGAGGATCGATCCCCATACACTGGCAATACCGCCCACAATGATAGCCGCAATGAATTGAATGGAGAGTGTTAGACTCCAATAGTTCGGTATAACATAGCGGCTGAACGAAGCAAAAAGAGCGCCCGCGACGCCGGCCAAAAACGACGATAAAATGAAGGCACCCATTTTCGCTTCAAAGAGGTTAATCCCCATTATGGTTGCACCTACCTCGTTATCGCGTACAGCCTTGAAAGCTCTCCCTGCATGTGAACGCATTACATTGCCCACGAAAAGAGCAGACAAGCACAGAATTGGCAGGATCAGTAGGAAAAACTGCTGACCTGACGTAAGCGTAATGCCGAAGATAGTATTTTGTTGGTCGAAAGAGAAATCACCGATGGCTGGTACCGGAAAAGTACGTCCCTGTGGGCCACCAGATATAGCGCGAGCATTCATAAAGATGTAGTTTCCTATAAAGACCAGGGACAGTGTTACAATACCCAGGTAGAAGCCTTTCAATCTCAGGGCTGTAGGGCCAATCAGAGCACCCACCAGGGCAGCCACTATGCCAGCCGCTGGTAACCAGATCAAGAATGACAGACCTAATCCAAAAGGGTCAAGTGGAGTTGTTGGCGGGGTACCGCCAAGTACAGCCGCCGTATATGCACCTATGGACATAAAAAATGCGATGCCTAGTGAAACCTGGCCTGCGTAGCCAGAAAGCACATTCAGTCCCAACGACGAGATAGCCGCGATCAATGTAAAATTGACGATTGTTAGCCAATCTTCAGTTGCCACAGAGAAGAAAATGATCACGACTACCACGGCCAGGCACAACGCAATCCAGCGTGAGAGACTCCCAAGCAATCGGGGCGGCTGGGCCTCGGCTTCAATTGACCCTTTCCTGGTTGCCAGGGAAGCTTTCATAACCGCTCCACCTTTCGCGTACCAAAGAGCCCGTATGGCCGTATAAGCAGTACAAGAATCATGACGATGTAGGGAGCGATTTCATGAAAGCCTGCACCTAGAATATTCGCGAAATGGCTTTCGTACCCAGCAGTCACTACCACGGCCAGGCCAATAATGATTCCCCCCACAACAGCCCCGCTCACAGAATCTATCCCTCCCAGAATAATGGCAGGGAAAGCGAAGAGCGCTATATTTCCTAGTGTAGGATCAATAGCAATGGTATTGATAGCAAGAAAGATCCCGCCAATCGTTGCAATAGCGGCAGCGATACCCCAGGCCAGCGCATACACAGTGCGAATGTTGATGCCCATAGCCAGCGCTGCCTCCTGATCAATTGCAGTGGCTCGCATCGCCAACCCATATTTCGTGAAACGGAAAAAGTAATACAAGGCACCGCATACTAGTACTGTGACAAGGATGGTCCATAGTTCGTTTGCGCCAAAGAGGACGCCGCCAATAGTAAAACCACTGGTGAATTCAAATGGCGTGGCGGCAGGAATGGGGTTCGATCCCCACTTCGCAATGACGAGGGTGCGAAGCACAATATCCAGGCCAATAGTTACCATAAGTATAGAGAACACTGGGCGACCAACCATGCGCCGCAAAGCAAAGCGCTCAAAGAGTAAACCGATGCATACAGTCACAATGATGCCGAGCAAAAGGGCTAGAAGGAACGGTAAATGCCATTCGAATACTCCGGCTGAGGCTATGTATGCGCCCACTAACAACAGGCTACCCTGGGCAAAGTTGATGACCTCGCTCGCTTTGAAGATAATGGTAAAACCGAGACCAATCAGTGCATAGATGCACCCCAGCGCGATCCCTGCAAAGACGAGTTGAATGAAGTAAGCCATGGTCCCTCCGATGAGCAAGAATTACTATTGGCTGTCGTCGATCGGAATAGACATAGTCTCTGAAGAATATACGGCTTCAGTCTCGAATTCTTCACCCAGGTATGCTTTAATCACATCAGGGTTTGCCTGAATCTCGGCCGGAACACCCTGCGCGATCACTCGCCCGAAATCAAGCACAAGGATGCGATCTGCGATACCCATGACTACTGCCATATCATGTTCAACCAGAATCTGCGTGACACCAAGCTGCTCCTTGATATCAAGAATGACTGATGCGATGTCCTCAGATTCTTCCAGGCTCATTCCGGCTACAGGCTCATCTAGTAATAGCAGTCTCGGTTCCAGGGCAAGCGCCCGAGCGAGATCAGCTCGCTTTTGTAGGCCATAAGGAAGACTCCCGAGCATATGATTGCTTACATGTTTTAACCCCAGCAGATCGAGCAAATGTAAACAATAAGCCCGGTTCTTCTTCTCTTCGTTATTTGTCATGCCGATATATATACCACCACGCAGAATTCCGCTGTGCATACGTGTGTGCCTACCCAGCAGCAGATATTCCATCACTGTCGATGTGGGAAATTGTCCAAGATTCTGGAAGGTGCGGGCAATTCCGGTACGTACAGCCTGGTACGTTTTTAAGTGCAGCAGATCACGCCCATCAAAAGTCACTCTGCCTGCAACAGGCTGATAGACACGTGAGAGTACATTAAATAGCGACGTTTTGCCTGCTCCATTGGGACCAATCACAGCAAACAATTCCCCAGGCATTACCTGGAATGACACATCAGTCAGTGCCTTGATACCGGCAAAGCGTACTGAGATTCCTTCAACTGAGAGGAGTGGTGTCGCCAATGAGTGTTGCTCAGGTGTGTCCAACCTGGCAGGCATGTCACTCATATTGACCACCTCCTTTGAGGTCGGTGTTGGCGGATCGTAGCCATACTTCGTTCCTCCCCTTCGTGCAACCCCAGGTAAAACTTCCGTACGCTTTCTTCCTGTAAGAGATCCGCGGCCTGCTTAGCCAGTGCGACCTTGCCAGTTTCAAGCACATAACCAAACTTAGCAATAGAGAGCGCCATCTGGACGTTCTGCTCCACCAATAGTACTGCTGTGCCACTGGCGTTGATTTCGGCAATGATGGAGCGAATTTGCTGAACCATGAATGGAGCCAAACCGAGGGACGGTTCATCAAGTAATAGTAATTTGGGGCTTGTCATCAATCCGCGGCCAATAGCGAGCATCTGTTGTTCACCACCGGATAGGTAACCAGCGAGGCTTTTGCGTCGCTCTTGCAGTAATGGGAAAAGTTCTATCACGCGGTCATAGGCACGCCGCACAGCGGCCCGATCGTGTGAGGAAATCGCACCCGTATGTAGATTCTCTTCAACCGTCAGATCAGCAAAGAGTCGTCGCCCTTCCAGAACCTGGGCAATACCTCGCTGAACAATCTGGGTAGCATTTAGACGATCAATCCGCTCACCATCAAAAAGGATGGAGCCACGTATAATACTGGCTTTGTGGAAGTTTAAGAGGCCTGAAATGGCGCGTAGGGTTGTGGTTTTGCCAGCTCCATTTGCGCCTAGTAAAGCCACTACCGACTTCTCAGGTACCTCTATCGAAATACCCTTAACTGCAGGAACGACGTTGTGATAAGTGACTGCGATGTCCTGGAGAAGCAGCATTGCCCATCCTCCTAAGGGTCGCATTTGAGGAGTAATCAGATTGACAAAGGACTATCTACAAGTGTTTTTACACGAATTTAGAGAAAACAGGTTGAAAGGAGTAGATGCCCAATCGCAAACTATATTGGGTATACTATACACTATCATTTTGCATTCCGCAAGATTTGGTTTTGATACAATCAATGTTCCTCCAAAAACTATCGCTGAAAATGAGCGCTATATGAGCGGTATTTTCGATAATGAAGAGAAGTGAGAGGAATAGTGTTAAGAGAGTAAATCGAATACTTTTATCAGAGACCAAAAAATGTTACCCTGCTCGACTTTCAAGCTTGCGCATAGCCTCTTCGTACAGCGGCATCGCAAGATCACGTGCCTCGAGTATTTGAATTCGCTCGTACATCCAGATAAACTTGGCACGCACCGCTTCAGCATTCCACTTTTCGTCACCTGCATCCATCCAACTCAAGAAAACATCAACATTGACCTCAAGAAAGCTCAAACTATCAGCGGCCTGGACAATATTCTCCTCCTCATCTCCTCCATATTCGTGCGCTCTAATCAAGCGCGCAACCTCCTCGATGCTCTCCTGTGGCGTACCCTGCTCGCGCAAATAGCTGCTCACGATGCGTGCAGATCTTTCGCAATGTGCGATATTGTAAACGGGATTATCTACTCCATCTCTTGGATCGAGTGAAGGACTATCTGGCCCGGGAAAAGCGCGTTCCATGTCATGCGCAAGCGCGGCAAGTAGCATTTCCTCAGACGCATTAGGCTTCAGACGCTGTAACCACACCTCAGCTTGCAGCAGGTGCTTGCCACCATGTTCATAGTGAACACGTACCCACTCTCGTGCTCTATCTCTTAAAGTCCCCAATGATATTTCCTCTCGTCAATTTCCGCTTGGATTAAGAACCATTTTCTGATATAAGGACTGGAAGGTCATCCCCTGTAATGTGAGTGCATTGTTATCGCTAATCAATGGAAGTGCCGTATTAGTCACGGAATATTGCATCGAAGCAAAAACCTTGTTCGCTGCCAGAATATCCAATGCTTTTGTCGTCCACGCTGTAATAAAACTGGCATTATTATACTTCCCATCATCGAATGGCAAGCCGTTATGCTGGATTGATTGATCTGCAGCATAATTCCATTCCGTAATCATAATAGGCAGTTCTGTTCCTAGAGTAGTATGCATCACCGAGCGTCCATCCTGGATATGTGTCGACCATCGATCAAGATTCGTGAGGCAATTATCCATCGGTTCTCGATAACTGCACGTATATTCGTGCCAGCTAATCGCATCCGGGCGAGGGTTGGCTCCTCGAAGGAACTTCGTCAAATTATTATGGTCATATTGATAGCTGACAGGGCCAATAAACTTCCCATTCAGAGCAAGATGTTTGAATTGCGGAATATAGGTATTCCAGCCTGTTGTATAGCGCTCAATCGTCACCCCGTTCCAGTCATCTTCGTTGCCAAATTCATAATAAACCAGGCTATTACCAAAAACGCTATTCACATCCTGAATGATACGCGTATCATCAGCAAGTACATTGGGATCGCGCACGCCAGTCAACACAATGAGAGGGACCGCGCCAATACTTTTGACAGCCTGAAAAGCCTGAATTTCGACATCATTGGGAAGATGCGTCCGTGTAGGTACGCGCACAATACGAATATGCATCTGCTGCATCAATGCTCGTGTAGAAGCGGAAGACACCACTTGATCGTTACTTGTAAACAGTCCCAGATTGGTGCCAAAAAGCAGTGGCGAAGCCGCCATATTTGGAATAGCAGTAACTGTAACTATCCCGTTTTGAGTCGCTATAGCGGTTGGTGATAGAGCAACGTTTGTCTGATTTCCGCTCGTTACGTTCTTGACAACCAACACCCCCGCAACCACAAGCAGTACAAGCACAATAGAGAAAATAGTAAATACAATGCGACGATTGAAGGTATTAGAAGAGTCTGATTGAGGTCTCATAAATATACTGATCCTGAACTATTTAAAATTTGTTCTTGATTCAAATAAATCATACCACCACACAGAGTCGTCTATTCATAAATAAACCCGTATTGGCTACGAATTGTTTCGATCCGTCACTCTATTTCAATCTGTCATTCTGAGCGGCAGCGAAGAATCTCGTATCCCGTCGTGTGAGATTCTTCGCTGCCGCTCAGAATGACAGGAATGTGCTTGCCTTTCTATCTGCAATCCTGTCAACCTTTGTAGAACTGCTCAACGAATATGTTGGAATCAATGGTCTTCACCTCAACCCCGACGCTCTTGATTTCGCACTCTAAATCGCAGCCCACACCTTCTCTGGTTTCAACGGCATATCAATTGCATCAATACCAAGTGGTGCAAGAGCATCCAGCACTGCATTGACAATGGCGGGCGGCGCACCAATACAACCCGCTTCGCCTACACCTTTCACTCCTAACGGATTGAGTGGTGTTGGTGTCTCAACAAGATCAGTCACAAAATCAGGCACTTCATCTGCTAGAGGCAGAGCATAATCCATCAACGTACTTGTGAGTAGCTGTCCATCCTGATCGTAGATGACCTCTTCATAGAGAGCCTGCCCTATCCCCTGTGCAATCCCTCCATGGATCTGAGCTTCAGCAAGATAGTGATTGAGTACTCGCCCGCAATCATCCACTGCCACGTATGTGAGTATGTGTACCACTCCTGTCTCGCTATCCACCTCGATCACTGCTATATGAGTTCCAGAAGCATACGCCGCACCTTGCGAAGCAAAATCACGCCAGGCTGCTAAACCCTCGATCGGAGCATCATTGACCGGATTGGGTGGTTCGTGTTCAATCAATTCAGGTTGCTCCTCGACCAATCTTGCTAGCTCACCTAGTGCAATTGATCGTGCTGGAACACCTCTCACAACTACCTGACCACCCTCTACGACAAGATCAGCAGCATCAACTTCTAACTCTCGTGCAGCTACGTGCATCGCCTTCTCTCGCACTGCTTCGGCAGCAAGAAGCACCGCTGAACCAGCAATTTGGGTAATGCGGCTGCCAAATGTACCACCACTAAATCCTGGCATAGAGGTATCGTTCATACAAACTTCCACCTGTGAACCCGTTATGCCAAAGACCTGTGCTACAATCTGGGCGAAGGCAGTAAAGTGTCCCTGTCCGGTGTGCGCAATGCCGCTCTGCACCAGAATAGTACCATCCTGGCGAATACGCACAGTTGCAGACTCTCGTGGCGCTCCAGGTATGCTGAAACTGTCACCTGTCAATTCTATAAATGAGGAAAGGCCGATCCCCAGTAACTTTTTGCTACCTATCTCTCGTTGTTCTCGCTGCTTTTCTCGCCACCCTGTGTAATCGACCAATTCAAGCGCCTTTTCAAGCGCATCTCTGTAATTGCCACTATCATATTTGACACCCGTCACTGTCGAATAAGGGAAGGCGTCTTTAGGGATAAAGTTACGACGTCGTACCTCCACCGGATCGATGTTTAATTCATGAGCAATATGATCCATCGTGCGTTCTATAATATAAGCGGCTTCAGGTCGACCTGCTCCACGATAAGGAGCTGTCGGAACCTTGTTCGTGTAAACACCGACCACTTCGCTATCAACTGCCTGAACCTGGTAGGCGCCACTTAGAAAAGACGGCATACGTTGAGCTATCATTGCCGATACTCCTAAGTTGAACGCTCCTATGTCGGCAATTGACCGTACCCTTAGACCGAGCAATTGACCATCTCTCGTGACGGCTGCCTCGATAGTATTCACCCAACCACGTCCTTGCGTTTGAGCTTGCAAATTTTCACTCCGACCCTCAACCCACTTTATGGGTCGTTCATACTTGATAGCCAGCTTTGCCGCGATTATCTCTTCACCTATGAGAGTATTTTTTGCGCCAAACGCACCTCCTACCTCTGCATTGTGTATCTTTATATCGTCGACATCAAGGTTCAAGAAAGCTGCCAGCATATCTCGTGCTCGGAAAATTGCCTGGGAAGACATCCAGGCTGAAAGTACGCCGCTTGACGAATCATAGTCGAACATACAAACTCTTGGTTCGATAGAACTGGGTGCCAGCCGTTGATTCACGACACGCATTTGGATGATACGATCAGCACGTTCGAAAACAAATTCGATATCCCCACCGCTTAGCTGTGTAGTAAAAGCCATATTTGAACCAAATTCCTCGTAGAGCAATGGAGCATCCTTTGAGAGTGCCACCTCGGGATCTATTATTGCTTGCAATGGCGAATAGTCCACCTCAACCTGTTCAAGAGCATCCACCGCAACATACCTGCTATCAGCAAGCACAACTGCTACAGGATCACCTACATATCGCACCTTGCCAACAGCTAAAGGTCGTCGTTCTGTATTTTTGAGTCCAGGAAGCGGCACATAATCAAGCGTGCGCATATCATGCACCAGCTCTGATCCAGCAAAGGCTGCAACTACGCCTGGTAGAGCGAGTGCAGCGTCGAGCTTGATACTCTCAATCCGTGCATGAGCATACGGACTGCGAGCTACGGCCATGTAGAGCGCTTGAGGTCGTCCTTTGGGTGGTCTTAGATCATCCACAAAACGAGCCTGCCCGGTAATCAGATCAAAATCCTCCTTGCGACGCTCTAATCCAGCCGCCAAACGTTCTTCGCTCATCTGTTCTCCTTTTATCGATCGCATATGTGCCTGAGATTTTATGGTAAAATAGGTTATCACCTGAATCTAAACTATTCTTTTATCTTCACCTGAACTGGAGCAGACCATTGCACCTTCGCGGAACTGGGTATGCCCTCATAGCCTCTCTCATGTTTGGATTTGGGGTAGTTCTTGCAAAACTGCTATCAGGCGAGATCGATGCTGTGCTTGTAGCATTCCTCAGCCTCTCAATTGGAGGACTGCTACTGACTGTATACCTTCTGCTCACTGGAAATTCGATCTTCCATAATTTAACTATGCTCAATCGAACAGATTGGATAAATATCTTCTTGCTCTCATGTATAGGAACCGCGCTTCCGCTTCTCTTTATCGTCGCCGGTTTTACACATACAAGCGCTTTAGTGGGTGGATTCATCCTACAACTCAATGGCATGGCTGCATTAATTTTTGCGCTATTTCTGTTATACGAGCGATTTCGCCTCAGACAAGGTCTGGGCATCCTTTTACTGTTAGTTGGTAGTATGCTGGTAGTCCTCAAAGGATCGCAAGGAGATGGCGACTGGAACAATGGAAGTCTGGGAAATCTTCTCATCCTCGCTGGTGCAATCGGCCTTGGTTTCGGCTTTATTCCTGCCAAACGCCTGTCTGAGCGTGTTGAGACACTGCAACTGACTGCATTGCGGCTCCTGCTGGGAGCCGCAACGTTATTGCCTATTGTCCTATATCAACTCATCTTCCAGTCTCAATCATTACTCTGGCAACCAACTTTCACCAGCCTGTGGGCGCTCCCTGTATATATTCTCACCAGTTTTTGTCTGGGCTATCTCAGCCAGCAGGCAGGATTTCATGTGCTCAAAGCATGGGAAATGGCTACGATCATGCAAACTGTCCCCTTATTTTCCACACTATTTGCGGTACTCTTGATACATGATACCATAACGCCTTTACAAGCTGTAGGAGGCTTGCTTGCTGTGCTCGGTGGGATTATTGCCTCGTTAAGTGACAGAAAACCTGTGCCAATCGCATCTGCAGAAGAAATGTCCTTTCAACAACAATCAGAGAAAGATCATGCTCACTATGAATGACAACAACCTCTATCCGCGTTTCTCCGATAGCGAGTTAGCTAGCCGTTATGAGCGTGTTCGAGCATCAATGCAAGAAGCTGGTATCTCTGCCCTTATCCTCCATGGCACCGCTGGTGCATATCAGGAAATACAATTCCTTTCAAACTTTCTAGTCACGCGGGAAGCAATGCTTGTTTTCCCACAAGATGGCGAACCAACGATGTTTGTCCAATACTACAACCACCTCCCAAATGCGCAACGGGTATCTTCTATCCAAGACATATGTTGGGGAGGAACTGATATCGCTGCTACCACTGCTAACCATGTGCAAGAAAGAGGACTTGCTCAAAGTCAAATAGGGATCATTGGCACGATCCCTCTCAAGCACTACGAAACCCTCAGAAAGGCGCTTCCACGGGCAACCTTTGTAGACTTTGCACCACA
>CAVPEB010000021.1:0-175130 GCA_963702765.1 uncultured Chloroflexia bacterium
TCAATATTGCCAAGGCAAGAAGAGAGAGAGAAGCAGAGGAACGCGAGTGTGCGTGTTTCTGGATGGACGAGTGAGAGTAGGTGGGGAGGGATGGACGAGTGAGCGGGAGCGAGAAGAGCCAAGCCAGGAGAGCACAAGCGAGAGAGAGTACGAGGTGGATGCCTAGGTGCTGAAGGCCGAAGAAGGACGCGGAGACCGGCGAAACGTTCAAGGGGAGCTGCATGCGAGCGACGATCCTTGAGAATCCGAATGGGGCAACCCATCCAGAGTGATGTCTGGATATCGCCTGCTGAATGAAATAGGCAGGACGAGGGGCAGTGGGCGAACTGAAACATCTCAGTAGCCCGACGAAGAGAAATCAAACGAGATTCCCGGAGTAGTGGCGAGCGAAACGGGACGAGCCCAAACCTGGTCGTCTTGCGCGAGTGAGACGGGCAGGGGTTGTAGGACCAGCAGGAGGGGACGCAGAGCCGACCCGAAGGCGTTGGAACGCGCCGCCGGAGGAGGTGAGAGCCCTGTAGGGGAAAGCGAGCGGACCTGGCTGGGATCCTGAGTACCACGAACCCCGGTGAGTTTGTGGGAAGCAGGGGGGACCACCCTCCAAGGCTAAAGACCTTCAGCGACCGATAGTGAACCAGTACCGTGAGGGAAAGGTGAAAAGCGCCCCGGGAGGGGGATGAAAGAGACCCTGAAACCACGTACTCACAAGCAGTCAGAGGTCACTGTGGCGTAGCGCCACTAAGGACTGATGGCGTGCCTTTTGTAGAATGATCCGGCGAGAGTATCATCGTCGCGGAGGCTAACCTGCGCTAAAGCAGGGGAGCCAGAGGGAAACCGAGTCTGAAGAGGGCGATCCCGTGCAAACGGGCAGTGGCGATGATAGGACCCGAAACCACGTGAGCTATCCATGGGCAGAGTGAAGCGGCTGTGAAAAGCCGTCGAGGCTCGAACCCACCAGTGTTGCAAAACTGGGGGATGACCTGTGGATAGGGGTGAAATGCCAACCGAACGTGGAGATAGCTGGTTCTCCCCGAAATGCATTGAGGTGCAGCCAGGTGGCATAGCTTCTGGAGGTAGAGCGCTGGATGGGCTAGGGGCCAAGTGCTGGTTACCAACCCCAACCAAACTGCGAATGCCAGAAGACGGACCACCTGAGTGAGACGGCGGGGGCTAAGCTTCGTCGTCGAAAGGGAAACAGCCCAGACCATCAGCTAAGGTCTCCAAATCGATGCTCAGTGTCAAAGGGAGTGCGTGCGCAAAGACAGCCAGGATGTTGGCTTAGAAGCAGCCATCATTGAAAGAGTGCGTAATAGCTCACTGGTCGAGTGCGCGTGCACCGACAACGTAGCGAGGCTCAAGCATCGTACCGAAGCTATGGAAGCGTGACCTAGAAGTAGGCCATGCTTGGTAGGGGAGCGTTGTGCGTGCAGAGAAGCCAGACCGCAAGGACTGGTGGAGCGAGCACAAGAGCGAATGCCGGAATGAGTAGCGTCATGGATGTGAGAACCATCCACACCGAAAGCCTGAGGGTTCCTGGGCAACGCCAGTCGACCCAGGGTGAGTCGGGACCTAAGCCGAGGACGTCATAGTCGTAGGCGATGGAAAGCAGGTCGGAGAATCCTGCACCAGAGCGTCTCGTATGAGCGAAGCGGGGACGCGGTAGGGAACGTGAACCCATCGAATGGACAGGATGGGCTGCCAGTCTGAAGTGCGAGATCGAGGGAAGCCCCGGTCTCGGGTAGCATGACAGCTGGGACGAGTTCGAGCAGTCGGACGGAAGTCACGACCCCCCACGCCGCCAAGAAAAGCCGCTAGCGAGAGATTGTTCTGCCCGTACCGCAAACCGACACCGGTAGGCAGGGGGAACCCCCCCAAGGTGAACGAGCGAACCTCTGTCAAGGAACTCGGCAAATTGACCCCGTACCTTCGGAAGAAGGGGTGCCCTAGTAGCTTTCTGTTTTCGGACAGAGGGAGAGGGGGCCGCAGGAAACTGGCTCAAGCGACTGTTTACCAAAAACACAGGTCTCTGCGAACGCGCAAGCGGAAGTATAGGGGCTGACTCCTGCCCAGTGCCGGAAGGTTAACCGGAGTGGTGAGAGTAGCCACGAGGGGAAGCCCCGGTGAACGGCGGCCGTAACTATAACGGTCCTAAGGTAGCGAAATTCCTTGTCGGGTAAGTTCCGACCCGCACGAAAGGAGTAACGACTTGAGCACTGTCTCGACAGGGGGCTCGGCGAAATTGAAGTACCCGTGAAGATACGGGTTACCCACGACAGGACAAAAAGACCCCGTGGAGCTTTACTACACCTTGGCCTTGAGACGAGGCGGTGCGTGCGTAGGATAGGTGGGAGCCTGTGAACTCACCCTTGTGGGGGTGAGGGAGGCAAGAGTGAAATACCACTCTCGTACGGTTTTGTGTCTCATGGCTGGCCGTGAGCCGGCAGCCAGACAGGGCCAGGCGGGTAGTTTGACTGGGGCGGTCGCCTCCCAAAGAGTAACGGAGGCGCCCAAAGGTTCCCTCAGGGTGGATGGACATCACCCGGAAAGAGTGCAAAGGCAGAAGGGAGCTTGACTGCGAGACGGACGGGTCGAGCAGGGACGAAAGTCGGGCTTAGTGATCCCACATTTCCGAGTGGAAGGAGTGTGGCTCAACGGATAAAAGCTACCCCGGGGATAACAGGCTGATCTTGCCCAAGAGTTCACATCGACGGCAAGGTTTGGCACCTCGATGTCGGCTCGGCGCATCCTGGGGCTGGAGTAGGTCCCAAGGGTTGGGCTGTTCGCCCATTAAAGCGTCACGCGAGCTGGGTTCAGAACGTCGCGAGACAGTTCGGTCTCTATCCGTCGTGGGCGTAGGAAGATTGAGGGGAGTCATCTCCAGTACGAGAGGACCGAGATGGCTGGACCGCTGGTGAGCCAGTTGGCCTGCCTGGGCCAGAGCTGGATAGCTACGTCCAGAAGGGATAAGCGCTGAAAGCATCTAAGCGCGAAGCCGCATCCAAGAAGAGTCTTCCCACTGTTTTGTTGTAGAGCAGTTAAGGTCCCAGCGAGACGAGCTGGTAGATAGACCGCGCGTGGACGTCTGGTAACAGGCGCAGCGAAGCGGCCCTAATGACCGTACGGCTTGTCTTTCCAGGGTCGTGGTGATCTTCGTTTGTTCGTACGTTCAAACCCGTCACCTACTTCACATGATCGATCACAGGACAGGCGCATTTCGCAGACCCTGCTCCTCGCTCATGCGTCTTGGTCTTGGCAATATTGAGGTAATTATTCACTTGCAGTAGATTTGTACACGAGAAGGCACAAGAAGTTGTGCCTTTTTGATTGTGATATTATGAAAATTCATCAAGGGCGCAACGTATCTCTTGTAGTGTTTCATCATCCTTCTCAGAATCTAGCGCTATCTGTAATGCCCTTTTTGATTCTTCTCCTCCAATGCGTCCTAAAGCCCAGGCAGCATGGCCTCTGATTAATGGCTCATCATCATGTAACGCTCGAATGAGTGCTGGCACAGCCTGAGGATTCCTGCTATTTCCCAGCGCCACACAGATATTCCTCAGTAACCCTCGTCGCTTGGTACGGCGAATTGGACTCAAGCGAAAGCGTTCACGAAATTGTTCTTCTGTAAGTGACAGCAAAGGAATAAGTTCTGGGGTACTCCCAATATCATTGCGAGGTCTAAATTCTTTGTGCGGCTGAAAGTCTGGATGCTGGAACGTTGAAGTAAACTCATTGTTAGCTTTCCTCAAACCCAAACGTTTCTCAACAACCTTATTTACGGGGCATACTTGCTGGCAAATATCACAACCAAAGATGAGATTACCCATGAGAGGCCGCAACTCTAGAGGTATACTCCCGCGTAGTTCGATGGTTAAAAAGGAAATGCAACGTGTATTATCAAGCACATAGGGAGCAGGTAGAGCTGATGTTGGACAGGCGTGCAGACAAATTTCGCAGTTGCCGCAGTTGGCCTTCGAAGGTGTATCATAGAAGTTCTTCAGACCGTCAACCAGGGGAAGATTCGTGACAATTTCTGCTAGAAAGACCCATGATCCCCAACCCTTTGTTAAGATAGTGGTATTTTTGCCATACCAGCCTAACCCCGCCCGCTGTGCGACAGCACGATCCACCATACGACCAGTATCAACGAATAGCCGTGTCTCCACATTTTCTACTTCACTGCTTCCGTAGGTGTGCAGCCAGGTCGCAAACTTTTGTAATCTGGTTTTAATGATCTCGTGATAATCATCACCCCAGGCGTAGCGTGAAATATACCCTCTCGGTACATTACCATCTGCTTCAACAGGTTGCTGGGTCAAATAAAACATGGCAAGAGCAATGATAGATTGAGCGCCAGGTAAAAGCGCATGAGGGTTACATGATATCTCAGCCCGTTCGGACGTAAACCAGGGCAGGCCATCCATTAACCCTTGAGAGATGCGCTCTTTGATGATACGTTCGTCTTCTGGAAATTCCTCTGCACTGGTAATACGTGCTATATCAAATCCAAGAGAGTACGCATATTCTTTGATGGTAGTAATGTTTAACATACGATCAGTTGGTTACATCTCTGTGTTCATTTATCCACCATGATAGTCCAATAAATAAAGCAAGATATACAAGCAGTACGGCAAATGCATGGAGATCAGAGAGCGAAGAACCATCTCCACCGAAGATGTATTGCCCTTGATTTTGCAACAATGCTCCTGTATTGTTACTAATGAAATAATCTGGAATGGCTTTCAAAATATTCCCGAATGGTCCCTGGCTAAAAGTTCCTGCAAGTTTCAGAATGCTACCAAGTATGGGCTCAAGGAAAAGCCACGTTAGCGCTCCAACAATGCCAGCCACAGTAGAACGTCCCAGAGTACCAAAAAAGATGGCAATAGTGGCATAGATAAACCAGTCGAACATTGCGACTAATAAGTAGAGTAGTGTGTGTGTCATCCAGCCCGGGCTAAGGAAGCCGAGTTCCTGTTGGATAGTACTCAGAGCATTCAGTGCTTGACCTATGAGTATTCCGGTGATAGTTATTGTCAATATCCCAATTGCAGCACAAATGGCAGCTACTCCAACTTTGGCTAGAAGAAATTGTAAACGTGTTGGCCCTCGAGTATACATCAGGCGAACTGTGCCAATACTAAATTCTCCGCCAGCAGAGGACCCTATCAAAATGATGATCAGGATAGTTCCAGCGCTAAGAGCAACCTGCATGGCGAGACTCAAAGATGTGGGTAATCGTAGTGGCTCTGAGACATTGCGCAGGGCGGTTTCTCTGTAGTTTGATACTTGTGCAGATGAAGGCGGTGGACAGTTTGGTAGTGCCTGGCCTTGTGAGGGAACATTTGACGGGGGACAAGGTGGGATAAAACTTTCAGGAGGAGCATTAAGAACGAAGAAGGTATTAATTGAAAATAACAGGAAAACAAGAATAGTAATGATAATAGCTATGCCGAGCAACACTTTTGACATGATCCTGCGGCAAATCTTGTACATTTCCATACGAATGAGCCGTAATAATGTAAAGAGATAACTTTGATTTCCCAATATCACAGATTGAGTGCGTCCGTGTTCAGCATGAGGTTGAGATGTCACACTCATTCAATGCTATCCTTTCCAGGTATTGAGAGATCTGGACTATTTATTGAGTCAGATTTCCTTGTTACGATTCCGCCAGCTAGAGAGGCCATTCCCATGTGTGATCCAGATGAATTTGTGAGTTGAAGGAAAACCTCTTCCAGGCTACCCTCATAAGGATGTAGTTCTGCCGCAAATAAATTATTCCGTGCAAGTATGGCATTAATTTGAGTTGAATAGGATTTAGGTGTATCTACAAGTAACGTTGATTGACCCTGTCTGTCCAGTTGCACACGCACTTCACTAATCCAATCGGCACCTTGTTGTTTTGCGGCTTCAAGAATAATTTTTGCTTGTTGAATTTCCTCCAAAGTGTTTAGTTGTACCAATACTTGCTCACTGCCACGTAATAGTTCGCGGACATTACCCTGCTTGATCAGGTTCCCTTTTTGTAGAATTGCTACTCTGTTGCAAACTTGCTGAACTTCATTGAGCAGGTGGCTGGATAAAAAAATGGTTTTGCCAAGGACAGCTAATCGATGAATAAGTTGGCGGATCTCAAACATACCTGCTGGATCCAGCCCATTGGTAGGCTCGTCAAGGAGTACGAGCTCGGGATCAGTAAGAAGCGCTGCTGCAATACCAAGGCGTTGTTTCATACCCAGGGAGTATTTTCGATAAACCATTTTTGCCTGGGCACGTAGTTCAACAATTTCTAACACCTCATCGATACGGCGTTGGTTCACCTTACTCGAAACCATTCCTGATGCAGCGCCGATGACACGCAAGTTGTCAGCAGCCGATAGGTAGGGATAGAACACTGGTGTTTCAACAATTGCTCCGATTCGTGGAAGTATCAATGGCTTTTGGTGGGCTATATCCATACCAAATATAATAGCTCGACCAGCAGTTGGGCGAATAAGACCAAGTAGCATGCGAATTGTGGTTGTTTTGCCTGAACCATTGGGACCGAGAAATCCAAAAACATCACCTCTCATGACCTGAAGATGAAGATCGTTTACAGCAACGAGACGACCAAAGGCTTTGGTGAGTCTACTTGTACTAATGATGATATCAGATTGAGATGAATCATCTATATTTTCTTGCACCATGCGGTACCTATCAATAAACTAAAAATATGTCTGAGATATTTTGTTCGTGTTGGGCATTTACCAATTATGGCATGCTTTAAGGGCAAAGGCAAGCATATTCATTCCTCGACAGCCCTCATATTGTATGCTAAAATCTTGATAAGGATCGTGGTCCTGAGCTTTGTGAAATTTATGGGTTTAAAAGGAATTTATAGAATCAGGTTCTTCAGGCCAATGCGGAGTAGGGCATGCAGGCGGCGTTGATCGGTCCTTCGGGTCAGACTTTCCTCGGACCCGCTGGCCTAACCATTGGACGTATGCAAAGCAATCAATATGTTGTGTACGACCGTAGAGTATCGGCACGTCATGCCGTCATTAGCTATTTAAAACAAGGCTATTTCACTATTACAGATATAGGAAGCACTAATGGAACATTTGTTAATGGATTGCTGCTGAAACACAATGTGCCTCAAATACTGCATTCTGGGGATACAATTTGTATCGGTGATACAGTTCTTACTTTTCAAATGAGCGATCAATTCCAAAACCAGCCACATGTCAATCCTCCGCTGAATGAGAATGAAACCTCATGGGAAGGATCAGCTACAGATCGATTTGTTCGAGTGAGATATCAACCCGATGTAAACTATCTTCCAGCAGAATCACAGGAAAAACAGGCACCATTTGTTCCAGATTATGAAGAGAACCATAGATTGTGGCAATTTGCTTCAGCTACTCCTTCTCAGAAAGTTAACGATATTCCGGCTTCGATCCAGGGAGAAAGATCGTATGAAAAAGGTGTAAGTTCCTCGACACATTCTCATCGAAAAATCTTGGTATCTGTATTGCTGGTTTGCCTTATACTTTTGGGAGTTATTGCATACAGCGCGTTTGAGTACCTGAATCGCTCAACTCCTGAGAAGACACTTGATAATTTTTGTAATGCGTTGCAGAGTAAAGATTATGAGTCAATGTATGAACAGTTATCAAATAAAGTGCAGCAGCTTGGCTCGGAAAAGCTGATTGCCGAGGATATGTCCAATGTAAAAGACTGTACCTATATGATTTCAAAGAAAACTGAAAATATGACTTCAGTCAAGTTAACCTTTATTGGTCTTTCAGGACAACGTATCAATGGTACAATAATTCTTACTAAAGACAACAACAGTACATGGAAAATTGCTGAACTAGAAAACATTTGAGAGGCGTCAGGAGAAATTTATGAAAGCGGTACTGCATAGTCCATCGGGGAATACAAATCTGGAGACTTCTCATTTTACCTTTGGAAGTAGCCCGGACAATTCACTCGTAATTGATAACATTAAGGTCGCGGCGCATCATGCAGAAATCCGTTCAGAAGATAATGGTTCCAGTATCACTGATTTAGGAAGTATTCATGGTACATATGTTAATGGGGAACGACTTGACTTCAATTCGCCTCGATTGCTCAGTACGGGCGACACGATAACAATCGGTGACTCTACATTCACATATGATTTGGAAGAACCTTCGCAAATTCAAGAGACCCCTATATCACCTGAGCGAGAAGAAGAGCATGAAGTACTTTCTGGGGAAGAACTGACAACGCCTCTCATCCCAACTGATGAGGATACCACAGGTGATATTTCTGAAGATCAACAGCTGATCGAATATAATCCCGAATATATACTTCCACAGCATTATATACCTTCAAATGAACAACAACTGGACGCTACACCTTTTGTTCCTGCTGATTTTGATGGGCCTATTCCAGGATATATGTCTATTGAACAAGTGCGGCGCAGAGAACGTCGTTTCATCTTGATCGGGCTAGGTCTACTGGTTGTAATAGCTCTAGCTATTGGTGGCTATTTCTATTTCAGCCGCTCAACACCAGAAAAAACACTTGATGCTTTCTGTACCGCTATACAAGGGCAAGATTATCAAACAGCTTATAATCAGCTTTCTAACTCGCTACAAAGTAATGAAACAGAACTTGAATTTGCTAATACTTTACGCGCAAATGGCAACGTATATACTTGCACACATAGCTCCACGAATACTACAAATAACAAGACAAGCGCAAATGTGACGATTGTTACTAAATCTGGACAATCATCAAGTAGTAATATTACTTTGACAACCGAGAATGGCAATAACTGGAAGTTGAGTCTGTTTCCAACGACACCAATTATGACACTTACAGCGTTCTGCAATGCCTTACAAAACAAAGATTACCCTACGGCTTATACTCAATTAACTAACGGAATCAAAAGACTGCATGCCGAAGCGCAGTTTAAATCAGATTTTGCCAACTTAACGTGTACTTACAGCAATATCTCTTCCTCAGGAAACACTACTTCAGCAACTATGACATTTAAAAATAGTTCTGGTCAGATAGCCAGTGCTAAAGTAGCGCTTATCGAGGACGGAGAGAATAACAACAACTGGAAAATCAATAGTATTCAATTTTGACCATGCTTATGGAAGCATTGGTATCTGGACCCCCAGGTCTTTAGCACACTCGATAGCTTCTCTGTAGCCGGCATCGACATGCCTCATTACACCTGTGCCAGGGTCATTGAGCAATACTCTTGAAAGCCGCTCTGCTGCATCAGCAGAGCCATCGGCTACGATGACCTGACCGGCATGCAACGAATATCCAATGCCAACTCCTCCTCCGTGATGCACTGAGACCCAGGTGGCTCCTGAAGCTGTATTGAGTAGAGCGTTAAGTATGGGCCAGTCGGCGATGGCATCACTACCATCCTTCATTGCTTCGGTTTCGCGATAAGGTGAAGCAACCGAGCCGCTATCCAGATGGTCACGCCCAATGACGATGGGAGCTTTGACAATCCCCCGAGCTACGAGTTCATTGAATGCAAGCCCTGCCTTGTCGCGCTCCCCATAACCTAACCAGCAAATGCGTGCGGGTAAACCTTGAAATTGTATTTTCTGCCTTGCCATGGTTATCCAGCGTTTAAGCCCAGCATTGTGGGGGAAAAGTTCGAGTATGGCCTCATCAGTACGGTAAATATCCTCAGGATCACCTGAAAGCGCTACCCAGCGGAATGGTCCTTTTCCCTGACAAAAGAGCGGGCGAATATAAGCTGGCACAAAACCTGGGAAATCTAATGCATGTGTTTCGCCTGCTGCAAGTGCCTGGCCACGCAGGTTATTACCATAATCGAAGACTATTGCTCCCATCTTTTGTAGATCTAACATTGCACGCACGTGTGTCACCATAGATTGCGTCGATCGCCGGATATAAGTTTGGGGATCGGTTCGGCGAAGTTCATCGGCTTCTTCCAGCGAAAGGCCTGCTGGGATGTAGCCGTTAAGCGCATCATGGGCCGAGGTTTGATCGGTAACCATGTCGGGGACTATGCCTCTCCTTACTAATTCGGGATATATTTCGGCCGCATTACCTATGAGTCCTATAGACAATGGCTGCCCTTGACTAACAGCCTCTCGAACCTGGTGTAGTGCCTCATCAAGGGTACTGGCCATTTCATCACAATAGCCTGTTTCTAATCGACGTTGTATATGATGAGGATCAACCTCAACAGCCAGGCAAACTCCTTCATTCATAGTAACTGCTAATGGCTGAGCGCCGCCCATGCCGCCTAATCCGGCAGTAAGGATGAACTTACTTTTAAGCGTGCCTCCAAAGTGTCTCTGTGCTGCCTCTGCAAAAGTCTCATACGTACCTTGTACAATACCTTGTGAGCCAATATAGATCCATGATCCTGCCGTCATCTGACCATACATAGTTAATCCTAGCGCCTCAAGTCGTCTAAATTCATCCCAATTAGCCCAATGTGGCACAAGGTTCGAGTTGGCAATCAATACTCTTGGCGCATTCGGATGGGTTCGAAAGATTCCGACAGGTTTACCCGATTGAACGAGTAATGTTTCATCGTTTTCCAGGCTTTGCAGTGAATGTATAATGGCATCGAAAGCCGCCCAGGAACGCGCTGCACGACCTGATCCTCCATAAACTACCAGATCTTCTGGACGTTCGGCTACATCTGGATCAAGATTATTCATGATCATGCGCATTGCTGCTTCCTGTTGCCAACCCTTACACGAAAGAGTATTTCCTCTAGGTGCATGTACAACACGCGATCCAGATTCTGGTGTCATTCCTGATGATTCCTTGTCTAAATGGGACATAACGTCATTGCTCCTTTGCACTTGAAACTTGAAATCAGCCTGTATATGTTTGAGTATATCCCATTGGAAGAAAGAAGAGAAATGAATCCAACACATAAAAACTATCCCTTGACGAATGGTGCTTTCTCCCCTATCCTCTCATACATAGTACATACCAATGGAGGTAGTAGTATGGATTTACAAACTCTGCTCACAGGTGTAGAGGCATACGCTCGGGAACGTCTTTCGCAATATGTCGAAGAGCTACGAGAACTCTGCTCGATAGACTCATATAGCTATCATAAGCCCGGATTGGACGAAATGGCTCTATTCCTTGCAGCACGCATGCGTGGTCTGGGAATGCATGCAACAATTATTGAACGTGAATCCTGGGGCAATGACCTGCTCGGAACGTTACACGGTAATGGAGATGGCAATGTCTTACTTCTAGGTCATATGGACACAGTTTATCCAGTTGGCATTGCTGCAGCTCGCCCGGTGAAAATAGACGGGGATGACGTCTATGGTCCGGGCGTCAGTGATATGAAAGGTTGTATCCTCTCTGCCATTTATGCGATTGAAGCACTGCTAGCAATGAACTATCATGCATTTGGCGAGATTCGCTTCCTTTGTGTCTCTGATGAAGAGATCAATACGCGCCATTCTCAGGATGTGATGCAACGCGTTTGTGAGGGTGCTACAGGAGCGCTGGTTTTAGAGGCGGCACGATCAAACGGCGATATTGTGAGCGCTCGCAAGGGCCATACATGGTATAAACTTACTGCAAATGGCCGATCAGCTCATGCAGGAGTTGAGCCGGAGATAGGGCGCAATGCAGTCATTGAGATGGCTCATCAGATATTGCAATTTCAGAATCTAAATGGTTGGCGAAAAGGCATCACCGTGAATGCTGGAGTTGTTTCAGGCGGCACGTTACCCAATGTTGTTCCTGATTTCGCTGAAGCTCAATTTGACCTGCGCTTCTTACATGATGAAGATAGGATTGCTACAGAACAACGTTTCCATGAGCTACTAGAGCTGAAGCGTATAGCCAATGTAGAGTTGACGTTAGAACGCGCGCCAGATATGAAAGCGCCTATGGTGCTCACTCCCGAGAGTCAAAAATTAGCTAAACAAGCACAGCATATTGCTAACTTGCTCGGTTTTTCGATACATCACGTGTTGACAGGTGGTGCTTCAGATGCGAGTTATGCTACCACGCATGGCATTCCTGCGCTTGATGGGCTTGGTCCTATCGGTGGACGCGATCATAGCCCTGATGAGTACCTCGTGCTGAGCAGTGTTGCTCCCCGAGTAGCCTTGCTGGCAGGTTTGATAGCCACTCTTGGAGATCCACAGAGTAATTCCTGAGCCGATAAATACCCAAAGCCCTAGAGAAGATCAATAGTTTATCTTCTCTAGGGCATGTAAAAGGTACATTGACACAATGAAAAAATTGCCTTGTTGGTGAACACTGACTATGCTATAATCTGACAAGAGAATGCATCTACGGGTGCGTATAATGCTAAATCAACAGAAACGATTCTCCCCCAAAGCATATACCTTTATGCAAGGGAACTATCAGTAATCTGACTACCATAAAACTCCCTGCTCCACAATATGAAAACTGGCTTAATGGTACAAGGAAGTGGATGCACAGGAAAGGATTGCTCTATGATTGATCCCGATAGAGAGTTGGAACCGCGATACCAATCAATTATAACTACTCCTGACTGGTATCAGACGAATATTCCTTGCCAGGTAGGGTGTCCTGCTCATACCGACGTTTCTACCTATATTGGTTTGATCTCTCAAGCACGTTTCGACGAAGCGTATCTATTAAACCGAAAATGCAACATTGTGCCGGGCGTTCTTGGTCGTACATGCGCTCGTCCCTGCGAACCCGTCTGCCGTCGAAATAAAATTGATGGCAAACCTATCGCAATTTGCTGGTTAAAACGCGCTGCAGCTGATCATCGCGAATTTCGTCATCGAGCAGAGCGACCACCTATTACAAAAGAGAAAAAAGTGGCAGTCGTTGGTGCCGGTTCGGCGGGATTAGCTTGCGCGCGCGATCTACGTGAAATGGGTTATCCAGTGACAATCTACGAAGCCGATCCTGTTGCTGGTGGAGTCATGGTTAATGGCATTCCGGTTTGGAGACTACCCCGCAATGTTACCTATGAAGAGACTACAGAATATATGAATGATCTTGGAGTTGAAGTGCATTACAATACACGTGTTGGTCGTGATGTGATGCTCACTGATCTGCTCAAGAGTTATGATGCCGTCTTCGTTGCTGGAGGTTGTTATATCTCGAACCCCATGACTGGACCCGATAACAAGATCATCCCAGGCGCTGATCTGCAAGGCGTTGAAGATGGCATAAAATTGTTATCGAAGACGAATTTTGGTGAACCGGCTTTTATTGGTAAACGGGTCATCGTGCTTGGTGGTGGTTTCACAGCAATGGACTGTTGTCGAACTTCAATACGCTTTGGTGCGGAAAAAGTCTACGTCCTCTATCGCCGATCAAAAGAAGAAATGGGATCAGATGAATACGAAGTTGATGAGGCGATGATAGAGCATGTTGAATTCCAGTATCTTGTGACTCAGCTTGAGGTTATGAGTACAGATGGTATACATGCCAGTGGGCTCAAACTCATTCGCAATAAGCTTGGTGATCCAGATGCAAGTGGCAGGCGCCGTCCTATACCAATTCCTGGTACCGAGTTTGTGATCGAAGCAGACACGATTATCCCTGCTTTTGGTCAATATAGCGATCCTTCCTGGTTGCAGATTGACGAACTAAAGCTAGAAGTCAATAAGCGTACAGGTATTCCTCTGAGAGACCGCGAAACCTGGATGACGAGCTATCCGGGGCTGTTTGCTGGTGGAGACTATACCGACGGTTCGCGGAACCTGATTTCGGCCATCGGAGATGGACGTGACGCTGCAATTGCAATCAATCGTTATCTTGGTGGTGAGGATATACCAGCAGAGTCAGCAGAGGAAATAGAACTGCCAGACTATCGACGTGGCATGGTTGATGATTACGAATCCATACCCTTCGAGTTCATTCCCGCACTTCCACTCAATGAACGTTATAGCAATACCCGTGAGACTGAAACAGGATATACTCCCGAACAGGCTGTGGAGCAGGCAAGGCGTTGCTTGCAATGTCAGTTGAATATTATGATTGATCCCTCGATCTGTATTCTTTGCTCGGGTTGTGTGGATATCTGCCCTTACGACTGTATCAGTATGGAAGGTCTCTCACGTGTCGTCAAAGGCGATCCAATGCACCAGGGAACAGAATCCTGGCGAGGTGGCGCCGATATGATTATCGATGAAGAGAAATGTATTCGTTGTGGTCTCTGCATTGTTCGTTGTCCTACCGATGCTATCTCTATGGTGCAATTTGAGGTAGCCAGTCCCAACGAACGCTGGACTGTTTCGAAGATTCCAATGCTAAACGTGTAACAAGAATTCGGATTGATCTAACGTTAAGCATGCACCCTTAGATAAATTAACTATTCATCTAAGGGTGCATGCTTTAGTTTGAAAATAGATTCCTACAAATGAGTTACTGAAGAAGCAGAATAGTGAAACTCTCCCAACTTTGGTACTACTTTCTTGCGCTACTTGATTATGCCAAGCATAATAATAGCTGCATAAGTTAAAACAATACATCTAAATAGATTGGTCAATGAAATGGTTCCAATGTTTGTGAAGCGTACAATACTCTATGGAATGATAGTTTTTATAGCATGCTTTTTTGTAGCTGCATGTAGTAACAATAGCAATACAGCCAGCAGCTCTGTCCCAACTCAACCGACATTGGTGCAAGGCACCTCAATCCCGAGTACTCCTGGTGTTGGCCCTACCGTTATTCTTACACCAACCAGGGTTCCCGGAGGAAATGAACAAAGTCAACTAGTCACGCTTCGGGATCGTATACTCACCATTACTCGTATGAGCAAGCAAGCAGGTACAGATAGCAACTCGATAGCAATTGATCTGACAATCACAATTAAAAATACTAGCACAAAAACAATAAGTAATGATGCAGCGTATTTTCAATTGATCAGCGCAGAGGGAGACGCTTTTGGGCTAGAATCCCAAGAAGTGCCAAATTTTTTTGGTTCAATTGCTTCCCAAAGTTCTCGTAGCGGCACGATCATCTTTCAGGTACCGGTAGGTGCCATAAGTGGTATGCGCTTGATGTATAGGCCTGAAGTCTCGACCGAAACGATATTCGTGCCTTTGAACCTGGCATAAAGATCAGATCTATCATTTAGGTATATGTTGGCGCATAAAGTCTAATACTATGCGGTCAATTCGGGCATCTTCAAACCAGCGTTCTTCCAGATTTTCACGTCCGCTAAATTTCCGAAATGCATCACGAGTATTCTCATCATAAGTTCCGGTGATATTTCCCTGATAATCGCCACTTCTAGTCAGGCTTTCTTGTAGTTCTACAGCTAACTTCTGGTCAATTACGAGGATATCAGCGGGGTCTGTCGGGAATAAGTAGAGCTTATGCAATAGCAGAATACGTTGTAATTCATCAATAGGTTGTAAATGATCGTCTACCCTTAGATCGATAAACCGATCATTAAATCCTTCGTATCCACCCTTTTCCTTCACAACGAGCAATGCTGCAGATTGTTGTCCTCGACTATCTCCTCCTGCTTCCTGGCCTGCAGCCAGAGCTGCTATCAGGCGATCACAAAGAAGTCCAGACGTCTCTTCGAATGTGCGTGCCATTGCCAGCACAGTATCCTCTCCAACCAGAATATTACCCTGGCAAGTAAAATGTTCACCAACGTAACCTCCAGCCCAGGGAAAACACTCATCTCCAGTATAAGTGGCGGGAGTTCCTGTAATGCCGATAATGCCTACCTGACGCTGAGCTCTATTTTCATCATTACTTATAAGTTCAGCTAATACCTCACTGGCTGATAAGCCTTTTTCAAGAAGATCTAACCCGTGTGGGCCGTACGAGGTGTTAGCCCAAGATTGCGTTGCAATAGCTCCCACTCCAGCTTTTGCCCAGGGAACAACTGCTCCCACTCCTAGAAATTTGGATTGAACTGCAATTCCTAGCTCAGCTTTTTGGGGATCGCGAGCTACAATAGAGAATGTCATACAATGGCCTCCCAATAAAGATAACGTTGTAAGGCCATTATAACACGTTGCTGTTTACATAAGCATGAAGGCTGCTTGCTCTATTCTCCTTCCTGGATTCATAGAATGTATTGTAAGAACTTTGTAATGTTTTTGTATGGACACTCAAATGTACCCAAAAGAACTTGACTTTTAACGTTCTTTCAAGCAAAATTGTAGAGTCCTTCGTTTACAAATTCATTCTCACTCATTCATGGTATCAATTTTTGAGAGATTGCAGCCTTAAATTGCGTATATCTTTCAGGACGAAGGCGAGTGCACCACCGGTCCGGTATATCTCTATACTATGGTTCTACATGCTATTGCAGTATGTTTAATGATACTGTACGCTGGAGGGTGGCCAGCGGTGAAATTTAGTAGAGAGACATACCCAGGTCTGAAGGAGCAATCATGGTGCGACAGAACTGGTCAGATGAAGACCTGGCACAAAGGTTGCAAAAGCGTGATCCTGAGGCATTGGAAACGCTCATCTCACGGTATTCGCGGGAAGTGTATTATTTCATTCGTTTGGTTCTGGATGGGATTGGGGTTTCTCAGGATGCCGAAGAGTGTGTAAATGATCTCTTTATTGCTGTTTGGCAGGAGATTGATACCTTTGATCCTTTGCGGGGAACGCTACGCACTTGGCTTACGATGCGGGCGAAGTATATCGCACTTGATCGCAGACGCCAATTATGTCGACGTCAAACTCATAACTTGCAGTCCGCGGATGAAACTCGCCAATGGACTACCTCCGATGGAAGTAGCAGTGGAAGAATTTCTGGTTGGGGAAGTCATGATTATGAAAATCGTGTTACACTTCCTCCATATCCTGAATTTAGCATGGAAACTTTGTTGGAACAGAGTGAAAGACGCGAAGAATTGCGTCTGGCCTTGGCGACGTTGCCTGAGCTTGATCGCTATTTAATTTATCAGCGATACTTTAAGTTTGCCAGTACCGAAGAGTTGGCGACGAAGACAGGATTAACTCGTCACGCTGTCGATACACGTCTCTGGCGAGCGCGGAAAAGCTTACGTGAGGCGCTCAAGGAGCATGCACATGAGTATGAAAGAATTTGACCAGGAACTGAATAATGAGAGTAATGAAAATCTCTCACTCGCTGGCCTTGAGCAGGAAATCCCCCCTGATTTTGGTGAGGATGACCTGGCCTTTGCTCATGAGTTAAATTCGATCTTCTCACCTGAGCGAGAGGAATTGCCTCCATACTTTGTACAAACTCTACTTGCATCAGAAGACCAGTTGTTTCGTCCTGTTGAACCAGGATTCGAACATAAGACTCGTGCGCGGGTCTTTCGACGCCTCAAATTACACAGAAGACTATTTCATATCCCACATTCGACATATGATGCCTTCGTTTCTGGACTGGGTAGTATCTATGCACGCGGTTCATTGCTTGTAACAGCTTTTGTATTTATGCTCCTAATGTCTGTAACAGTTGCTTTTACAGCACCATCATTTGCTACAGGAATGGCTATTTTGCTTCAGGGCGCTCATAGTGGTGTGTATCAGGTTAATGCCTATCCAAAGAGTGTGCATATCCTTACACATAAGCATAGAGTCGCACAAAATAATGTGGTAGATGAGCCCAGGCAAATCACATTGCTTGAAGCTCAACAACAACTACATTTTAAAATCTACATGCCGACTTCTTTACCCGCTAATTATGCTTTGAACTCTATCTATCTCTATCAGAAAACAGAAGAATCATGGACAGACGGCCCCTTTATTAAGTTAGTTTATAGTCTTAATGGAGTTAAATCAAAAGGAACGGGTCAGATTGTAATACGTGAATTCCTGCCGAATGAAGATGTACTTCAAGTGGTCCAGGACAAAGCTGTCCATCCCATACAGGTTGATAAGAATGGGCAACCGACAGCGATCTATATCAATGGCCAGTGGCAAGCGATTAACAGGCTTGAACATAGATGGGTTTATGGTGAACGCAGCGAACTGATTTACCAGCAGAATGGTATACTTTTTTGGATTGCAGGTGATCAAAATGATGGTATCGGTGAGAAGGAACTTTGGAATGTTGCTCAATCTTTTCGGACGATCTCCTTCAATCAATATATTCTCATGAGAAGTGATATGCCAAGTGTTACACAGGCCTACCTTGGTGATGTACTTGATCCTTACTCACAGGAACTTGTGATTGTTTACCCCGATGACAATCCTAGCAGCGCGGCGTATTATCTTAGTGTAAGTGCTGAACAGCCAACAACTCCTATATCTCCTCAGATTAGTACGCACGGGCATTAATCTCTAGACACTCAATCATTTTTCTGGTAATCTTAGTAATAGGCCAATACGCTTAAGGCTGCTATAAGCATTCTTTATTCTATACGCCATTACCAGCAATGTCGCTGGGCAAGTTAATCAAGAAGCCTCAAAGGAGAGGTAGCGATGAAACAACACGCTCAAAAAGTGAGAACTGTAAAACCCCATGGCTTGCCGCACCTGCGCAATCTTCGTCAACGTAAAGGTTTGAGTATTGGGCAACTTGCGTCAATGACGGGCATCCGTCGCGATACGATCGCTCATCTTGAAAGTGGGCGCCAGGATCCTCAACCCTATCAATTACGATTATTAGCACGTATTTTGGAAGTTCCTCAATATGCTCTGGTCTCGTAATACAGTTGTGCGTTTGTATACAACCCTTCTTTGACTGTTACGTACATTTGATGTAGAACATCTTCAAAGGAGCACTACATCGATGAGCAAAGAAGAAATGCAGTTTGCTGATCCTGAATGGCAACCTCCAGGGCAACTAAGTAGCACTCTTGAGCAGGAACAGTTTCATCCCCAGCCAGTAAATATTCCTCGTGAACAACACCAAACAAGTTTTGGTTCTTCGTACGAAAAAGCAGCAGAAAAAGAAGAAGAAGCTGACTATTTTACTGGATATAAAGCACACCAACAACAGTATGCATCCCCTCCACGGCAAAGACTACGTAGACATTCGCGACGGTGGTTAGGAATCTTGCTAATACTGATAATTCTTACCGTTCTGGCCGGGCGGCCTTTCATTGCTGATGGTGGATATTTTGTAGAGGGCTTTGTTTTAGACAATCTGATTGTTGGGCTGGGAATCCTGGCGTTTATTATTGCTGGTATTGCATTTTTTCGAAGTCGTAGAAACTTATAAAATTTTTTCGGATGCAGGTAGCATCAATGTAATTTTACCTGAAGATGCCTCCTTCGAGGTTGATGCCAAAACAGATGTAGGCTCAATTCGTTGCAATTTTCCAATGAATGGCCAATCAAAAAAATCGCGAAAATTGCAAGGTAAAGCAGGCAACCCTCCATATGCAACTCTTACTCTGAAAACAGACGTAGTTCGATCACTCTGAAGCATACATAGTTTTGTTTTGCCGAAGCGCTCATCGTATGTGTATGATGAAGTTATAGTAAGGGTGCCTTTCCAAATGAAAGATATGGAGTTTGTGTATCTAGCGTGGTGTCGTTTCGTCTGGAATAAAGGGAGCGCCATGTCCAGGAACAATCAAACTAGCAACCTGCAAGACACGTATTCTGTTAGCATGTAATGCAGCCAGGTCGTCTGCTAAAGGATCCTCTACTGGCCCTTCCTCGAACCACCATAGATGGGTAAAGGCGATGGTACCTTCGCGCGTTCCTACAAGGGTCGTGATATCTTGAGGTGTGTGGCCGGGTGTTGCAATCAAAAGAATGGAAGAAGAGAGATGAAATCCTTCAGCCTCACGGCTTTCCCAGGTGTCGCCTTTATATATAGCCCAGTAATCATGGAAACGCGCATTTGGGAATAGTGCAGCGTTCAGTGTATGATCCGGATGGTGGTGTGAAAACACAACATCAGTTATATTTGTCGGTATCTCGCCAAGTGCCGCAAGTGGCTCAAGGATCGCTTCGGGGTTGGGAACCATGCCAGGATCAATGATAACTCTTGCATCCCCATCGCGTATAAAACCTATCGTCGATGCAACATAACTTCCTGTAGGTGTTTCGCCATCTCTGGCATACCCATTGAAGAGGATATGTACCTCTGCGGAAGAGGATTCAGGTCGATCAGTATTTTCTGACATTGTATACTTCTCCTTGAGTTTCAGATATTTTTCGCTCATCATATCACAAGGGGTACACAACATTCCTCTATTGTGATTGCTCATTAAACCCCTGGATGGTTTTTTCTCGTACCCCTGTAAGTTGAGTCCAAAGCTTTCCAGCACACTGGCGCCTATCCCATTTCCTTCACGAAGATTTTACTGTACCTAATAGGCCAGCCAAGCACTTGTGCGATGTCAACCTCAGTGAGGTCAGCTCCATAACGTAATGCAATGACTCGTCTCTGTTCGGAACTTAGTTGCGCTAAAGCTTGCCGTACTTCATCACGCTGCGCCACGTGCTCTTGCATATTAGACTGTTCCTCCATATAATTCTCCGAACTCAATGGAACTCCTGACTCAAGCACATCATCCAGAGAAATAGGATGCAAGTACGAACGTTGTTTCTCCATTACATCAAAAGCATGCCGGTAGAGAATACGCATCAACCAGGGACGGAACGGATTGCCTTTTTGAAATCGTGGGAGTCCTCGCCATGCCAGTAGAAACGCTCATTGAGTGATCTCATCTGCCAGTGCACGCTGATGGCATAAACGCAATGCCGCTGCCATAGCAGCAGCATGATGCATCTCCCAGAGGTGCCGAAACGCCTCTTGATCTCCGTGAGCCGCGCTTTCGATGAGTTGTGCCTCACAGGTAGCCACACAATTTCTCCTTCTGTAGCAATAGTACACCGAAAGGAGGATAAAAGGTTCCCAACCTGGCAAATTCCCCAAAAATGAAAACACGCATGCTTATCATTAGCATGCGTGTCAGTATTATTTTTGAATTGTATCCCTAAGCCGCAACCTGGCTTACTTGCTTCTCAAAATTCTTGAAGAACTGATCGAGAGCCACCCTCACTGCTCCTTTTACAATCATATCGGGGGTGGCTGCAATCTTCCCATCCATTACAGCATTGGCATTGTAATTGAGATTGGTGACTTCAGCATCTTCGATCAAATCTATTGTGCAAGTGGCTTTAATAGAACCCACTGAGCTGGTTGGCTCTGCAATTATGACGACACGCGAAGGTGCAACAACCTCGCCTGTTTGCAGGAACACATTGTATGGGCCTTTTAATCCAGGAATACTTGGTGAAACTGTTAACTTGAGCTGTCTACCTGTAGGAAAATCTACAAATTCGGCGCTATCGCAACCGGGAACGCACTTCTTGAGGACCTCGGGATCCAACAATGCATTAAAGACGTGTGGTCGAGGTGCTTTCACCTTCTGGCTACCTGAAACATCCATTCGTCCGTTAAACCTCTTTTACTTCTAATTTGTTCACATGCCCTTAAATCCACTTTATGTATCTATACAAGGCGGTTTGGTATGTGATGAAATACAATCGCTCGTTTAAACGAGCGAACTGATTTTCTAAAGCGTTTCTGCTTTACAGGTCGTATTATAGCCTGTCTGCTTTCAATGGCTCAATATAACAGGCAAGAAGTACTAGCTTTAGGTCATGCACGATCCGGCGATTGCGCTTCGTCGTGATCCGATCCAGTTGGCGCGAGGCGTATCGGTTCGCCTTGGCAAGATTTTTCTGAAAGTGGGCGCGTCGTTTGTTGTAATACTGATTGCGGCTTTTGATCGGCTTGCCGCTGACCAATCGAGGGATGAAACCAGGTTTGTTCGAAGTGAGAGCGGCCAGCACGCTCACGCCCAGGTCAATGGCCACAAACAAAGCAGGATCAACGCTCGCCTGTTTCGCCTCTAGCTGGTAGACGACCTCGATGATGTAGTGGTCGCCTTTGGGGACCATGCGCACCTCGGAGACCGTCTCTCGGCTCTGTGCAGTCTGCACGAGTGCTCCTAGCTCACTTACAGCAATCACTCCCAGCTCCAACTCGCACTTCCAGATCGCGCCCTTCTCATAGACCAGCAGATTGCGTCCTTCCGTTTTGTGCTTGTAGCCTGGCAGGTTCGGACGGCCTGTGAACCGTTCAGGATGCTCGTGCAACACCTTCCAGACAATGATGTTATGATCAGCCCCACCTGATGCGAGACCATTTAAGCCCCACGACACAGACATCACTGCGCCACTATGTCCTCTATAGATCGCTCTCGCGCTGCTATTCACGTCCCAGATATTTACACTCCCATCAGTAGAACCCGTTGCGAGTCGACCTGTGTTGTTCGGCTCCCACGCAATGCCATTCACAGTGCCATTATGGGGCAGCACATGCTCAACGTGCTCGGTTGCCACATCCCATACTTTTGCTATATCAACACTTCCCGAAGCTATCATTGTGCTGTCCTGTGACCAAGCTACAGAATGAACAGCCTCTGTATGAATATGATATAAGGAGACTTTACGAGGTATTTCTTTTAGGGAAGTAATAGCTACATTTCCGTTATCTAGTGCAGCTGCCAGATATTTCCCATCAGGGGAGAGTGAAAGTGCATGGATAAATGCCCGCACAGTGTTTTTCGTGGCAACGTTGGTATTCAAGAATAACTCATGTAAACCATTTCCAAGCGTGCCGGCCAGCAAACGATCTCCAGAGTTCGCCCATACAACGGAACTGACAACTCCCAGGTTCCTAAAGGTATTTTTTGTATTCCCTTGAGAATTCCATACCTGTACTGTATTATCTTCTCCTCCTGAAGCAATAAGCAGACCTCCAGGGCTCCAGCTTGCGCTTAAAACAGCCGCTTGATGTCCATTGTATGTAAGGGTGCTGGTTTCTTTGGAGACAAGCCAGAGACGCACTGTGCTATCGTTTGAACTGGAAACAAGTTGTGTGCTATCTGGTGACCAGGAAACACTCGTCACCGTATCGCTATGTCCGCGTAGTACATAAAGCGCATGTGCAGGTTTAGCAAACCGTGAATACAAATAGATGCCCGTGCCACTACCAATAGCCACTATCGCTGCACCTCCAGCAATCCAGCCGAGCGCCTTTCTTCTACTCACTTGACGTGATTTATCCGGCGTTGTTGTGTCAGGCTTGTGCGATTGACCAGGCCATGCAGGCATTTGCGAGAACTGATCCTGCTGTGCCGCAGCGGCATATACTGTCGAATCAAGTGCTGATCCTGAACTGTTTGGTGCCTGGGAAGGATAATGTGATGTACCAGGTGTTGTTAGCACCGTTGCGGGCACGCTCGAGTTTTCCCAGTCTGCTTGAGTGGCTGGAGCTTTATACGTTTGTGCCAGCGTTGGCAAGGAGAACAATGGTCGCATACTGGCTGGACACCCTGAACTGCCTGTGAAAAGGATGCGGCAAAAACTTCAGTTGTTGGGTAACGGTCCGCTGGCCTTTTAGCCAGAGCACGTGATAGCACGATCGCTATCCCTTCGGGAAGAGCAGAATTTATCCTCGTTATCTGTGGAGGATCAACAGACAGGTGCTGATGCATTAGACGCATGGGGTCACCTTCAAATGGAGGGCAACCTGCTAGAAAGTAGTAGATCATCACGGCAAGCGCATACTGGTCACTCTCCGGACTTGCAGTACCATTAAATTGTTCAGGAGCCATGTATGTTGGCGTGCCCAGGATTTGACTCGTAGCCGTGTTGGAGGAGAATAATTTCGCCAGACCAAAATCAGAAAGTAGGAGGTGTACAGTATTTCCATTGTCGATACGGAGCAAAAAATTTGCAGGCTTCACGTCACGATGTATAATACCTCGCTCGTGAGCATATTGGAGTGCAGAAGCAGCCTGTTGCAAATATTCATTTGCCTCCTCCGGGCTCAAAGGCCAGGAACTGTTCATGACAGGCAGATCAGGATGCGAAGCGAATAATTGACTTGAAGGAATTCCGGCTCTGCGCCGAAGCCAATCCCATAGCGAACCCTCTGGACGGTATTGCATGATAATATAGGCCCGCTTGCCGTTGCTTGTTTCCTCTTCCCCGTAGCGATAGAGTGGAAGTATATTCAGATGATCGAGGCTTGCAACTGCTCGCGCCTCTTGCTTAAAGCGTTCAGCAGCCGCGTTTGAACTAACTACATCGAGAAAATCACTTGTATCTGTTCTCACAAGTTTGATGGCAACCTGTTGTCCTATATTCGGGTCTTCTGCCAGATAGACTGCTCCCATACCGCCGCTACCAAGCAGCCTTACCAGTTTATATCCACTAATCGATGTGCCAAGGAGAGTATCCACAGGAGTTGGCCTCCAGATTGAAATATATGAGCTAAAATTTGAAATAGTCAGTAAGCCAGTTGAGATAGAATATGCGAAATCATGAAGAAATGCCAGCCAATCATAGCATAACTCAATGTACCTGTCTAAATTGAGTTGAGGAAAGGGATATTTGTCTTATAGTTATCTTTCTGGGAGCAATAGCAAAGTGGATTAAAGATACCGCCCGCCGTGTAGATAGCTTCACATTCTCACTTTAACTTTATCAATAACGAGAAAGACACGACGGGCGAATAGTAATCTCCTGGTCTTTAGATAGGTTAAGGCTTGCCTGGCTGTCAAACTGAGCATAACGAAGAGTCTCTCTAAGAGCATAGAAATGCTTCGCTATGCTTAGCAGAATAGTCCAGCCCTGCTGTCATACTTTCGATGCTAGCCTATGGATATTGGGTTCCATTTCTGAAAGCAGCTACAAAAATTGCAGCCAGCACAATAACGCACAGGAAAACAAGTAAGAACAACACCGCTATTGGAATAAAGACTACTGCCGAAGCTTTACCACCACTTAGACGGTGTACTGCCATAATCGCGAAAACGTTAAGGACCCATCCATAGATAAGTAATGCGAAGCCTGCAATACCACCAAGAATAGGTATTAAACCAAGGAGGTAACTTAGTATGTAAATTGGGACTTCGAAAAGAAGTGTTGTATAACCCTGGGTAAGAAAATTTCCCTCTCCTTTAAAAGCCTTTGCAAGGAGGTATTGTATGCCTACAAGAATGAAAAAAGTTATGGGGACTGAGATAAAAGCAAAGGTATTCCCACTTGCGGTGAGAGCTAGAATGGAATTGAAGTTGGCTCCTCCTGAACCTATGATAGAACTAGTAGCCAGTCTTAATGCGCTTCCAATTAAGCCGATAATGGTTCCAACAACAGCCCATATAAGAAGCTGTATCCATACCATAGCCCAGTCTGCCTTGCCCATCTCTCCTTCAAATGTCAGCCGTGATGGTTTGGTGAGTACTCTAATATATTGATTTGGCAGTTCCTGAATAGCTTGACCGATTGATCGAGGCGCTTGCTGTGGTGGAGCATATCCATAACCGTAGCCACCTTGCTGATAAGGTGGAGTACCGTATTGTTGGGGTGGGGCATAGGGGTTTTGCGGCGATTGTGGAGGCATAAGGATTCTGTGGTGGAGCGCCGTAGGGATTTTGTGGAGAACCATATCCTGAGTAAGGGTCTGCTCCACTGGGGGGTTGTTCCTGTCCTTCATAAGGATTTTGTGGAGCACTATTAGCTGGATTGGGTTCTGACCCACCATTTGGGGGTTGCTCTGGCTCTCCGTTGCCAGGTTGTTCCTGACCTTGAGTTGGATCCCATGCCATGAAAGTTCTCCTTTACTATGAGCATAAGTACCTGTTAGTTTTTCCTATACTAGCCAATTATGGAACTCATCTCTCTTTTTAGCACATAAAGAGGGCTTTATTATAACATTACCCCAACTGAGTGTCTAATTGAAAATCATTCTTCTTCGCTCAGTATGCAGGCAGCCAGACTTGCTAGTTGCGGAGTTTAAGATAGAGCTTTCTGCCAGTATTCTACGCTTTCGCGTAGTTCATCCAATACCATGCTATCTTCGGCTTCGAACGGGTGGATTGGTTCAAGGAAGAGATACACATCGCCACTCATTAACCAGGGTTGAATTGCTTCTATAATTTTTTCGGCTTTTACCATGCCTTGTGCATTATAATCCCTCGTGAAAGGCCAATGATGATCTCCTGTGTTGTCTGTTTGTTGCAAATGTACAATTGGGAGGTGTGGCCAGGAAATTGCGAACCACGCGAGATAATCATCGCTAGCGCTTCCAGTATGCAAGGCACAGGGATGTCCTACATCAAGACATAATACAAATGGCGCGCCATTGTTTGTATTCAGGTTGGTAAGCCATTGCGCTTCCTCAATGCTGTGTCCCCACTCGCGTGTAACCGCCATGTTCTCGAACAGTAAGTGAGATAACCCCTTATCAGCAGCATAATGTGACAGTGCTAACAGGCGTTCCTGCAACTCATGTAAGAGCATTTGTTTGCGCTCGTGGTTCATGGCGTCCTTGACACTGAATGCTCCAATGTGGCCACCCATACCGGTTGCGCCAAGTTGAGCTGTGAAGTCTATTGCTCGTTCATACCATCTGTTTGCTGCTACACGCATAGATAGATCTGGATGTAGTAATTGGCTCCAGGAGTAAGCAGCCAGCCCGGTGAAGGTGCTATGAATGAAGAGATCGTGTGCCTTTGCGAGTTTTCGAACCTCATCAGCATAGGATTGTGTAGTGCTTTCGTCGAGTAAAGGATCGACCAGGTCAAGACTAAACTGGCAGCAATCAAGTCCTAACTCATGTTTAACGATTTGCACCCACTGATCTGGTTCTGGCCAACGTTTAACCGCGAAACACGTATTGATACCGAGATGTAAACGTGACATAACATATACCTCCTGATGAGTAGGCTCGATGATCAGCGAAAAACTTGTTAACCGCTAACCATCTGGTAACCTCTTAATTTGCCCTTGTGCAAGGTAGCCAAAACACCATGCAGGACCCCTTCGCTATAATCACTACCTGGGTTGATACAAACAGTTCGCCCAATCTTGCATGAAGCATGGGCTTCATGAATATGTCCATGCAGTCCTAGTAATGGTTGATATCGCTCAATAGCTGCTCGCACAGCGGTAGACCCAACAGGTATGAAACGCGTCTGGCCGAGATTGCTCTGGACTTTAAAATCAGCATTTAGTTCTGGTGCATCATCCAGCCCACTTTTAAAGGGTGGTACATGTAAGTTCATGACGAGCGCATCAGGACGTTTCACTTGCAGCATGAGGGCATCGATGCGCTGTGCCAGTTCGTCTTCGCTACATTCACGAGGCGTATTCCACGGGGTCGGGTTCGACCAGCCGAGACTTATCATTTCGCTTACCTCATCCAACACAACAGGTGCGCCTTCAGGGTTATGCACAATGCGACCAGTATCCAACACATTTAATACTTCAGGTGGGTCATCATTGCCACCCATTATATAACAGCGCACTCCAGTCCCTGCTAAACGTTCGTCTGCCAGGGTGATCCACTCTAGCAGGCGTTCTTTCATCAAACGTTCGAAGACTGACTCAACTTCACCAGAAGCATGGAGTGCATCGCGCTCTCCTTCACGACAACGATATGTATACATTCCTTTATCGGCTGCAATCTTCTCGAATTCTCGTACATCGGCTTCTGAAGTTAGCTCAAGTCGTTGACCACGTTCTTGAGTGACATAAATACCAGGTCGTGTTTCTTCAAGGAAAATAATAGCTTTGCCAAGTACATCACCACCCATGACTAATACCTGAGCTTTATAAAACTTCGCTGCATTTAAAAATTTGCGGAAGCAACGATTGGAACCATGCACATCGCTGGCATAATAGATTGTAGTAGTCATCACTGAACCGTTTCTGTTTCATTCTTTGCGCTTATGTATGCAAAGCACTAGAGCCGTATTGTCGTTTCTTGTTGAAGACCAACGTGATCTTCTTGATGCTTTTTAGCGAGCACAACCTGTATATTACCGACTTGAAGTCGATCGAGCATCTCTTGTTTGGCATCTTCATCTGTTACCAGAGTTGTAACCATAGAAACTGGAGCTACAACAGCTGGTGCTCGAAATCCCAACTTGCTGTGATCAGCAAGCACAATTACGTCGCGAGACCGCTCCATCATCAAACGATGCAACGAAGCTACTTCATAGTCTAATTCTGTTATGCCTACCTCAGGGTCAACTCCCGCTGCTCCAAGTATACAAATATCAGCGTAAAATCGATTGAGCGTAGCTTCAGCAATTGGTCCTGTCATAATCAATTCTTCACTATGTAGCTTTCCACCAAGCACAATGACGCGAATGTTTCGTGAACATAGCAGGCTAGCATGGGAAAGTGAGGCGGTAATAACCTGTACATGAGGGTGTGGGGGTAAAAATTGTGCAAACTGTGAAGTGGTCGTGCCTTCACCGAGAAACAGTGTTTGTCCTGGCTCGACCATCTGAGCGGCAAAAGCGCCGATCAAGCGTTTTTGTGCTGAAAATTGCAACGCTCGACTGTTAAATCCCAGTTCAACACTTTTTGTAATATGAAATGTCGCGCCTCCATATGTCTGGCGTAAGAAACCATCCTGTTCCAGGCGCTTTATATCGCGCCGAATCGTCATAACTGAGACTTCTAATTCATCAGCCAGTGCCTGGGCCTCAATCGATTGGAACTCAGCTACACGTTCAAGAATGAGCCTTCTTCGTTCGCTCGCCAGCATTTGGAACTCACTTTAAAAGAAACTGATCGGACAAAATGCAACAAACTATTACATGTTTTTATTGACAGAGCATGTTCATTGCTGTATACTCTAGCTAATAAATCGTTGTATGTCAAGATTTATCTCTCCAAGTGGTTCGTCTAGCGTACTATATTTTGCCTGCTATCAGGCGAAGGAGTAGGACATGCAATCCGAGTCATCTTCGACCCCATCCTCATCCCTTTATGTTCGGCAATCATCGGGTCTTGTTCGCGAAGCATCTGTAATAGATGCAATTATTTTCAACGCAGTTTTTTCGGCACCAGTTGGAGCTACCCTGGCATTTGGAATTTTCTATGCCCTGGGAGCATTTCCTGGAGCGGACATCATCCAGGCACTGCTGATCGCTTTTGTAGTTAACATCCCTGTAGTCGTTATGATGTCGATGATGGCATCTGCTATGCCACGTACGGGTGGCGACTATGTATGGATCAGCCGTATTCTGCATCCTTCCGTAGCTGTGTTCAGCAATTTTGCTGCTTCAATATCAGCCTTGATCGGAGCAGCCTTCTGGGCGCGGTCCTTTGCAGTTCTGGCGCTTGGACCAGCGCTTGCAGTCCTTGGGGCTGTTACACAAAACAGCGGACTGATCAATGCTGGTAATGCTGTGAGTGGCAGTGATGCAACAGGCCAGTGGTGGACATTCGGTTTAGGATTATTGTTAATTGTAATTCTAGCCGTTGCAATGTCAGCTGGGACGAAAACATCGTTTCGCGTGCAAAATGTGTGTTGGATTATCGCAACTTTGGGTACCTTCCTGGCATTTATCGCGCTGCTGATAAGCTCTAATCAAAGCTTTATCGCCAATTTCAATGCTTTCGCACAGCCATTTACACACAGCGCTAACTCATTTCTAGCTATCCAGGTTGCTGCTGCTAAAGCAGGTTTTGTCTTCCTGGGAGGTCATCAATTCTCCTCAACGCTGCCAGTTGTAGCTATCATCATGACTTTTATGATGTGGAACTGGTGGTCGGTGTACATCGCCGGGGAACTCAAATCGGCTGGAAATCTACGCCGTCAACTCGTAATTATGATCGGTGCGCTCGTGTGGGACTCGATCTTCATGATTATCGGCGTACTGCTCCTGTATAATACTGCCAGTGAGCGATTTGTAGCTAGCATCAATGCGCTTGCAGGAACACCTGGTTATTTGCTGCCAGTAGCACCTTTCTATAACCTGATGGCAAGCATAGCTGCTAACAATTCGATCTTTGCCTTACTCATCGCGGTGAGTTTCCTTTTCTGGAATCTTCCAGCCATGTTTCCGAATACATTTATGCCCGTGCGCACAATTTTCGCCTGGTCGTTTGACCGTATTCTTCCAAGCAGGCTGTCTGATGTGAGCGAACGTACCCATGCTCCAATTCCAGCGATCATCGTTGCATCGGTTATTGTTGCGGTTATTCTTGCATGGTCGGTACTCTCCAGCTCATTTGCCACACTGCTCTCTATGGGTGTATTAGCCGGGGTTATTACCATCCTGTGTGTGAGTGTCGCGGCACTTGCGTTCCCTGTGCGCCGCCCAGATCTATTCAGGAATTCACCTGCCAACACGAGAATTGCGGGTATTCCGCTTCTACCTATTGCAGCAGTGCTATCTATTGCGGTCATGATTGGTCTGGCATACCTGGTGCTTTCTTATCCGCAGCTTGGCATTGCAACTGCATCGTCTGGACCTTTGCCCGGCTTCATTTTCATGGGAGCCTTGATAGTTATTGGTCTGGCGATTTTCTTTATAGCGCGCTTTGTGCGATCCAGGCAAGGCATCAACCTGGATCTGATCTATAAAGAATTGCCACCAGAGTAAAGCATGAGCTATATTCATTGTGATGATAATTTTCAAAGGGTGATCTTCATGGTCGCCCTTTGGGTTTCACATATCAGGGGGAATGAGCATGCCTGACGCTGGTGGAAATGATCATGAAAGTCAATCTAAACTCTCTTTATTGGAGGCTCTTTTTGGTCGTTCAAAACCCGTAATCGCTATGATGCATTTACTGCCTTTACCTGGTAGGACGCTCTATGATAGTAAGGGTGGTATGGGAGCTATAGTGGATGCGCTACGTCGAGACCTGGATATATTACAAGATGGCGGTGTGGATGGTTTGCTTTTCTGTAACGAAGGTGATCGTCCTTACTCCTTTCATATTGATCGAGCGCCTATCGCAGCTATGGCAGCAGTAATTGGTGAGCTTCGTCCGCATCTCTCCCTCCCTTATGGAGTTGATCTGCTCTGGGACCCAATGGCTGCCCTGGCTGTAGCACAGGCTGTGCGTGCAAGTTTTGTGCGCGAGGTTTTTACAGGCGTGTATGATAGTGATATGGGTTTATGGCAAACTGATGCTGCCGCTACGCTGGATTATCGTCGAAATATTGGCGCTGAGAATGTACGCCTGTTTTTCAATATCGAGCCTGAGTTTGCCCACCCCATCTCCCCTCGTCCCTTTGGGGCGCTGGCTCATAGCGTCGTTGTTTCTTCTTTAGCCGATGTGATTCTAATTTCGGGAGCAATGGCGGGAGCGGAAGCGAATCTCGATCATATTCGTGATGCAAAAATTGCCGTGCCAGGCACACCTGTCCTCGCAAATACAGGTGTGAAGATTGAGACTGTGCGCAAGACATTGTCAGTAGCCGATGGAGTCATTGTTGGTACCGGACTCAAACAGGATGGCTATACCTGGAACCCGGTTGATGCCGATCGCGTACACCGATTTATGGACGAAGTACGAGCTGCTCGTGAGTTTAGTGAGGTTCACCCATGACTTCTCGCTATGTGCTAGGTATAGATGTTGGTACAACTGCTTTAAAAGCTATCGCTTTAGAGCGCGAAAAAGGCATCGTAGCACAGGCTGAAATGGCCCACGAGTTGCTTTCTCCTCAGGCGGGTTGGGCGGAAGAAGATCCAGAGCGATGGTGGACAACCACTGTTGAAGCAATTCGCCAGTTGCTCAAAGACATTCCAGCAGAGTCGATCGAGGCAGTCGGCGTTTCTGGAATGGTACCTGCGATGGTCATTTTAGATGCATCAGGTGATCCCCTTCGTCTCAGCATCCAGCAAAATGACGTGCGCGCAAATGTTGAAGTTGATGAACTGCGAGCTGACGTCGATCTTAAAGAATTCCTTAGTATCACTGGCTGTATGCCAAATCAACAGAGTATTGACACCAAATGGCGCTGGCTCAAGAGACATGAGCCGAAGGTGGTAGAGCGTGCCGCACATGTGTGCGGTTCTTATGACTTCATCGTATATCGTCTGACTGGCCACTACTCCCTGGAGGAGAATTGGGCTGCAGAAAGCGGTTTTTACGATGTTGTGCAACATCGCTGGCATCCTCCTTATCTGGAACATGCCAGTATGGCTCCTAATTTGTTGCCGCCAGTTCGTCAACCGATAGAAACTGTAGCCGGGGTGAGCGATGAAGTAGCGAGAATGACTGGTTTATTGCCTGGAACGCCAGTAGTAGCCGGTAGTGCTGATCATGTTGCGGCTGCATTGGCATCTGGATTAACACAGAATGGTGATATTCTACTGAAATTTGGTGGCGCTGGCGATATTTTATATTGTGACTCTCGCCCTGATCCAGATCCACATTTTTACTTTGATTACCATGATGTTCCAGGTCTCACGCTCATCAACGGCTGCATGGCTTCTAGCGGTTCGCTAGTCAAGTGGTTCTCCAACACACTGGCGAATGGAATGTCTCCACAAGATTCTGGATGTGGAGGCACAGGCAATTGAGCCAGGAGCAGGCGGCATTATAGCGCTTCCTTACTTTCTTGGCGAAAAGACGCCAATTTTCGATCCCGCTGCCAGAGGTGTTTTCGCGGGATTGATGCTTCACCATACTCGCTCGCATCTCTATCGTGCCATCCTGGAAGCTGTGTGTTATGGTTTTGCTCATCATCTTGAACTATTACGCGAGGCAGGCCGTCCAATACGGCGTGTGGTCGCAGCTGATGGTGGGAGCCGAAGCGCTCTCTGGATGCAGATAGCGGCTGATGTTATAAACTTGCCTGTTCAAGTTGTGGCAGGCGAAGCTGCGTCCGCTCTTGGTGCTGCCTATGTTGCAGCTATGGGTGCCGGTATGTTTACCGACTGGAGCGACATCACACGTTTTATCTCACAAGGTCCTATTTATTATCCTCAGAGTGCTGTAGTTCCTCGATATCGCAAAGGCTTTGCCCTCTACCGCGAACTCTATATGCGTTTGCAATCCTATCTTCCAGAACTTGCACAACTTGACTCCTAGGGTATTCCAAAAATGTGAGATAATGAAAGATATCGAAGCCCAATGAAGAGTTTCACATTCCCATGGAAGGATACCCAAATGGAACAAAAGCAAGCTGAGCCAAAGACTATGTTTGAGAAGATCTGGGAAGCACATGTTGTACGTGATGTCCCTGGAGAAGCTACCATTCTGTACATCGATAGACATCTAGTACACGAGATGACTTCCCCACAGGCTTTCGCTGGTTTGCGACTTGCTGGTCGCTCGGTGCATCGGCCCGATGCTACTGTCTGCGTGCTTGATCATAATGTGCCCACCGTCCCAGGGAGGCGTATGTTAGATGTGGTGGATAAAGATAGCCTTGAATGCTTGACTACGATGGAGAAGAACTCCCAAGAATTTGGTCTCACTCTTTATGATTTAGCAGACGCGCGGCAGGGCATTGTGCATATCATCGGGCCAGAGCAAGGATTGACCCTGCCGGGAATGACCATTGTGTGTGGAGATTCGCACACCTCTACGCATGGCGCGTTGGGAGCCTTAGCCTTTGGCATCGGCACCAGCGAAGTCGAGCATGTGCTGGCCACCCAATGCCTGCTGCAACAGCGACCCAAAACCATGCACATCCGCGTCGAAGGAACCCTTGCTGCTGGGGTGACCGCCAAAGACCTGGCGCTGGCCATCATCGGGCAACTGGGGACAGGAGTCGGGACCGGCCACGTCATCGAATTCAGTGGTTCAGCCATTCGCTGCCTGTCAATGGAAGGACGCATGACGCTGTGCAACATGGCCATCGAAGCAGGAGCGCGTGCAGGTATGGTCGCCCCCGACGAGAGCACCTTCGCCTACATCCAAGGACGACCCTACGCCCCCAAAGGCGAGCAGTTCGAGCAGGCAGTGCAGGCATGGCGAGCGCTGGCCAGTGACCCTGGAGCGCACTTTGACGCCGAGTACGAGGTCACCATCGAAGGACTCGGACCCCAGGTCACCTGGGGCATCAATCCGGGCATGGTGGCAGATGTAGGAGGCGTCGTGCCCGACCCAGCCACGCAAGAGGATCCCGAAGCGCGCAAAGCCTACGAGCGAGCGCTCGCCTACATGGGACTAAGTGCAGGGCAGAAGATCACCGACATCACGGTCGATACCGTCTTCATCGGCTCGTGTACCAACTCGCGGTTGGAGGATCTGCGGCAGGCAGCGAAGTACGTCCAGGGCAAGCACGTCTCCCCACGAGTGCGAGCGATGGTGGTGCCAGGCTCGACGCAGGTGCGACGCATGGCTGAGGAGGAAGGGATCGCTGATATCTTCCGGGAGGCGGGTTTTCAGTGGAGAGAGGCGGGATGCAGCATGTGCATTGCCATGAATGGGGATCAGCTCGCGGAGGGAGAGCGGTGTGCCTCCACAAGCAATCGCAACTTCGAGGGACGGCAAGGGCGAGGTGGACGTACCCACCTGGTCAGTCCTGCCATGGCTGCTGCTGCTGCTATCGCTGGCCATTTTGTCGATATTAGAGAAATGTAACATGTTTGGCATTCGTCAATGCTTCTGTTGCATAACACGGGCGACATGGCGGCATTGACGACTGTAAGGAGTGTAGTGAATGGAACCTTTTACAACTCTCACGGGGCGGGTTGCCCCTTTAGATCGTTTGAACGTCAACACAGATGAAATCACGCCTGCTCGTTTTCTCAAGACGATCAGGCGTACTGGCTTTGATAAGGCCCTTTTTGCGAACTGGCGCTACCTTGATCCTAATGGTCAAATTCCAGATCCTGATTTTGTGCTCAATCTGCCTCGTTATCAGGGTGTGACTATATTACTCACGGAAGATAACTTTGGGTGCGGATCATCACGCGAAATGGCTCCCTGGGCTATACGGGATTATGGTTTTCGCTGTCTCATCGCGCCAAGTTTTGCCGATATCTTCTACAATAACTGCTTTAATAACAGTATTTTGCCAATTACCTTTGACAAAGCCACAATTCGAGAACTCTTCTCAGAAGTTGAAGCAACCGAGGGTTATACTCTTCATGTTGACCTTGCTTCGCAAACAGTCGTAACTCCAGCAGGACGAGTACTGCACTTTGAGATCGATCAGTTTAGGAAAAATGCCTTGCTTCAGGGTCTGGACAATATCGGATGGACTTTGAGCCATGGTGATGAAATTGCAGCTTATGAAGAAAAAAGGAAGCAAGAAGCTCCCTGGTTATTCTCAAGCTAATCAAGTTTCTCTATTTTGTAGATGCTTGTAGGAGTTTCAGATGTCTATCCAACAAATTGATTCCAGCTCTGTCCCTTATCAGATACTTGATCCTGAAGGCAACCTTGTAAGCGAAATGCCCGACCTCAGTGCTGAGCGCATGCTTTCACTTTACCGCTACATGCAACTGGGCCGTATATTCTCCAACAAGATCGTTGCTCTGCAGCGCCAGGGGAGAGCAACCACGTTTGGTTCATTAGTTGGACAGGAAGCGACAGCCGTTGGATTAGCGGCTCCCTTACAGCCGCAGGATTGGCTCTCGACCTCCTATCGAGAAATTGCTTCTCTCTTCGTCAAAGGCGTTCCAGTTCCAACAGTTGCTTATTCATTTCGTGGCTTCACGCCTCCAAACTGGCCTGCAGAAACCCACTGCTTGCCGATTCAGATCGTCATTGGCACGCAAATGTTACACGCTGTTGGCCTGGCGATGGCCGCTAAGATCGCTGGTGATCCAGTTGTTTCGGTAGGAGTATGTGGTGATGGGGCGACCTCTGAAGGAGATTTCAACGAAGCTCTCAATTTCGCTGGTGTCTTCCAGGCTCCCGTGGTGCTGGTTGTGCAGAATAATGGCTGGGCCATCAGTGTCCCACGTAATAGGCAGACTTTTGCTCAGACGCTCGCTTCTCGTGGGATTGGCTTCGGTGTATCATCAGAGTTGGTGGATGGCAACGATATCTTAGCGGTTTACGATGTGATGCAGAAAGCTATCGAGCGAGCACGTTCAGGACAAGGGCCAACGCTTGTAGAAACACTCACTTATCGAATTGGGGCGCATACTACTGCAGATGATCCTACGCGCTACCGCGATCAACTCGAGGTAGAGTCCTGGCAGGCGAAAGACCCGATTACGCGTTTCCAAAAGTTCTTGATAGGGAGAGACTTGCTTACCGAAGATCGCGCAGAGCAAACTGTCACTGAGCTTGAGGAAGAAGTTAATGAAGCCGTTATGCTCGCTGAAGCAATGCAGCCCATGGCCCCAGATAGCTTCTTTGACTACACAATGGCTAACTTACCTCATCGTCTTGAGGAGCAACGCGCTGATCTTTTACGATATGTAGATCGCAAAGAATAAAAGGGAGTGCAGAGGGCTTCGGCCCAATACCGTTTAGATAAGGAGAATGATGCGTTGGAAGCGCTTGATGGGCTGAGGTCCGTGATAGCGAGTCGAGTGCGTGAGCAGCACGATGACCTGAGCGAACGAACGCTCCAGTGTGGGCACCTGGCGGTGCTCAGGACGGGTGCGCGGAAATTTGGAGCCAGCTTTTTTGCACACACGTGGGTTACTGCGCAGGCGACGCAGCGGCACCAGCGGCTCGCGCAGATCGCTGAGCAAGCGCTGGGTCAAGTCCTCACGCTGCTCTTGGACAGTCTGCTGGAATTCATGGATGGCATCAGTGACCAGGATGAGCGCATGGGTGAAACTGAGCCGATCACTGTCCAGGTCCACCTGCTGTGCGGCGTGCAACATAAGTGTCCGCACAGCATAGTAGCCCAAGAGCACGCCATAGAGTTCTTGCACGACGCCACTGGGGGTGTGCGAGCGCAACGTGTAGTCACAGAGCCGTTGGTGCGTATCGATCTCATCGATGGCCGTCTCGATTTCCCACCGCTCGTGATAGCAGAGGATCAGGTCGAGGGCTCCACAGGTACGCGGATTGAGCAAGGTGGTCACCAGTCGATGCAGGTCGCCATGACCCGGTCGAGCGGGATCATCCAGGGTGTATTCGATGATCCGTACCAGCAGGGGTCTGCCACGCTGCTGGCCGCTGTCATCCTCGGGATAGAGGTAGGCCAGATAGGTGCCATCGGCGAGTTGGCGCAGGTAGCCAGGCACGACATTACTGGCCAAGCGACCCAGCACATGCGCCTGCAATGCACGGATCAGCTGGATCAAGCGCGCCGAGTGAAAGCCACGATCGAGCAGCACCAGCATGCCGGGTTGGATCGAGCGCAGCAAGGCAAAGGCTCCCTGCCGTTCATTGGGAAGATAGGGGCGAAAGAGGGCATCGACCACCAGGTGGGTGGCGCATTCGAGCAAGTAGATGCCGCGCACCTGTGGATAGGCAGGCAGTGCCATGTTGGTTGCTGGGCCGACCAAAGGTCAACGCATTGGCAAAGGTGTCAGCCACGTTCTCCACCGTACTATCACTCGCCATCAGCCGCAACCCGAAGGCAAAGGCTCCCGGCGTCTCGGAGGTGGCACGGGGCTGGCAGACGCGCTCGAACAGGCGACGCAGCGGCCGGACGCCCAATTGCTGACGACGCTGGCTGATGGCACTGCCGCCCGGCAAGCGCACGCCTGGCTCAGGCCAGATGTAGCGCAGTCCTTGGGCGATCTTGTGCAAGACGTGCGGGATCGACACGCAGGAAAAGAGGCCCATCGCAATGATGAGGACGATCACCATCGGCATATTGAGCGCCTTTTCGCGCTCTTCCCAGCTCTGGGTCTCAGTCAGCACGTCTCGGATGAGAGCAGCTGGGATAATCTGTTCAAAGATATCCAAGTGCAACGCGTGACAGAACTTGCGGTCTGGGACAAGGTGACGTAGGCTGTAGCTCATGAGGAGGCTCCTGAGATAGGACAAGGTATTCACTTTGTAGTGTGAATAGTATGTCATATCTTGAACTCCTCTCCTTATCTAAACGGTATTGGGCAAAGCCCTCTGCCGGGGTGTGGGGCCGCGCATCTGGGGGATGCAATAGCAGGTCCCCACAAAACTTCTTTATTATTTCTCGCAGCCGCAGGCTGCGAGTTAAATGGGCAGAAAGCAGAGAAACCCGCCATAACACCAATTGGAGTAATCTCAAATGCAAATGACCATGATCGAAGCCCTAAATTCAGCACTCGCACTAGAGTTAGAACGAGATAAACGAGTCGTACTACTTGGACAGGACATCGGAGCGAACGGTGGTGTTTTCCGTGTCACTGAACATTTACAAAGCAAGTTTGGCGAAGATCGCGTCTTCGATACACCTCTTTCGGAATCTGCAATAATTGGAAGCTCAGTTGGTATGGCGGTCTATGGCCTGCGGCCAGTGGCCGAGATTCAATTCGCCGGTTTCCTTTTTGTCTGCATGAATCAATTAGTCTCGCAAGCAGCGCGCATTCGATTTCGTAGCGCTGGAGCTTATACCTGCCCGCTTGTAGTACGTTCCCCATACGGAGGTGGTGTACGGACACCTGAATTACATTCTGATAGTTTAGAAGGCGTGTTTTTACAGACACCGGGCCTTAAAGTAGTGATTCCTTCGAATCCATACGATGCAAAGGGACTGCTCGCCTCGGCAATTGCCGATCCTGACCCGGTACTTTTCCTCGAAAATATCAAACTGTATAGATCTTTCCGACAGGAGACGCCTGAAGAACACTATGCAATTCCACTTGGCAAGGCGAAAATAGTTCAAGAAGGCAATGATGTTAGCATTTTTGCGTATGGTGCAATGGTAAACGTTGCGCTCGAAGCTGCAAAGCTGGCACAACAGGAATTGGACATAAGCATCGAGATCATTGACCTGCGAACTATCTGGCCGCTTGACGAAGAAGCCATTATTCAGTCTGTTGAAAAAACAGGTCGCGCAATTGTCGTTCACGAAGCGCCCCGCGCGGGAGGCATCGGAGCTGAAGTCACAGCCATTATCAACGATCACTGTCTCTACTCACTTCTGAAACCTGTCGGGCGTGTGACGGGCTACGATACACCTTACCCTGCTCCAGGTCTTGAAGACTACTATTTGCCTACCTCAGCGAAAGTATTGACGGCATTGAAACAGGTGATGGAACCTTGAGAGATGGAGATTGAGTATGCAGGAATTCAAGTTGCCAGATCTTGGCGAAGGGATGCAAGAAGCGGAAGTCGTGGAGTGGCTTGTCAAAGCAGGCGATACGCTGAAGCTTGATCAGACCATGTTGAAAGTCGAAACAGATAAGGCGATCGTCGAAATACCTTCTCCTGTTGCCGGGCGCGTGGCAGAAATTCGCGTCCAGGATGGGCAGGTAGCTAAAGTTGGTGATGTGTTGATTGTCTTTGAGAGCACAACTTCTGCGAATGGAGGAAGTTCAACTCCCCCCAAGAGCTTCACGTCTGCATCAGCGACTATTCAATCAGCAAGCATGCCCTCTTCAACTCCTGTATCTCAGACCCCGGCTACAAAGCAGCGTGTTCTTGCTGCCCCTGCTGTACGCAAACTGGCTTTCGAACTGGAGGTAGATCTTGAGAAGGTGACTCCTTCTCTTGCCAATGGTCGTGTTTCTATCGAGGACGTGCGAGCTTACGTCGAGCATAAAACAGATTCATCTTTACCTTCTGCATCTTCGTCGGTATTGGTCGAAGATACAGAAGCTGAACATCCTGCTTCTCAAGCTCCAACTACTCTCATTCGTAAGATTGATCATCCTGTGGCACCAGTTCAAGATGAACGCCAGCCTTTGAAGGGCTTGCGCAAACGAATTGCCGAGCACATGGAGCGTTCCTGGCGTACTATTCCACATGCGACTGCTTTCGATGAAGTTGATGGAGGCGCTCTTGCTACATTACGTGAAGCTCTCAAGCCTACAGCGGAAAAACGTGGCATGCGCCTGACGTATATCCCCTTGCTGATCAAACTTTTGATTCCGTTGCTCAAAGAGTTTCCCATATTCAATGCAAGCCTGGATGAAGAGAACAGCGAGATTATCTATCATCGCTCATATCATATTGGTGTGGCAACCGCCTCACCGGAGGGATTGCTTGTACCTGTCATGCGTAATGCTGATCACCTTACTTTGATGGAAATAGCTGGCAATCTTGAGCATTTAATTGAAGGAGCCAAAAAGCGCACTCTTTCACTATCTGAACTGAGTGGCAGCACTTTCACGCTGAACAATGTTGGAAGCTTTGGAGGAAGTACCGGTACGCCTATCATCAATTACCCTGAAGTTGCGATTCTCGCGGTAGGTAGACTGCAAGATAAAGCAATCGTGCAACAAGGTACGGTTATTGTGCGGCCGATGATGCCACTGGCACTCTCCTTCGATCATCGACTCATCGATGGGGCCATGGCTGGTGCATTCCTGGCCCGCTTCAAAGAACTTGTAGAAAATCCACAGCAGTTGATGCTAGACATGGTTTAGAAAGAATAGCAGGTATGGTAGTTGGAGATGTGACAACAGCAGTTGATGTACTCGTACTTGGCGCTGGCCCTGGCGGTTATGTTGCCGCTATTCGTGCTGCTCAGCTTGGACGGCATATAACTCTGATTGACCACGGTTTGCCTGGCGGTACCTGTCTTCATCAAGGATGCATTCCACTCAAGGCACTGCTCTCTGCAAGCGAGAGGTATCAACAAACCCGCTCGGAAGAACTTACTTCAATGGGTATTCATGTCGAAGCAGTGGCGTTTGACTGGGCTTCCATGCAGGTATGGAAACAGGGAATTGTTGATCGGCTAGCAGATGGAGTAAGACGCTTAATTGCTGGCAATCACATCGAGTATGTGTATGGTACTGGCTGGTTCATCAATGCACAGGAAGTGCGAGTTGAAGGTGAGCATGGATCTCTCCGTTTTAAATTTGAACATTGCATTATAGCTACTGGGGCCGACGCTGCTCCTCTCCCCGGTTTCTCTTTCGATGGCAATCACGTCTTGACGCCCGAACAGGCTTTGATGGTATCGGAACTTCCTGAAACCTTGAGTGTCGTAGGCGATGACTATATCGCTCTGGAACTGGCTACACTCTTTGCTCGCCTTGGCGTAAAGGTGAAACTTCTTTCTCCAGGAGAGCAATTGCTGTCGGGCGTTGATCCTTCCGCAATGCGACTTGTTCAGGCGGGATTGCGTAAATTGGGTATCCAGACAAATACTGGAGCAGTGCTTGATAGCATTGATGAACGACCAGTCGTAATTTCGAGGGGTGTTTGTCCTCGTACATCCGATTTGCATCTGGACTCTGTAGGTTTAGAGATGAGCGCCAATGGTGGCATCAAGGTGAACTCGATGCAACAGAGCAGTGTATCACACATATTCGCGATTGGAGATTGTACAGGAGGACGTGCCCTGGCAAGCATCGCTATGAAGCAAGCAAAAGTAGCTGCTGAAGTGCTGTCTGGACAGCGTGTCCAATTCGATCCACTCGTTATGCCGCTTGTCGTCCATACCACACCCGAACTGGCTACCATTGGATATACGGCAGAAGAGGCTTCCAAAGCAGGCTATAGCATTGTAACGGGCAGATTTCCTCTCGCTGCAAATGGCCGTGCTTTGACATTAGGAAGCGATAACGGCGTTGCCATGCTTGTCGCCAATGCCGATGATGGAGCATTATTAGGCGCTACACTGGTAGGACCTCGTGCCGGTGACTTGATTGAACAGGCTGTCCTGGCAATTGAAATGGGCGCAACATTAACCGATCTTTCAGAAATCCTCTATGCTCACCCTGGCTTAAGCGAGACCGTACTCGAAGCAGCAGAGGGAGCTTTGGGCAAGGCGGTACATATGCTTGCAAAAGGGTGATCTTGTCCTTTTCACTTATATATGGATAGCTCTACTATGTAACGAAAATACCGCTCACATACCGCTCAAAATGAGCGGTATTTTTTCTGCGCAAAACCTGGTTTATAGTTTTGCATCTAATAATTGACGTTACTTCTTGAGCTACATGGAAGAAATTTTGCTCTACTTATTGCAGGTAGTTATTGAGCAGGTTTCTATAGCTACTCTTTTAGAAAGTAGTCACTGACTGCCCTGGCAACTTCTCGTGGGGCTGTTCTTTCGATCCCGAAGTGGTCGAGTTTTGCAAACTCCTTCGTCTCGGAGTGGGGGAGTATCGTGGCAAGTCGTTCCATTGCCAGATTGACCGCTATGCTGTCGCTTTTTCCTCCATAGATGAGCAAGACGCCTGCAGGTATTTCAACGAAAAGTATACACACCCCTCAACACAACTCTGTATACGGTGGGCCGTATCAGGTTCAGACAGAGATGGGTTCGATAGCAATGTAGACGGCACCTGTTTTCGCCTTACGTTGGAGCATGCGTCGAGCATTTCTAATGAAGTGATAAAGACTGCGCATGACCCCATATTTCTTTGCCAGGGCCGCTGAAGCCTCTGTACTCTCCTCAGACTCCGTCAGAATACGAGCGATACCCTCGTACACCGAGCCGGTGATTTTGCCGCTGTAGGTACACGGAGCGAGTGTGACTCGCGCGGTATGGCCAAGACGTTTGAGCTTGCCTGCGTCCGAATGTGTTTCGACATAGATAATGCCGAGCCTGATCGCGAACCACACCGGAGTCGTCACGGCTTGCCCTGTTTTGCGAAACGTTGTCAAAGCGATACATTGCTCTTTTCTCAGATCAGGAAAAGTTGCTTTCTCAAGAGTTATTGACATAATTCACCTCCTGTGAGAGTGGTGCCTGCCCCGGCTCGATTGTGGAATCGAAAAGACCATAGCTACTCTCAATCAGTTCTTTTAACCGCTCTGTAAAGCGTACTGCCGGAGCGCCATCGATAATATCGTGATCAAAACTTATTGTCAGATTTAGATAGTCACGTGTAACTATCTGCCCATCCACAACTGTCGGCTTCTCACCAATGCCGCCCACCGTCATCATGAGTGTTGGGAGTGCTGGAGGGATGCCCCAACCTGCACCTTTCCCAAACATGCCTACTGCTGTGATGCCCACCGTCCCCACGTACTTCTTCCACACCTGTGGATCCCTTTTCCCGATCCAGGAGAAGGCCCAGAAGAAAGGTCGAAAGAGAAAGTCCGGCAAGAACTGAAGCCACGTCAAGACTTTTTCTACGTCCTCCGTCTGGGCTGCCCTGATCTCATGATGAAGCTCGCGAACGGTCTTGTGATTGGCTGTTCTGATAGTGTAGGGAATGATTTGTTTCTGTCCAGCTACGTTACGTTCAATCAGGGTATACACGTCCACATCCTCAAAGAGTACGAGGTTCTTGCTGCCTTTGCGAAGTGCCTGCACGGCTTTGTTCTCGTCCACGGCTTTAGCCAGGCAGGCGATGAGGAACGCCGTGAACGACAGGGGCTCTCCGGTTTTCGCTTTGTGGTCCCGCAGGAATGCGCGCGCCATGGTCACATCGACTTCGATCAAGCCATGCATCATGGGCGTGTGTTGGGCGGAACGAAACGCGGCCGCAAACCACCGCCGTATCTTCGGATTTGAGGCTACCTTGTAATCAATGTGCTGCTGTTTCATGCTCTCCTCCTTACGATGGGACAGGTCGTTCCTCCTCCGATCCGCACCTCATCGTGCCCATAAGTATCTGAAACCGACCTTCCCAGTATGGAGTGTAATGCATGAACATTACGAAAACATCACAGAAGTGAACCTCCTGCTCACAGAGCCATCACGGGTAAGCAATGGGAGACTTCTATCAATTTGCTATCGCTTGTTTCATTCTTGGTGTGAAGTCAATTCGCACACATTGATGGCGCATCTACGGCATCTATAGCCTCATCTTCGTCCTTCCTCTGGTGTTCTTTTCATTTGGAACGATTGCGTATCTGATCAATCAGAACTCTTTTAGGAACGTCAATTCTCCAGGTAGCGGGACAATGAATCGGATTGGACTGCCGATAGGTCTTCTTGCCTGGTATGTAATCAGCGCACGGCTCGCATTGTATCGTGCAAACCCGAGGTAGATTGAGTTATCAAATGGCTTGGAGAAGGAGCGTTCGGGTCTAGCCGTGGAATCATAACGACAGATATCAGGAATAAGGTGCTATACTTTCAAAGAGATATTCTGACGAGAGGAGGGCATACTTATGCAATTTGCGATCAACACGCCAAACTTTGGCAGCTTCGGTGACGCGCGCATTCTGGCGCAATTAGCCCACGAGGCGGAGGATGCAGGATGGGACGGCTTCTTTGTGTGGGATCACATTGGAGGAAGTCATGAGCAGGCTCAACCGATGGCCGATCCGTGGATAGCACTAACAGCGATGGCGATGGTTACCAACCGCATCAAACTCGGTCCCATGGTCATACCACTGCCACGGCGCCGACCCTGGAAACTGGCCAGAGAGAGTGTGACCCTCGATCGCCTCTCGCGGGGTCGGCTTATCCTGGGCATGGGGATCGGAAGTGATAGCTTCTTCAAAGAATACAGTACCTATGGCGAATCTCAGGACGATAAATTACATGGCGCTATGTTGGACGAGGGACTGGACGTACTCGTTCGTCTCTGGTCAGGGGTGAGTGTAAACTACTCCGGACAGCATTACCAACTCAACGATGCGCTTTTCCTTCCAACGCCGCTCCAACGACCGCGCATCCCTATCTGGATAGCGGGTTTCTGGCCTGTGAAGAAGCCTTTTCGGCGAGCTGCACAATGGGATGGCGTCTGCCCTCTCAAGCAGGTAAATGAATTGATGCAGCCACATGATATCCAGGAGATGCTGACCTATATGCGACAGTTTCGCACGAGCGGCGACCCATTTGATGTGTTGGCAACAGGCAATACCAGTGGAAGAGAGCGCCAAAGGGACCTCGAAATGATCATGCCATACGTCGAGGCAGGTGCCACCTGGTGGCAGGAGAGCTTTGCTGGCAGCGATGCGGAGGAGCTAAAAGCTGTACGCACGCGCATCCAGCAAGGCCCACCCAGGCTCAAATAGTAGCAGACAGGGTGTTCCTGGTTCTCCATCCTTGCGGGGGAAACTGAGTAAAAATAAGGCAGGAGGAAAAGAACAGAGGGTTTGTGCTTCGTTAGACGAGGGTTCGAAAACCAATCAAGCCGGGGAGGACACCCCTTGTCAAGTCAGCATACCACAGGAGAAGCAGCCAATAACGAAGCCATACTGGTGCCATGAGACCTCGACGGGTTGCATAGTGTGAGCCAGCACTGGCTCGCCAATGGGACGATGAGAGTGGAGGGCATGGCAACAACGACCCAGGCCACCTGCCCTCATTGTCACAAGCAGTGCGTCAAAATTCATGAGACGCGACCCAGAAAGAAACGAGATTGTGCCTTGCGAGAGCATCCCGTCGAGTTGATCATACTGAACCGCCGCTTGCGCTGTTTGCAGTGTCGCAAAGCCGGGACGCGAACCTGAGACGGCGTGTGGCTGGCGCAGAAAGACGACTGCCCGTTTGCGCGAGGAGATCGGCGAGCTGGGCTGTACCCAGCCTCTTTCGCATGTCGCCACTGCCACTGGAGTCGGTCCCCGCTTCGTGCAGGAGTGTTTCCACACGGTGGCACTCCAGAAACTCAACGGAAAAGGACTGAACCTGGATGAGCTGCAGCCGCTCGACACTCCGGCGTTTCTCGGCATTGCTGAGGATGCACGCCGCACAGGACACCACTATGATACGATCCTTTGCGATCTGGTCGCTCGTCAGGTGTTGGAAGTGAGGGCTGGACGTAAACAAGAAGAAGTCATGACGCTGCTCGAACGGCTCCGTACGCCTGATGCGGTCAAAGCGGTGCGTATGGATATGCGTGCGTCGTATCGCCCGGCGGTTCAACTCTGCTTGCCTCATGCTCACATTGTCGTCGATCACTTTCATGTGATACAGCATGTGATGAAAGGGTTCAAGAAAGTGCTGCAAAGCTGGGCGCACAAGAAAGAAGGGAAACCGTTGCTGGAAGGCAAACCGTTTCTGTTTCTGCGGGCACATGAAGACCTCACAGAAGAGCAGGCACAAGATCGCACCCGCATTGGCGAACAGCTTCCCGTCCTGGAGATGGCATGGCAGCTCACAGAAGAGCTACGGACCTGGTATGCAACGTCTACGGTCACCACTGCCGAAACGCTCCTGGATGCCTGGATTGCGAGAGTCCAAACGCTTGGGCTTGAGCCTTTGCGCAAAACTCTCTCTGCCTGTAAAAACTGGCGACATGAAATCCTCGCCTGTTTCCAGTTTTTGCCCATGCGTCTTTCCAATGGCTTTGTGGAAGGCAAGAACAACCGCACCAAAGCCATCATGCGCCAAGGCTATGGCTAGCGCAATCGCTCCCATCTGCGATTGCGCATTTTACTGGGCAATGTCGCATGAACGTTTCACCACTTTCCCCCGCAAGGATGGAGAACCATATCGAATTCATTTTCTGCACTGAATGCCCTCATGAGCATACATGTTTTCCTTCCTAACCTTTGTTCTCTCGAAGCTCTTGACTTATTTATATCTGTATGATATATATCTAATAGATATATATCATACAGGAGTTACAAAGCTATGGCTAAAGAAAACAAAAGCAAATATGCTTTACTTGGCATACTCAGTATGTGCCCGGGCTCTGGTTATGACATCAAGAAGTTCATGGAACAGAGTACCAGTAACTTTTGGAGTGAGAGTTACGGGCAAATATACCCTATTTTGAAACAGTTAGTAGAAGTAGGTCTGGCTACAAGTCATACTGAGAAACAAGAAGGCAGGCCAGAACGCTACGTATACACGTTGACTGACAAAGGGTTTGAAGAACTGCGAAGATGGCTCACTGAGCCAATCGAGCATACGGTTGAGCGCAATGAACTGTTACTCAAATTATTGTTTGGCAAGCAGAATAGTATTACCGATAACATTGAGCATGTCAAGCAATTTTGCACATTGCAGGAGCAGCTTCTGCAAAAGTATCGGGGCATAGAAGCGTATTTGAACGCGAACTGTGCCGATGATGCGGAACAAATTTATTCATTAATCACTTTAAGATATGGCATTTTCAGGTGTCAGGCCCTCTTGACCTGGTGTGAAGAGACTATTGACAAGTTGAGTATATTCGCAGAAAAAAAGAAGCAATAAAGCGGTAATGTAACGCTACAACACGTTGCACGTTTCTGAAAGGAGCTATTCATCGTGGCTAAAGTGATACCCGGAAGATATACAGCGCAGGCCGATGAACCATTCGTTGTATTCATGATTGGCATGCGCATCAACAAATTCTTTGCCTTTCGCAAATGGATCCCTGTTGCCATGGCTATGGGGCCGATGTTACGCACATTATACCAGCATCCTGAAAAAGGCTTTCTGGGGGCAGAAACTTTCTTGAATTTGCGAGGACCTGTGCTCATTCAGTATTGGCGATCATTCGAGGATCTAGAAAAGTTTGCCAGGGATAAGTCTGATCCGCATTTAAGCGCATGGAGGCAATTCAATAAAGCAATTGGTTCAGATGGTAGTGTAGGTATCTGGCACGAGACCTATCTGGTCGAGCCAGGCAAGTATGAGGCTGTCTATGGCAATATGCCTGTTTTTGGATTAGCTTCCGCAACCAATCATGTACCAGCTGTTGGTCGTCGCGAGACTGCACGCCGTAGGCTCGGCGGGGAGAATGAGCCAGCGGTTACATTACCAACATAGCCTGTCATGAACCGCAATTTGGAAATTGCAACCTCCACGTTTTGCATTCGTAGCTATGTAAGTAATGATTGTTGCGCACAGAAAAAACGTGAGGAGCGAACCATCATGTCACAGCAGATGAATTATGAAGAAGGAATTGGCGAACGCCAATCTGCCCCTTATCAAGGCTACCAGGCAGGGTATCAAGATCCTTTCATTGCATCATCAGGGCAGAAAATTTCAGCGCGAGATTTTGGTAGGGGAGCGAGTGCCGGTCAACGACTCGCGCTGGCGATTGTTTCAATAGTGATGCTGGTGGGGGCAACCACTATAATCTTCGGAGATGCGAGCATTATTGTTACGCCCTTTCTGATACTTGCATTTGGTATGATCTGCCTCACCATTATTGCCGTGAATGCAATATTTAACATTACACGTTGAGAAGCAACAAGATCATTACTGAATGGTATTCTGGTATTCACTGAGTTGGTGAACCCATTGAAGTTTGTCTGCTACAGCATTCCATAAACGTGTATCTGCAGTCCAGTATTCACATTTCTCGTGCTCTGCAAGTGCCAAGTAATGTGCATCGTATGCGGCAGGTAAACCAAAGCGATGAGAAAGTTCCATTGCCCGTATGCTTATCTCTCTGTGTTGTACAAAATTGAGCAATATACCTATTGAGAGCAATTTTGTTAGCAATTTCTTTACTTCTTCGTAAGAGAGTTTATTTGTCACTACTTGCCTGTAGAGAATATTTGTAGCTTCATAAGTAAATAGTGCAGGAGCGATAATCTCTATCTGATCAGTATTCCATGTTTGCAATAAAGCGATGGCTGTATTTAAATCTGCTTCTGAAAGAACCCATTTGAGTGCAAGGCTTGCATCAACTACCACAATATCAGTCATAATTGTTCTAGTTCCTGTATGCGCTCTTCGCGTAATTGGCGAAGCGTTTCTACAGAATCATATACTTGCCCAGGATGAGCACGCATAATCTCCTCACGAGTTTTGAGTAAGTCATCTATTGCTGCACTATTCAGTCGTCCTCGTTCTCGTTTCTCTAACAAACTTTTCTCAGGAGGAACAGTTTGATCAAGGATATCCTCTACATACTCGCGGATAGAGAGGTCTTTCTGGGCAGCAGCAATTTTGATACGCCGGCGCAACTCGGGACTGATATCAATCATCAAGCGAGGTCGCTTCCCAGGGAGCCTGTTGTGATCATCATTATATTGACTCTGCATTGCCATTTCTTTGTCTTCTTTCGTTATAAATTGAATAATAAGTCAATTTTACCATTTTGGTGACATGGCGTCAAATCACTTTTATGCATTTGTGTCAGATGTGTTCTCGGCGGCTTTGGTAAACAACCCTCGTGGTGTCTTTTGTGGAACAATTACCTTGAGAATTCCAGGAGCAACACTCAGTTCCGCAGGAGTATAGCCTCCTGCTTCTCCGTCGATTTGATAAGGAATTGGTACAGGCGTTTCTATTTTTAGTGTTTTAAAAGTATCATATCGTACCCAAAGACTGCGTTGTGACCTGCGCAAGATAAAGTCTCTAGCTACTATAAGTCGTCCCCACATATTGCGTTTACGCACAATACACAGATCGAGTAATCCATCATCACACTTTGCCTGCCAGGTAAATTTGACTGCACCTGCATAGAGCTGGGTGTTGCCAACGAAGATTTGTAGCGCACGAGTTTTTACTACGTATTTATCGATTTGCGCAACAACTGGAAAGCCGCGATATCCAGGCCCGAGCCATAAAACGGCAAGGGTGTACCCGAGAATACCAAGACGTTTGAGAGGTTTGCCCTCAACTGCCTGGGTCACCTCCCCGTCGAAACCAATCCCGACCATCAGCAGGAAGTAACGACCATTAATACACCCAAGATCAATACGGCGTGTTTGTCCATTCACCAGTACATTGCGCGCTCGTGCATCGTCTAGCGGGATACCTAATTCTCTTGCCCATACATTAACAGTCCCGCTGGGAAGAACCCCCAAAGCCGTTTCACTGCCCGCTAATCCCTGAATAATCTCATTAATTGTGCCGTCACCACCTGCAGCAATCACTAGGTTGACCTGTTGCTCGACCGCCTTGCGGGCCAGATTCTCTCCATCACCTGCTGATTGCGTGTACCAGATTTCCGCTTTCCAGCCTTGTTTACGCAGAAATGCTAGCGTTTCATCAAAGTGGCGATTCTGATGTGGGAAGCCTGCGTTTCCTGAAGTGGGATTGGCGATGATAACGGCAAAATACTGTGTGGAGTCAGAAGCGTGCGAGATATCTTCTATTTCGTCCAATTGCATCTTCGTTTTCTCCTGTCAATTTTACTGGAACGAGGGAATCTCAATCTACTCGCGGCACACGAGCGAGAATCTCTGAAACGACCTCATAATTAATTGTACCCAATCTTTGGGCTACCTGCTCAGCAGTGAGGCTGGCTGTTCCCTGTTGTCCTATCAGGACGACTTCGTCACCTACTCTGACATGCGGGATATGTGTAATATCTATAATACATTGATCCATGCAAACTCGTCCAAGCAGAGGTGCCTCTTGTTCATGAACCAGTACATAACCCCAATTTGTAGGGGCGCGTCGAAATCCATCAGCATAACCGACTGGCAAGATCGCTATACGTGTAGGTCGATCTGTTGTATAGGTGCATCCATAACTAATACACTCCCCCTCTGGAACGTCCTTTACCTGAGCCACCTGGGTTTTAAACGAGAGGGCTGACCGAAATTCTGCTGGCAAGGGTACTTCAGAAGATGGGTCTAATCCATATAACGCGATACCCGGGCGAACCATATCGAAATGAGCTTCTGGCAGGCTAAGGGCAGCAGCGCTATTTGCTGCATGTACCAACGATGGGCGCATATGCTCCTCATCGATACACTGCAAGACGTGCAGAAATCGGGAAAGTTGCATTCGTGCGTGTGTCAGGTCTTGCGCATCGGCCATGGCAAAATGCGTGAAAATTCCTTCTAACACTAGATGCGGTAGCGCGCGAATTTCGTGTAATAGCTCAAGTATATCAGCAATATGCTCTGATCGCATACCCAATCGCCCCATACCTGTATCAACTTTCACATGTACCTTGACAGTCTCGTTCAATGCTTGCGCCGCACGCGAAAGAGCCTGGGCAGCTTCAATCGAATAGAGTGTAAGAGTTAGTTGCAGGCGAACAGCTTCGCGCATTTGCCAGTGGGGCACATAACCAAATACAAGGATAGGCGCGTAAATGCCTGCTTCGCGTAATGGAATGGCTTCGCTAACAGTTGCAACTCCTAGCATGCTGGCACCATTAAGCAAGACGGTACGTGCCACCTTCAATGCTCCATGGCCGTAAGCATCGGCTTTGAGGCTGGCGAGAATACGCACGTCCGGGCCAACCAGCGATTGAATCTGGCGCGTGTTGTGTGCAATCGCACTCAGATCGATTTCAACCCAGGTAGGCCGGTCGGGGCGCATGACTACTATTTGTTTCCAGCCAGGTGTCTGTCTCACCAGTTGTTCGCGTGCCTGTTCGGGTTGTGCCATGAGCAATTCGGTTACACGTTCCATGCGTGTTTCTTCGGATCCTTTGATGAGGATCGAGGGCCGATGAAGCGGCGGTGGGCGCGATAAATCGGCCCCTACGGAGGGTTGGGTTGTTTTGGTAAAATCAATCGATAGGGATGTGGTTGATAGATCGAATTGTTCAAGCAGGTTTTTTGTTGCCTGCGCTGCGTCTTCGTAGGTTGAGGTAATGATGATATGCTCAGACGATAGGCCCGCCTTGTGCGCAGACTCAGCAATCGAGGTTGCTTTTTCGCCACGAAGTACGAGGTAATCAACGCATTGAGCTGCTTTTTGCCCTATTAAGTGATGAGCCTCTTCTTCAAAGTCACCCAGGCGTAACATGTCGCCAAGTACCGCGATGCGACAACTCGCGGGGAATGCCTGGAGGGCCTCTAATCCTGCAATCACCGAGGCAGGTACCGAGTTATGCGTGTCATCAAGTAGCCTGGCTCCATCTACACCCTCAAGGGGATAAAGCCGTCCTGGCAGAGGCGGCAAATTCGCCAGCGCATTTTGTATTTCTGCTGGTCTTAAGCCACAATGTTTGCCAACAGCATAGGCTGCCAGCATCGTTGATACATGATGCGCTCCCAACAAACGCGACTGAAAATGGATTGTTGATGGGTGAGAAATGTAGGGGCGACCCTCGCGGTCTCCCGGGTACTCATCCCATCCTATTTCCTCCTGCGATCCTGCTGTATCACTCGCAACAGGCAGATCAAATCGTATGCCCTCCCAGGTCACTTGCATGTTTTGAGCAATCGATGGCTGAAACGTTTTGATAGAAGCTGCCAACTTTCCTTCTACATGCGCTATTACATTGTGTATCAGGGCATCGTCAGCGTTCACAAAGGCAACCCCTGCATCTGGAAGAGCGGTAAGAAGGGTGCCCAATTCTGATGCCAGGCATTCAACTGTGCCAAAATATTGAAGTTGTGCCGGACTAATGTTGGTAAGCACACCTATCGAGGGGCGAGCAATCTCGCATAACGCTGTAATTTCGCCTGGATGATCGCAAGCTAACTCCAGTACTGCATATTCGTGCCGTTCTTCAAGTCTACCAAGCGAGAGAGGTAAACCCAACAGGTCGTTATAGTTTTGCCAGCTTTTAAATGTAGCGAAGTTACTGGAAAGAACTGTGGCAATTGCCTCTTTCGTGCTGGTTTTGCCGGTACTGCCAGTCACGGCGATTACTGTTGGGTGCCACAAATCCAGTATGTAGCGTGCGTATTTTTGTAAGGCAATGCGTGTGTCTTCTACAGCGATGATTGCACTCTGCGCCTCCAACAGCGTAGCTTGCACTTCCTCTGATAGCACATCGAAATAGTTTTGCTCTAACAGCAATCCACTGGCGCCTCGCTTGACTGCATCCAGCAGGTAATCGTGTCCATCGCCACGTTCACCGCGTACCGCTACAAATAGCTCGCCAGGGATTAGTTGTCGCGAGTCATGACTAAAGGCATCAAAATGGTTCTGTTTACCGTTAGTAAGTAGAACTGCAGTGGTTGCTTTGCATAGGTGGTCCAGGTAGATCATCGTTACTCCGAATACTGTCTTGCCAAAAAGAACTGAGTTTAGCTACTTTTTATTCCCTTTCAGATTGCTCATCGTCCAATTTTAACATTATGAGAGGGCATTTCATAACTTGAAACCATCCCGTGCCTAAGCGAGAATGTGGTACGCATGTCTCCTCTTGAACGCCCACAGATCAAAAGAGCACTATGCGAGAAGTTTTTCTGATGGTCATCTGCTATAATGAACATCGTAAACGCTACTTTGAGACTTTCTGTCTTCACGTTGAAAGTACACAAGGAGATACGATATGCTTTCGAACGAACCAGTGACGAAAATCGACCCGCAATTCAGCGACCCGGATGCTGTTGCCACGGGATGGGATGAGACGCTCCGAGTGCTCGAAACGGCCGAATTGTTCTGGATCTCAACGGTCCGGGCCGACGGTCGCCCCCACGTCACTCCGCTGGTTGCCGTGTGGCTCGATGGGGCCATCTACTTCTCCACCGGCCCCACTGAACAGAAGGCCATGAATCTTCGTGGGAACCCGCACGTGATTCTGACGACAGGCTGCAATCACTGGGACGCAGGGCTAGACGTCGTGGTCGAGGGCGACGCCGTCCAGGTCACCGACGATACCATGCTCGAACGCCTCGCCGAGGCCTGGGCCACGAAGTGGGACGGACGATGGGTGCGCAGCGGCGGCTTTCACCTCGAAAGTGGTGGTGCGGTCCTCGTTTTCTCGGTAACGCCCACCAAGATCCTCACGTTCGCCAAAGGCACCTTCAGCGTCACACGTCATCAATTCTGACTTGACAGGGGATGGTAAGCTGAGCAAAAATGAGGTTGCAGCCTCGTCACGGGGCTCAGCTTATGATGTCCGTTCCAATGAATTACCAGACCCTCGTCCCGCATCCATCATATCAGCGTGTACATGTCAAACATAAGAAGGCCCTTCACATCGGTGCCTTGACCCTGGTCACACGTCTCCATCTTCTGACGCTTTGCCGTCTTGCAGTTCGTCTTGCCCATCACCGCTGTCCTTCTCCTTTGCCCAAAGGTCCAGGTAGTGTACCTAGAAGGTACAGCGATGAAAGCTTATTACTTGTTGCACTCCTCAAAACCCTTTGGCGGCTTTCGTATCAAGATATGAGCGAATGGTTACGTTCCTGGCCTGCAGCTTCTCCTACGATCAGCAATAAAGGCTCCATGTCCCCAGTTCCTCTCAATAATGGAAGCGTCGTCACATGGCTGGTGCTCCACTCATTATGAGCAACAATCAAAAACGGCTCTAGAGAAAAAAATGTGCGAAATCTACCTTCTTCTTTCGTCATTTGCAAAGAATATAATATTTTAGAATGTGATAGATATCTCTTGATGGAAAGAAGGAAATATGATACTTTCACAGTGGATTGAGAACTATGTTCGCCTGGCCTTTCGAATTGAAAAAGTCTTTCAGACCCGCTATGGAAGACGCTTTATTTCGTACTATTATGGTCCCCCTGTGTGGAAAGCCGAAGAAGATATTGCACCAGTATACCCTTCGGCAGACTTGCTACACATGGTAGTGACGCTGAGTGAGACACTTGCAACCCAACAATTTGAGTCGCACAGGGCCACTTTTTTGATGAAACAATTGCTCGCCATGGAAACCATCTGTCGAGTTTTCTGCGGAGAGACATTTTCTCTGGAAGAGGAGACGCAACGCTGTTTCGACATTCTCCCGACATGGATTCCAGAGATACAGTTTGAACAGGTACTGGCCTTGGGGGAAACGGTGCTGCCGGGAAAGGGAAGTTTCTTTGATCGGATGCAAGCCCTCAGACGGAAGTACGAATTGCCGCTAGAAAAAGCCTCGCTGGTTCTGCCCTTTCTACAAGATGCTCTGGCAGAAGTACGCCGTTACACCCATAAGATGGTGAATTTACCGGCGGAGGAAGAAGTAAGCGTACTGACAGTGACAGGGCGACCGGGCAATCTGGCCTTCAGCGGATATTATGGTGGGTTTCGGTCTCAGATCGAGTACAATCTGGATGTACCCCTAGATCTGACCCGGGTTCTGGAAATCATGAGCCACGAAGGCTATCCAGGCCACCATGTCGAAGCTGTACTCAAAGAACAAGAATTGTATCAAAATCGCGGGTATGTGGAGCGATCACTCGACCTGTTACTTGCTCCGCAAGCAGTAATCAGCGAGGGTCTTGCTATGCTAGCTCCCAGTATGATTTTCACTGCGGGAGAGGAGCAAGCCTGGTTAGCAGAACACATCTACCCGGCCGCAGGGGTTGAGCCGTTGGATCTCGATTGGGAATTCGTGCGTAAGATATCTGAGTTGCCTATGGATGTCCAGGGGAATGCGGCCTTTCTGCTACGCGAGGGACGTTCGGACCAGGAGGTCATGCAGTATCTCATGCGCTACCTCCTGGTTACCGAGGAACAAGCACAGCCTATGCTTGTCTACTTGAAGTCTCCTTTCAACACTGCGCGTATCTTTAGCTATACAGCGGGCAAGCGATTACTGCAACCCTGGCTGACACGTTCCGATTCACACATAGCTTTCGCTGACCTCTTGACTCAGCAACTATGTCCTTCAGAGCTTATTTGACACCTGGGCAACGCTAACTTGCGCGAGCAGGCGGTCTATGCCCTGTTGTAGGCGTGCAGAATGCGGGCCAATCAGACGACCAACCTGCTGGCCATTGGCGAAGAGGACTAGTGTGGGCATGCCCTGGATACCTACTTGCATGGGTGTCTTGAGATTCTCATCGGTATCCATGCGTGCAAAACGCAGCTTACCTGTGTAGGTCTGGCTCAGTTTCTCGAAAACGGGTGCCAGCGCCCGGCATGGCGGACACCATGAGGCAGTGAAATCGACAATCACCGGTAGCGGTGAATGTAGGACCTGCTCTGCAAAATCCTGATCGGTGACAGTAACTACAATATCTTTTCCATCCATTGTTTGCGTTCCTTTCAGTAGAATCGAACGGTTATTGCTCTGGCCGATATGCCTGTTATCGGCTACAATGGAAGTATACTTATTCAAGTTGACTTTAAGTCAAGCGTTTTTCTGGGATGGTTTTATGGAAGAACTGACGATCAGTGAAGTAGCAAAGCGCGCAGGCATTCGTGCCTCAGCTATTCGTTATTACGAGAGCATCCAGCTCCTGCCTCCTCCCCGGCGCAGTGCTGGTAGGAGGCGTTATAATCCGGATGTCTTACGTCGAATTTCGTTTATTCAAGTTGCCCAGGCTGCTGGTCTAACGATAGCGGAAATTCAGACGCTCATCAACGAGCTTGATGGTGACATGCCGCTCTCTGAACGGTGGCAGACGCTTGCGCACCAGAAGCTGGTCGAGGTGGATGCATTGATGCGCAAGGTACAGGGTATGAAGATGATTCTGGTAAATGGCTTGAATTGCCGCTGCTCGAATTTAGAAGAATGCATCGATTGCATTATTCAAGCTGAAGCCAGTAGTTAACGCATCTCGACAGTTATCGTCCTTCGTGCGCCTGCTTTAATTTTTCGACGTCAATTTTATGCATTTGAAGCATTGCTTCCATAACTCGTCTCGATTTCTCAGGATCCGGGTCACCCATCAACTCTCCCAGGGCGGTGGGGACGATTTGCCATGAAACACCGAATTTGTCTTTAAGCCATCCGCACTGGCTTTCTTCTCCTCCGTCCGTAAGTTTCTCCCACAGTTCATCTACTTCTGCCTGCGTTTCACAGTTTACGAAGAACGAAATGGCCTCGTTGAATTTGAAATGCGGACCACCATTTAACGCCATAAATGTTTGGCCATCGAGTATAAAAGTTGTGGTCATGACCTTGCCTGGCTGTCCAGGAGATCCTTCGCCATAGCGACTGACACTTATGATCTCTGAATTTTTAAAAATGGAAGTGTAAAAATTCGTAGCTTCTTCTGCATTCGCATCGAACCACAAAAATGGAGTGATTTTTGGAGATGTATTTTTTATCATGTTCTTTTATTGCCTTTCTTAATTTCGGTCAGTAGTGTCATGCTTATTATACTCTTGTTATTCTGAGCGTCTATCCTTGTCATCTTACGCTGTTGTCATTCTGAGCGTGAGCGCAGGATCTCACGCGCCGGGTTACGAGATTCTTCGCTGACGCTCAGAATGACAAAAATGGACGTTCAGGATGAGATCAAATGGGCGCACCAGCGGGTGACTTCTATTTGGTGATTTTGAGTTTTTCCAGAAGTTCTTCAAGCCGATTGTAGGTATCAGTTATTCCGCTTTCCATGCCACTTTGGAGTGTGGCATCGCGGTCGGCAATCGATTGGAAAACAGATTGAACTGTCATCTTTGTTCGACCGCCGGGTAACTCTTCAAGTTTCATTGTCTCCAGTGTGACGTGCCCTGCCTCTGGTAATCCTTCAAACTCAAAGGTATCGATAACGCGTTCAGGTGCGTATATTTCGTGATACACACCGTGAAAAGCGTATGTATTTCCTTCAGCATCTCGATTGATAAATCGCCATTGGCCACCAGGTCTTACGTCCATCCTGTCAACTTCGGTTGTGAGGTATCTTGGCCCCCACCACTCTGGAAGCAGTTTGGGATCCATACATACCTTGAAGACAAGCTCTCGCGGTGCATCGAATTCGCGGGTGATGAGTATTTCTTGTTTTCCCGGTTCTGCAAAAACAGTTGTTGTGTGTGCTGACATAAGATGTTATGCATCTCCCTTCTTTTTTTCACGTTCAAGTACGATATCCAATGCTTCAAAACGCTCTTCCCACCTCTGCTGCATGTGCTTCGCCCATGCTTCAAACTCAGACAATGTCTCTGGATTGAGGCGGTACACATGTTGTTGCGCGCGTTTCTCCATCTCCACTAAGTGTGCCTCACGCAGCACTTTGAGATGCTGTGAGACCGCCGGTGGGCTCATTGAGAAATTCTGGTAAATGGCAGTGGCAGGTAACTCGCCACTGTTGGCGAGGAGTTCTAAGATGTTTCTTCTCGTTGGGTCTGCAAGTGCAACAAACATGTCCATGTGAATATTATAAGGCATTTGCTTAATTAAGTCAAGCCTTAAATAGATGGCGTGATCCAGATGATCCAGGAGTTTATGGATAGCTATTGCAATTTGGCCAGTTCGTGTTGCTGGTCGTAAAGGGCACAGTTTTTTAGGCTACTTTATTCTCAGCCTATTCTTCTTTCCACTCGCTGTTATAATGGCTTATGTAGTCCAAGACCGCAATACTCAACAAGCTCCTCCTGTTTCAACGACAGTTTGAGTTGGTTGATAGTACAACTAAATAAGGCCATTTCTGGCCTTATTGTAGATGAACGCATAGGTGTATACAGCTCTATAGTATACCGTTGCGGCGCTGTCGGCGGCGGCGTCCTGCGACTGAAACTGGTGTCAGTGGTCGACCTATCATAGTATCCTCCTCTTTCCTTAACAAACGCTCTTATTTTTGCTGCTCAACTTCTTCAACAGCAGCAGATACTTTATCTGGGTGAATGCGACCCTCGGCTAAGAGCTCACCTCCTACATGGAGCAGAGCCTCTTTTAAAGGGAGAGCCCAGAGCTGTTCTATCACCAGGATGCCAGCTGATGTATCGTTGGGCATTTGGGCACCAAGTTTTTGCACATCGTCTTCTGTTAAAAGGGGAAGGTCACCTTTATGCCCTAATAACGTCGAGACTTCTTTGAGATCGTCCTCTTGATCCTCGATCTCGGCCCAGTCTACATGACCATCAGCATCTTTGATCACAAACACCAGATCCACAACACGTATCACACCACTCTTCGTGGCTTGTGCGAGTGCTTTCAACACACTCCCATCAAAATTATTTCCCTTAAAAGAGACCGCAATATAATCTATTGGTCCTAGCATACTATCCTCCTTTGTTTAACGAGGGGCAGGGAACTCTTTTTGCTCGTAATATCCATTTATGGTAATAAAAGGGTTCGAAGCTCTTCTAACTAGTATTGTACGCTTCAAGTAAAACCTATGTCAAGAAACCGAATTTACGGTTTGTATTCGACGTTGCTGGCTGTGAGACAAAGAGACCAATAGTTCGCTATGCTCACTGAAGACAAGGTAGAACTCAAACCTTTAGCTGGATAAATAGCTTCAACCAGGCTATCCGGCTTCGTCGTTCTTTTTCTTGCGCGCTTCAACCAGTTTTTTGATGAGATCGAGTGGCAATTTTTCATTCAAAGGGAAACGGATCGTTGCATCGGTGGTTTCATAGCCCTGAAGTTCGATTTTATGCTCCTCAACGACGGGAGTTGGCACATAGAAACCAATATGTTTTTTCCAAAGTTGAAAGTAAACCAGCCGACCTTTGTAATAGTAATAAGGCATGCCGTAACTTATACGTTCTTCTGCTTCGGGCGCTGCAGCCTTGATCGCTGCTCGAAGCTCTTGAAGCTTTTCCTGTGCTTCATCCGGGGCCTGTGCAATGTATTCATCCACATTTTTTGGAGATTTCATGTGCTGTACTCCTTTCGAACTAATCAACAAGTTCAGAAGAAGTATACAGCATGATTGAGCTGTTCTGGAAGGCAACAAAAATGGGTGTCAATCTCTTCCACTAGAAAGATATTTTATTTGAGGTATACTGTTATTACTACTGCAAATGTTGCATATAGAGAATAACACAAATGTATCATCTTCATTCTATTTTACCTTCCTTTCGCGGAACATCTCCCCTGGGGTGTGAGGAGAAGTGCGATGACAGAGCGTCTTGGAGAATCATCGATAAGTAATTCGCAGGCTGCAAGAGAAAATCTTCCCAGGCAACTCACGACGTTTATCGGGCGCGAAAGGGAGGTGAATGCAGTTCGTACGATCTTGCAACGACCAGAAGTGCGTCTTGTGACGCTCACCGGGACAGGTGGGGTAGGTAAATCTCGCCTCGGATTGAAGATTGCGGCTGAATTACTCGATGACTTTGCTGATGGAGTCTACTTTGTTTCATTAGCATCGATAAGTGATCCAGACCTGGTAATTCCAACTATAGCGGAAACATTAGGGATCAGAGAAGTTGGAGATCGAATTCTTCGTGATCTCCTGAAAGCCTATTTGCACGATAAGTCTATGCTGTTGCTGCTTGACAACTTTGAGCAGGTGCTAATCGCTTCTGTTCAAGTGGCAGATCTCCTGGCTGCATGTCCATACCTCAAGGTGATTGTGACCAGTCGGGCTGTGTTGCATGTGCAAGGGGAGCAAGAATCTCCGGTTCCGCCGTTAACGGTACCTGATCCCAAATATAAATTAGATCTTAAGACGCTTTCGCAGTATGAATCGGTAGCGCTTTTTCTACTTCGTGCTCAAGCAGCCTTGCCTGATTTTCAGATGAACGAAACCAATGCTGCAATCATTGCGAAAGTCTGTATGCAACTGGAGGGGTTGCCACTTGCGATTGAACTTGCAGCAGCTCGTATTAAATTACTCCCGCCGCAGGCACTGCTAACCAGACTAGAGCATCGCTTACACGTCCTGACGGGTGGAGCAAGGGGTGTACCAGCACGACAACAAACATTGCGTGACACTATCGCATGGAGCTATCACCTATTAGATAAGCAAGAACAGCGTCTTTTTCGGCGTATTTCGGTCTTCGTAGGTGGCTGCACGTTGGACGCAGTAGAAACTGTATGTTATGAGACACAGCAAGAAGCCCTCTCCACTCTGGACGAGGTCGCTTCGCTGATTGATAAAAGCCTGTTAGACCAGGTCGCGAGTGAGGGAGAGGCTCGCTTGATGATGCTCGAGACGATCCGCGAGTATGGGCTAGAATGCCTGCATGAGAGTGCAGAGGCTGAGAAGATACAAAACGCGCATGCCCGGTATTTTCTGAGTATGGCGGAGGAGCTAGAGTCACAATACTTTAGCGCGCAAGCAACAGCAGTGCTGGATCAATTGGAGCGTGAATTTGAAAATCTGCGCGCTGCCCTGACATGGTTAACTGAATCTGGAGAGAAAGAGCTAGCTCTCAGACTGGCAGTAGCATTATGGTGGTTCTGGTATGCCCGCGGCCATCTAAGCGAAGGACGTCAGTGGTTCGAGCAGTTGTTGAGAAGCAGTGATGGGGTAGCTGCCCCTTTACTCGCAAAAGCCCTGAATGTTGTCGGATGGTTTACGTACCAGCAGGGTGACTACGAACATGCGAAGAACTGGCTCAACGAAGGTCTGAGCATATCCCGGCAGCTTGAAGACAAGAAGAACATGGGCGTATCTCTGCATCGTCTGAGTCTGGTGGCCTGGCGAGAGGAGGACTATCTCGCACTCCAAATATTCTCAGAGGAAGCATTGACCATCTTCAGGGAATTAGGGGATAAGGAAGGAATTGCTGATACGCTGCTCTTGCTGTCGGAGATATATTTCCAACGCGACGATTATGACAACACATATAGTATGGTAGAACAGGCAATAGCTCTTTTCAAAGAGCTAGGCGACCAATGGGCAATATCCTACAGTCTTATTGAGCTGGCAGATGTAGTCTTCATGCAAGGAGACGCAATGAAAGCACGCAAACTGACTGAGGAAAGTCTAAGCATATCAATCGAGTTAGGTTACATGGGAGTAATCGCATTCGGCCTTGAACATCTAGCTGAAATATCAGCGGCAATGGGGGAACCAATGAGAGCAGCTCAGTTATGGGGGGTAGAGGAAGCTCTGAGAGATGGAGAGATAGCTAGCGGCTCTTTTTTGCCGAATATGCCATCTATCAAGCACGAGAGCTATGCACGTTCAATCGCTGATGTACGTGGCCGTCTTGGAGAAAAGGCTTTTGCTATTGCATGGGAAGAGGGACGTGCAATGACTCCAACGCAAGCCCTTGAAGCGCAGAAATCAATGTCCATTTCTACAGCCACTCCTTCAGAACCTTCTCCTGCACCACCGGCGAATGAAAGATCCGGAGCTCTAGATGAATTGACAGTGCGCGAAGTAGAGGTGCTACGCCTGGTTGCACGCGGGCTGACGAATGAAAAGGTGGGCGAACAGCTTATCATCAGTTCTCGCACTGTGAACTCGCACCTGACCTCGATCTATGCCAAGATTGGCGTTTCCAGCCGTAGCGCTGCAACACGTTATGCGATCGAGCGCAAGCTAGTTTAGTTTGACAACTGGTGTGTTGTGCTCCTTTTCATTTTTAATTCACTCGAGCAAAATACAGATCCAAGAACACGTTATTTCTTAATGCAATTCAGATAAAGATGACATTTACTGTTTAAATTGGAAAAAGAACCCCGATGTGCCAAATTTCTTATGAACTCTGGTCGCCGCTCAGGTTACGGGAAACACAACTCATTATGCTAATTGTCAATGACATACGATCCACTTTCCATCAGCAGTTCTGCTGTTCTTCTGCTCGGATGTATTCTGTTCAAGCACAACGAAATTTCTGGTCAATTGCCATGTACAATAGCGAAAAAACATGTTCTTGCTCAGACAGCCAGCGGAAGCATATGAAAGGAACTATCGCTGAAACCCTGGCAATAATACAGTAATCTGAGAGATGGCGGAGGTTATATAATGTTCCTAACTACTGAATCAATACTACAAGGTAAACGTTATGAAGCACTAAGAGCATCAACATGGGAAATCTAACGAGAAGAGAGATGATCAGATGATTGAAGAAGCACTTAATAAGTTGGAAAACAGGGCAGCAGAATTACAAGCGGACGGAGTAATTGGGATTTAAATTAGTACAACAGTTTGGAGTGATTGGCGTCAAATTACAATGATAGGGACAGCGATCAAAATTTAATTAAAGTTATGAAAAGCGAGGGACTCAATTTTTAATAGTAGCCTCAAAAAAAGTTATTGAGAAGGCTCACATTAATCCATTATTGGGAACGTTTTGCTAACAGATCTTCGACGCTAATCCCGAGTCTCGAAATCAGTTCATCGATATAGCATGGCTCGTGACTGATGTACTTCACATCAAAGTGCGTTCTGAAGAAAAAGAAGATGCCAAAGTAAAAAGACTCTGGCATCTCAGGTTATGAGGAACACAACTCATTATGCTAATTGTCTTGACGGCGCGATCCACCTGCCACAGAAGTACTCTTGTTGTTCTGCTCGGAGGTATTCTCTTTAAGCACAACGATATTTCTGGTGGATTGCCACGTATAGTAGAGAATAAAACATGCTCCTGCAATCAAGCACCAGCGGAAGATGTGCAAAGCCAAAGCTGGAACCGAGGCAAATAATACCTTCATCTGCGAGATTGGCGGTGCGGTCATAGCCTCCTTCTCTGTCTTGCCTATCCCCTAGTCAGGCTGATAATGCAGAACAACGACTCCTGTTTTGAACGCTTTGGTCTCCATGAGCTTGAACGTATACTTCTCAGATCCTTCTGGAAATAAACGCTTCCCGCTTCCCAGGACCAACGGATACACCATACACCTGAATTCATCAACAAGATGATGCTGCATCAGTGTATTCACAAGTTTCCCACTGCCAGCAACGAGAATATTCTGACCCGTTTGCTCTTTCAGTTTTTTGATTTCTTCCACAACATTCTTGTTGATAATGGTTGAATTCTGCCACTCTGCATTCGTGAGCGTTGTGGAGACCACGTATTTGGGCATACTGTTCATGCGCTCGCCAAAGTCTCCCGTATCTGGCATGGTCGGCCATGCTTTTGCGAATCCTTCGTATGTGACTCGTCCCAGTAACTGCACATCTGAGGAAAAGAGCTCATCGCGTTTATAGAGCATGGCTTCTTCATTCCAATAGTCAAAACTCCAATGCCCTGGTTCGTCAAACACGCCATCGAGCGTGAGATATTCTGTCACAACTAGTTTTTCTCATTTATCCATCTCCTTATAGAAACTCTGTCTCAACTGTCTTATCTATAACAGTTTATACAATATAATTCCATTTTGCTAGTGTCAGTCCCAGGGCTTTCCAATTCTAGGGAGGGGGTGAAAAAGGAGAGTTTTCCTAGTAGACTACAAAAAACTCAGATCTACGAGGAGAACTCTACTATGGACTTTACAACACTACTAATACGACAGATGAGGGAAAGATGTTTGAAAGAGGCGAGGTGACGTCGATCTAGGAAAATCTGTGCCAGATCTCTGATGCAAGACGAAGACAAGGGAAGAGCTATGAATTGGCGCTGATCCTCTGTTTGCTTATTTTGGCGAAGATGGCGGGACAAACGAGTTTGAGTGGAGCGACGGACTGGATTGGCATCGAGCTGCTGTTCTGGCAGACTACTTTGGCCTGCGTCGAAAGCGCATGCCATGCCAGATGACGTACTGCAACGTACTCGCGCGAGTGGACGAGAAGCAACTGGATGAGCTCTTAGCAGCTTTTTTGTGCGGCTTCAGAAGCCGAGCAGCGCGAGGAACGGAACCAAGCCGCTTGCACACACGGCAAGGGCAGGCGGATCAAGCGCATCTGGCGATAGATGGCAAGACCTGCGAGACACCACGTCGCAGCCGCATCCGGTGCATCAGCTTAGTTGTTATGAGGTGGCTACCGGCATAGTCTTGTGGCATTGCAATGTGGAAGAGAAAGAAAACGAGATCAGTGCGCTTAAGCGCTTGTTGACGCCGCAGTTGATCACAGGGCGCATCTTCACGCTGGACGCCATGCATACAAAACGGGCGCTCTGCACACAGATCCATCGGATGTGGAGGGGACTCTCTACTGGTTGCCAAGGACAATCAACAGACGCTGCACGAGGATATCGCGGATCTCTTTGAGGATCGCACGCCCGATCGGCGTCGTTGGAAACAGGCTGAGACGTGGGACAAAGGACATGGACGGCTGGAGCACCGACAGATCACCTGCAGCCCTGATCTCAATGCCTGGTGTGCCAAACAATGGGAAGGCATTGAACAGGTCTTTCGGCTCGAACGCACCGCACGCATGCTCAAAACCGACCAGATGCGACATGAAGTGGTCTATGGACTGAGCAGCCTTTCAATGCGGCTGGCTCCCCCAGCACGCATGCTCTCGTTGGTCAGAGATCATTGGGAGATCGAGAATAGGCTGCACGATCGCCGCGATGGCTCTTTAGGCGAAGATGACTGTCAAACTCGCACTGGGCCTGTTCGCAGTTTGCTTGCTCAGCTCAATAGCACGGTCTTGTGTCTCATGGATCGGGTTGGCGTTGGCAATGTCGCGCGGCAGATGCGCTATTTTGATGCTCATCCTGAACAGGCACTCAGTCTTGTGCTCTCGGGCTCGTGTTCCGTCTATTAGAATTGGAAAGCTCTGTGGTCAGTCCAAAATGATATTGACAGGAGTGAGATGATCATGAGAAACTAGGAGAACCTCTATGAAGCATCCCATCCCTATCACGCTGTCCGAAACCGACCGAGCGTCACTGCACACGTTCATCCATGCGGGTAAGGCCAATGCCCGGACCTTCACCCGAGCGCGCATCTTGCTCAAAGCCGATGAGGGCTGGACCGACCAGCAAATCTGCGCGGCCTTTGACGTCAGCCGCAACACCTCCATTCGCGTGCGGCAGTTGTATCTGGAAGGCAGGTTAGAAGCGGTGCTGCACGACAAGCGACAACAGCGATATCGCCAGGCGTTGACTGGGGGACAGGCCGCCCACCTCATCGCCATCGCCTGCAGCCCTGTTCCCGATTGGCCACGACCATTGGACCGTCCGCTTGTTGGCGGGAAAAGCCGTCGAACTGGGCTTTGTCGAGTCCATCTCGCCGGAAACCATCCGCCAGTTACTCAAAAAAACGAACTCAAACCCTGGCAACATGAGCAGTGGTGTATCCCAGCCGTAGGAGCAGAGTTCGTCGCTCCGATGGAAGACGTGCTGGATCTGTACGAAGAGGAGTACAACCCACGTTATCCCACGGTCTGCTTCGACGAAAAACTGGTCGCCCCGGAGGCGGACGTGCGGCCTGCCGAGCCCATGGAGCTGGGGCAGCCAGAGCGGATTGATTACGAGTATGAGCGGTTGGGCACCGCTAACCTGTTTTTCTGCGTCGAGCCGATTGAGAGGATGGCGCCATGTCGAAATGACGGATCACCGCACCAAGCTCGACTACGCTCAATGCATTCGCTGGTTGGTTGATGCGGTCTATCCGCATGCTGACTGCATCCGCATCGTCCAAGACAACCTCAATACTCACACGCCTGCTGCCCTCTACGAAGCCTTTGAATTTGTTGAGGACACGGCGTATCCTCCGGCGTGTAGAGTTCCATTACACCCCTAAGCATGGCAGTTGGCTCAACATGGCCGAAATCGAGATCGCTCTCTTTGCACGAGGCTGTCTGTCGCGGCGCGTTGAAAGCATGCAAGTCTTGCGCCAGCGTATTACCGCTTTGGAAAGCGAACGCAATGCTTATCACTGCACTATTTCGTGGCGTTTTACCTCCAACGACGCTCGGGTTAAACTCCATGATCTCTATCCCAACATCAAAAACAATCTGGACTGACCACTAGTGGGTCAGTTGGCAAAGAGCTTGCCATGAGTATTGAAAGGAGGTAAGCTGAAGAGGAGGAGGGAACGAGCATGAAAGCAGCACATGCCTTGCGAATCTTGAGACAGGAAGAAGAACAGGCCTTGCAGCGCATGGTCAAAGCTACCAGCGAGCGAATGGATGTGGTCAAACGAGCGAAAGCGCTTCTGGCCGTGCAAGCTGGGAAGCCCTATACCGAGGCTGCACTGAAGGCGGGCTACCAGAGCGGAGATAGTATCAGTCAGTTGGTGGAGCGCTTCAATCAGCGAGGACTGGCTGCGCTGTTGATTGCGCCGGGACGTGGCCGCAAAGAGACTTATACACCTGAGCAACGGGAACGGATCGTGCAGGAGTTGGAGCGAGTCCCGGACCGAGAGCAGGATCAGACGGCGACATGGTCACTGATGACCTTGAGGAATGCGTTACGCAAGCAAGCCTTGCCTGCGGTGGGCGTGAGTACGGTGCGTGAGGTGCTACATGAAGCCGGATATGGCTTTGGGAAAACAAGGACGTGGTGTCCAACTGGCACCGCGGTCGGGTACGCAAAGCAGGCACGGTTACGGTTCAGGATCCCAAGGCCGGGGAAAAAAACGCCTGATTGAATACGCCTACGAGTTAGCGGAAGAGGCCGGATTGCCGCTGTGGTGCCAGGATGAGGCTGGCCCCTATCAAGCCATTCCCCAGGCGGGAGAAGACTGGCATCGGGAAGGCAAGCCGACTCTGCAGCCCCACGAGGACGTGCGTGGGGGAACAGCCAAGTTGTTGACGCTTTTCCGTCCGGCCACCGGAGACGTGCATGCCAAAGGTGTCCTGTCTGCGCCCAATGCCGTGCTGCATCCCTGGCTGCAGGAGGAACTGCAACAGGCACTCGATCTCCTGGACCAGGAGCCCCTTGCGGTGCGTGTACCCTTGCCAGAGGATCATCCGCTGCTGCTCACCTGGCAGCATTGGTACTGGTCCTATGAGCGCCCCAAGCCCACTCCGGCCTTGCGCCTGATCCTGATCTGGGATAATCTGGCGGGGCATTTGTCGTACCACATGGTGCGCTGGCTACTGCAACGCGGCATCTTGCCGCTCTACACGCCGCTCTCTGGCTCGTGGCTCAACATGGCCGAGTCGCTGCAACGCATCATCGTGCGTCGCGCCCTCGCGGGCCAGCATCCGCAAAGCGCTCAGCAAGTCATCGACTGGTTGGAGCAAACCGTGACGGGCTGGAACCGCAAGCCTACACCGTTTGTGTGGAATGGCAAGCGGCGACGAAGGCGTGAACGTGCCCGACTGCGACGTCTTGGTGGGTCAGGGGCTGCTGTTCTGCATGGCTACTCAATTGCCAACTGACCCACTAGAACGATTTTGGAAGTTTCTGCGCTTCATGTTGAAATGCAACACAGATATTCTCAATACCAATCAAAGCATTGAGGAAATCTAATTCTCCCTATCTTGCCAAAACATACTGCATTCCACCAACTTGTTTGACCATCCCCTTTAGCTCCATCATCGTGAGCGTGGCACTAACTGTCGTTGTTGCTAATCCTGATTCTCGAATCAATTCATCGATGTGGCAAGGCTCGTGGCTGATCAACTTCAGGAGTACGCGCTGATCATCGTTGTCGGGTAGTACAGCCTTCATCTCAACGTGTTGTGGAATCATGAAAAGGTTGAGGGCTTCGACAATCACCACTCATTTACCTCAGTAACTTAGATGCTCTCACAGCCGATCTTGCCCGCCTCTTAGGTAGCATGCTACCATAAAACAAGACACCCGATCTTGCCTAAACCAAGCGTAGGGAGATGAGGCAAACAGGTCGTATACAGGTGACTGGATAGCTCGTGAAAAGTACCGCAACTGAGAGATCATCACCATAAAAGAATACAAGGAGAAATCCTGATACTACCCTCATAGCCGTGAAACGCCCTTATAGTTTCAGACTTGCACACTTAGCTGCTGCAATTGTGGCCTTCTGATCAGCCAAGCTTTATGCACTCTCTCCTGCACTAACATTATGACGACGAGCACCGGAAGCGCGAGAAAGATGGCAACACCTTTAAAAACAAACCATGTGGCGACACAAAACCAGGCAGTGAAGGAACTTGCATAGATCAAGAGCGCTGAATTTGTTTTATTGAAAACCTTATGCGCATTAGGATGAGAAAAAATAGTGTTTGGTATTTTCAAAAAGTCCTCATAGTTTCTTCCTTGACTTGCTACATCATCAGACTCCACTTCCATCTCTACCTCACGAAAATACAAACCGAAGGTTGTAAACATCCCTAATATTCCAAGCGCTAAGACAAAGTTTGTAAACGCGGTAAACATATTAGACTTTGGTGTAGCGCCTAAAGTGCCTATAAAGACACTTGCACCACCAAGCAATACAGTAGCAGCTGGTACAGATGCGAGTTGTGTTGAGCGCAGTTGTTCCAATCGTCCAAACTCATCACATATCTGTCCATGGATAGCAATGAGTGCGTCTGGCGATGGCAACGGGTGCTCACTGCTCAACTGTTGTGTGAATTTACTCATTGGTCTCTCCTTAAAAATATTTCTAAGCAAACTTACTATGCTTTGATACTTTCTATTTCTAAAAGTTTGTGCAATCTCTTCTAGTCAATTTATTGTGAAGGCTACTCATTATAGATGATAACATATTAAATGCTATTTCTCCTATTTGGCTCCAAGTTTGTGCAACTAAGAGTTGCATGCTCCATGAGCTAAGCCTCATATTGCAGTTTCTTACAGAACCGTTTCGATTGCCATTACATTACACCTTCTTCGGGGAACCACCCAACATTTATATCTGATTTCCCAACTGGCAAGTGTTTTAGAGTCATTAGTTGAGAACACATCCTTTTTTGATATCAGCCTTACTATTCTAAAGACCAGTTGCCCTACCTTGCCAAAACATACTGCATTCCACCTACCTGTTTGACCATCCCCTTTAGCTCCATCATCGTGAGCGTAGCACTAACTGTCGTTGTTTCCAATCCTGATTCACGTATCAATTCATCGATATGGCAAGGCTCGTGGCTGATCAATTTCAGGAGCACGCGTTCATCATCATTGTCGGGTAGCACAGCCTTCATCTCAACCTGTTGTGGAATCATGAAAAGATTGAGGGCTTCCAGGATGTCTTTGACCTCCATTACTGGCTTTGCTCCATCTTGAATCAGCTTGTTCACTCCAGCGCCGTTCTTTGAAAGAATGCTGTGGGGAATGCCAAAGACATCCCGTCCTTGTTTCAGAGCGAAACTTGCTGTGATGAGTGCTCCGCTTTTTAAGGGCGCTTCAGCTACGAGCACTCCAAGTGAGAGGCCAGATATAATACGGTTTCGTGCGGGGAAGTTACCGCCATCGGGTTTCACGCCAAGCGGATATTCGGTAATGAGGGCGCCCTGTCCAGATTCGACGATGCGGCGCGCCAGGCCGCGATTTGTTGGAGGGTAGATAATATCTAATCCAGATGCTAATACGGCTATGGTGCGTCCTCCGGCATCGAGCGCTGCTGTGTGGGCAATCGTGTCTATCCCAAGCGCTAATCCGCTTACGATGGTAACCTGTCCCTTTGCGAGATCGGTTACGATGCGTTCTGTGACTTGCCGTCCGTAGGTGGTTGAGTTGCGTGTTCCGACTACAGCAAGTGCGAATTGGTCGGCTTCTGTGAATTTGCCGTAGGTGTAGAGTACAGGTGGGGAATTGTCGATTTCGCGTAGGAGTGGTGGGTAGGTTTTATCTTTCCAGGTGATGACCCTGATTTTGAGTTTTTCGAGTTTTTCTAGCTCGCGTTGGGGCGTGCTGGTTTTACGCAGCGTGATCATGTTTTCGATAGTATTTCGGGTCAGGCCTGCCTGGGCGAGTTCTTTTGTGTCGGCTCGCCATGCGGCTTGCAGGTCGTTGTCGAAATATTCGAGGAGGGATTTAAAGCTGACGGGTCCTATGCCGGATACGCGGTTGAAGGTGATCCAGTAGGATAGTTCGTCGAGTGACATTGCGTCGGAGGGGTAGTAGTGGGAGGGGGCATCATACACTTCCATCTTAAACATCCTTTTGTGCTTAGTAGCGACTATTTTTGTTTTTCTTTCGCGCCGCCTGCGGCGGCAGAAGAAATGGATGAGGTCGGGGACACCCCGAACCCTGACAAAAGGACTTTCGTCCTCTGCACTCCTGTTTTTGTGATTATTCTTGTGGAGCTTGATCTCCTGGTATATGAATTGGGTATTCTGATCCCTGGTAGGGTGATGTTGGTTGCGATGGTGATTGAGCGTACATCGATGATCGCATGTAGGTTGATGGGTCAGAATACGAGTATGGGTAGACTTGATTTCCATTCTGCGAATGTGCCTGGTTGGAAATTTTCGCCTGTTGCTTGATCGTTTTGTTGTATCTCAGGCTGTATATAATAAGTACGATCAGGCTGATGAGTGAAGCTATCACGAGGAAGACCCCGAGGCCAATCAACAGCCAGAACGTCGTGTTGTTTGTGCTTATGTTCTGGGCTTGTTTGACCTGAATTACCTGCTGCGGTGTTGGCGTTGGAGTAAGATCGCTGGTTGTAAGCACAGCTGATTGGCCTTTGGAGAGCCGCCATTGATTCTCCAGGTGTATTTCGTCTTCTCCTATAGCCTGTGTCAGATCCTGGTCAAACGTTTGTTGAGGGTTGTTCATGAACTTGATGAGCTGAATCAATTTGGGAATACCAAAGGTTTTGTACATGTAATCGAGCAGATTATAGCTCTGTGCATAGGCCAGGTAAGCTTGATCTGCATTTGCAGGAAAACTCATTGAAATGTCACTCAATCGAAGTAAAGAATGTTGAGTGAGGGCTTTATCAAAGCGGGCTTGCAACTGGCCTTCACGAAAGTTTTGATTATAAACAGCGAGACCTTCGTCAAACCATGTTGGAGCAGTAATGCCTTGCGCTATCAGTTCATGAAAGACGAGATGGGTCAACTCGTGCGGCATATCACGAATCAATGTGAAATCAGAAGTGTCCTGAATGACTATCGATGCTTCATGCAGCAAAGGTAGTGCTTCCCCTCCAACCCATTCATAGGAACCAGGCGCAAGTGAATCATGAAATTGCTGATCAGTCTGGTATACCCACAAGTTTATTGGTTGATTCAGACTGCCTCCGAGTGTTGTACTTATACTGTGGATGCTTGCGCTTGCTTTATCGAGAACGTATTGTCCAAAATTCTGATCGCGATTATACCAGTTGACCTGTAACATGCCCTGTGCGAGATGTTGCCAGGTGAAACGGGTATCTATGGTTGTGAATTGCTGCTGTGCATCAGTAAGGGTATTGCCGGCATTATCAGTAAATTCCCAGTTGTAGGTTACCTGCACTCCTGGTTGGATGAAGTGGCCATGGCTTGTATCTTCGCGCCAGGAAGCAACATACACATTTCCCTGCTTATTAATCGAGACTGAATGGTTCTCTGATGTTCCATCCGGATTAAAAGTAAGTCACAAGACTTGCCTGGTTTATAGTGCCAGCCGAATCTTGCACATCGGCTGATAGGTTAATGTAATTTGGAAAATCCTCATGGTACATTCGAGATATGACCGTAATCGGGTTGGTGGAGATGGTTAGCCCGTGAACAACCCCCGGAGATGCAAGGTGTGAAAGGAGAAGAATACCAAAGACGAGCGCAATGAAAAGAGATGTATGTAAGCGACGCGAGAGCATCGAATAGCTCCTCTCAACCAGGGAATTTTAGAATTTCAAGTATCATTGTGCACTGTGAGAAATAAGCTTGAGATATTGCTCATATTGTACATGATACCTATGCTTCTGTACACAATTGCAAACTTTTTGGATGAGCCTTTTGCAAAAGATACTTCATCAACTGGCCTGAATCGGTACTTCTGTTAATAGCCAGATAGCTAATTCGTTCCTAGTAGATGAAGCCTTTACCATGAATTTATGAAGCCACATCGTTCTTTACTGGTAGACGAATTACAGCGAAATTATTAGGGCCAAAAGATACTCTATATTTAAGGATAATCAATGAGTAATAACTATTGGAACCAACAACCCGAAAACAATAATGGCAATGGATCGCCTCGTTCGGGTAGCCTGATACGAAATTACTCTGACCAGACGGTGCAGGCTCCCCCACAATATTCTCCTCTCGCAGGTCAAATGCCTCAAGGAGTACCACCATCTCAGTATTCACCATTGCCACCGGTACATACACCACAACAGGAACAGTGGCCAGCACCGCAGGCATGGCCTACACCTGGATTCTTTGGGAATGCTGTGCAAACAGTTCGACGGTGGACTGGTAAGATGGCAGCAGCTCGCGGTGGTACCGTTGATCAAGATCCGCTCGTGCTCTATCGTCCTACTACACCACCACCGGTGGAGGTTCCAAGAGCAAAGCCATGGAAACGCTCGCATTCTGTGCGGGTGGCAATGCAGATGCGTCATCGCAGGGAACGATTGAAACAAGAGCATCCGTCGGGGCAACGAATTGCGATGGTCATCGTGACAATCTTCGTGCTTCTCCTGGTCATTATCCTGTCCTCAGGCGCCGCCTCAGGCTATGCTTATTACCAGAGTCAGTTACCTCGCCTGCAAGGACTGGCAAATCAGCAGATTAATCAATCTACACGTATCTATGATCGCAACGGCAATCTGCTGTATGTAGCATATGATAATAAAACAGGAACAGGGAACAGGACGTAGCACCCCTGTTACCTACAATGACATACCTGGGGTAATGCAGGATGCAATGGTTGCTGCCGAGGATCATACCTTCTGGGATAATTCAGGTATCGATCCGCAAGGTATTCTCCGTGCAGCTACTCAGTATTCATCTTCTGGTACTGTGCAGAGTGGTGGAAGTACTATTACCCAACAGGTAATCAAAAATCTCAACGAAAATCTCACACATCAAGCAGCACAGGCTACTTTGCAGCGTAAGATCCCAGAAGCTGCCCTTGCAATTGGGCTGACGCAACAATATCCCAAATGGAAGATTCTGGAGATGTACTTCAATATCTCTCCTTTTGGCGCGCAAGAACTCGGAGTCGATGCTGCTGCAGAGGATTATTTTGGCTTGCGAGCGAAATGTGACTCTCACTTTAATTGCATTCCAGCAGTTGCTTTCCTTGATCGCGACCTGACAAAATGTAAAAATCATAACGATGACTCTACCTGCAAGGAAGATCCGCTGCTAGGCCTGGCACGTGCTTCGCTGCTGGCAGGCATGCCCCAAAATCCGGTCAGCTATGATCCAACCTTAGGTAAAGCGAATAAAATACTTGCTCTGCTACGTCAGGATTACGTGCTACAGCAGATGCTGGCACTCAATATGCATATCAATACAGCCCTTGGAGATCAAACTACTGATAATGGCACTATTACTCCCGATATTATCCAACAGGTAGAAACCATGACTAGCAAGATGGCATTCAAAGGTTTTCAACCAATCAAAAATGATCCACATTTTGTAGATTGGATAATCAGTCAGATGGAGTATGCCCTAGGTACTACTACTGATCCAAAAACCGGGAAAGTGACCGTGGACGAAAGTCTAGGTGCAAATCTGTTTCGCACTGGCGGTTTCAATATCCGCACAACTATTGACAGCAATCTGCAAACCTACGTGGAAAAAGCCGCAATTCGCCATTTGGATCAGCCCGAATACCAACCCTTCACCGGTGGCTATGGGCCGCTCAATCAAGTCAATAATGTTAATGATTCGGCTGTCGTTGTCATGAATGCTAAAACAGGTGAAGTGCTGGCCATGAACGGCAGCACAGACTGGAATAGTACGAATAATGAAGTAGATGGTCAGTTCAATGCGGCTACGGCACAACGCTCACCAGGCTCTTCCTTCAAACCTATTGTCCTGGCGGCAGCTATGGAGATGGGCTGGTATGAAGGTATAGTTTTGCCCGATAAGAAAACGTACTTTCCCAATGGTGATTCCTCAAGTCTCACGAGTGCTTACGTTCCGACCGACTACGGTGGTGACGCTACGAATAAAGTCTATCATAATACAAACTATAATATCCGTTGGAATATTGCGAATTCGTTCAATGTTCCTGCTGTCAAGACGGCTTACTTCGCAGGGTCGTCAAATGTCTATGATATGGCTCAACGCCTGGGCGTCACTGCGTTCACTTCAGCTCAATCGCAAGATGCCTCTATGGGTATCGGCTCCGGGTCTGCAACATTGCTACAGATGACAGATGCTTATCAGGCATTTGCTAATAATGGGTATCGCATCCCACCTCATGGCATTCTCGATATCTATGATAACTACGGTCACCAATTGTATCATTATGATACAACTCATCCCAATGGTGGACAGGCTGTCAGCCAGCAGATCGCTTTCATGATTACTTCTATACTTAAGGACGAAAGTGCTCGCTTCCCAGAATTTGAGAATGACCATGTACTTTCTATGTGGGATCAGACGCTTCCTGATGGAACACATCCTGAAGTGGCTGCAAAGACTGGTACTACCGATAATTTTACAGATAACTGGACTCTCGGCTACACACCTGATGTGGTGGTTGGTGTCTGGACAGGCAATGCTGATAATTCTCCCATGGTAAACTCTATCGGTATTACCGGCGCTGCCCCTATCTGGCATAGTATCATTGAGTACGTCAGCGGCTATTGCAATACCTCTACTGACCAAATTCCTTGTCCTACATTGGATTTACATTTCCCCGATCATACTTTCCCGCCTCCACCTTCAGGTGTGGTCCAGGCGTCTGTCAATACTGTCAACGGCCTCGCAGGATCCGGCTACACGAGCTGGATGCTTGATGGCGAGCAGCCCCAGCAGAGTGGCTTCACGACTCAAATCGGGAACGGAAATGGCACTCCAACGCCGACACCGACGCCTTAGAAGCTCAGCATGATGTCTGGGTTGTATTGCTAACAATAGCAGTTCGGGCAGATGTTTAGAAAAGAAGCCTGGTACTACCTTCGTCGATGGCTTCAGCGATCGAGTCCCGGGTGTTGCTGGGGTGGTCGTAGGAGACCGGCAGGTAGATGGACCGGGTGATCGAGGCGGGGTCGCGACCGATCTCAGCGCAGAAGCGGTCCAGTAGAGCGCCTCGACGGACGGCGTCATCGATGTCGCCGCCGGGGATGTTCCACAAATCGGCATGCTCGGCGACCACGCGCAGCGTCGCGGTAGAGCGTCCGCCGATCAATATCGGCGGATGAGGTCGCTGGGCGGGTTTGGGGTTGCAGAACGCTCCGGTGAGGTGGAGGTAGGTGCCGTCGAAGTCGAACGGTTCGGCCTCGGTCCACAACCGCCGGATGACCGTGCACGCTTCGGCGAGGCTCCCGACCGCGTAGGTGGAGTCGTGGAAGGGCAGGCCGTGTGCCTCGTACTCACGCCGGGCCACAGGGTGGCCTGGTCGTGAGCCTGCGCCGATGCCAAAGTCGAGCCGCCCACCGGAGACGACGTCGACGGTCGCAGCGATCTTGGCCAGCATCGCGGGTGGTCGGAAGCGGTTGCTGGTCACGAGCAGCCCGAGGCGCAGTCGTTCGGTTAGTGCGGCGAGGGCTGAGAGCAGTGTCCAGGCTTCATTTGGTCCGTTATGAGTCACTCGTAGATCGGCTAGACGATCGAACACAAGCATGCTCGACTCCGGCTAGCTCCGTCTCTGACAGACCCGAGAACGTCGCATAGATACATGCAAGGGGAAGTTGCAGTCAGAAAGGTTCTTGCTGCCATATTGCCACATCGTAGTAGCCATGTCTGTTTCGAGTTCATAGATTGTATTCCTCCATGGTATAATATTACCGGAGCATTGTTCCGGTAATATTATACGGAACAATGTTCCGTTTGTCAAGCTAGTGTTTGAGGGAATGAAGCGATGACTACAATTGATAAGGGAGCGGGGCAACCAGCCCGGCAGAAGCGGTCCGACGCGCAGCGCAACGAGCAGGCGTTGCTCGCCGCAGCCGCAGCCGTGTTCGTCACGTCCGGTGTCGAGGCGCCAGTGCGTTACATCGCGGCGGCTGCTGGCGTCGGGATGGGGACGATTTACCGCCACTTCCCGACGCGAGCTGATCTCGTTGTTGCCGTTTACCGCCATCAGGTCGAGGCCTGCGCCGAAGCTGGTACGGTCCTGCTGGCGAATGGTGGCTCGCCGCACGCTGCACTCGGTCAGTGGGTCAACCTCTTCGTTGATTTCCTGGTCACGAAGCATGGACTCGCCGCGATCCTGCAACCCGACAGCGTCGGCTTCGACGCGCTGCATGTCTACTTCCTTGACCGCCTCGTGCCTGTATGCGCGCAGTTGCTCGACGCAGCCGCTGAAGCCGGAGAGATCAGCGCCGATATTGATGCCTACGAACTGATGCGTGGCATCGGCAGCCTCTGCGTTGGCGGAGATCTCGACCCGCGCTACAATGTCCTCCGCATGGTCGAGCTACTCATCGCGGTATCCTCCATTCGCGCTGGACTACAGATGACTTGAAGGATACGTGCAGAATGTCAAGTGAAAACATATGAGATACATATTACTTGTTGAGTTGTGCTCACTCACCTTGGGTAACATGATGGCAGACGGCTCATCTACTCACCCTCCCTGGCTGCAACGGAGATCCTTGCTCACGCTCAGGATGACAAGGATAAAGTGCGGAATGACAAGGGAAAGGCTTGGGAACTGCTACTTGTTGAGTTGTGCCTCCCCCACTCCTGGGCGACCATAAAGGCACACCGCTCATCAACTCAGCCGCCCTCGCCCCTACGGAGGTCTCGATTGCGGAGTGCCCCGTCCATCTCCGACACGAGATCTTCATCTTCCAGAGAGACGTTTTTTGCCTCATTCGACTGCCTACCCGAATCTGCGCATCATATGGCGAGGTGTCCGCCGGTGAAACCTATGGCAAGCGGGCAGCACCAGAATCGCGGAAGGGCCAGAGTACCCCCACCCCCACCCTACCCACGGGCGACCATGAAGGTTGCCCCTACGGAGGCATCCCTGGTAGGACGGGTCACTCGTATTAACATTTTTGCATTGCATCGAAACTACTTGGTGCAATTCGCCTGATTACGTTGTTAACGTTGGCTCAGGCATCTCTGGCTGTACCTCCACTGTTTCCACTCCCGTCTTTTTGCGATGCCTGAGCAGGAATGCGAGTGTGTAGAACACAATCACAAAGACAAGGAGCATGCGATAGCCAAAGAGCATGCTGAAGTATTCCATTCCACCTCCAACCATGATGCCTATCAGGTTAGAGGCAAAGGCGATATCCGCTGCCTCGCTGTCCCTGAAAGAATTGGTGAAGATGATGTTGGCCAGGAAGACAGGCGCGAATGCTAACACACTTGCCAGCAGATATCGCGCGACCAGGTTTCCAAGCAGCAGGGTTTCGGGTGGAAGCACGATGTTGAGGACGAGTATGGCAAACAAGAGTATATAAAACAGGCCGATGCGTTTCAGTTTGAAATACCTGTTTACAATTATTGCCAGGAATACACTGGTCAGGATGGCAAAGAAGACCAGCGAGTTGACCAGCCAGGTGCTTCCGAATAGCAGCGAGAAGGTGGTTAAACTCTTTACCTCGAGTAGCATGAATGCAACCCCCAGGAAGAACATGTGCCAATCGAAGCGACGTATGACCTTGCGTGGTGCGAATATCAGAACGCATACCACAGCAAAGATGGCGACCATGGCAAGGCCGGCAACATATAAAAGTGGGAAGCTCCGGTCAACAAGATAGAGGAAGGGCCAATCATCGGTGGCAGGAGTAGCATTGGTGAGCTTATAGTAGCCCTGGCCGAGAACCTGTAGCTTTCCAGTTCCAGTTTGGGCGTGTTCATGGTAGGGGCCGAATGTACCCTGAGGAATTGTGTTCAACCGGGGTCCTTCCATGATTACAGCGGCATCTCCCCAGCCCGCGTAGGTGGTGACGAGCGGCTGCTGATTATTGAAGGCATGGCCTGCCATATCGGCCAGTTTTTCCACCAGCCATGATTCACGGTAATAGTTGTACATGACCATGACGCCGTTGCTGGTTAAGCGCGAGCGAGCTGTCTTGAAGGAATCCTGTGTCAGCAGAAAACTCTCCAGCCGTAGACTTGTGTTACTCGAGGTAAGCGTAAGCGAGTCTGGTAGGGCAAAAATAATCAGGTCGTACTTATCTGTTGTGTTCTCTAAAAATGCGCGCCCATCGTTGACTACAGTGTGTACGCGAGGATTGCTATATGGGTGGTCAGGGTTGAGTTGGACACCGAGTTTCAGGATCGTAGGGTCGATCTCAACCGCTGTGATCTTCTGGACTCCTTCGTGGAGTGCGATATCAACATCAGATCCGGTTCCTGCACCGAGAATCAACGCGTTGTGAAATGTTTTGCCAGGGAAGATCTGGTATATGAGCTTATAGAACGGTTCTTTATTCTTCCAGGGGATCATTGCCTGGTGACCACCAGCGTTATTCACATCGACGATATATCCGGCTGGTTGAGTAGGATACAGCACAATTTTGTAGTACGGAGACCAATAAGCGCCACGGCCAAGGCGCCAGGTAATGACGACCGTTACAAAAAAAGTCACTGCGATGAATGCAACGGTTTTTCTGGAACTGAGCAGCATAATAGGAACGCTTAGAAGTGCGAACCAGTAAAGTGGTGGCAAGGAAAGAAATGCAATGAAGGTGAAACTGGCAATTCCTACCAGGCTGCCAATGATATCATACGTGTACGCAGTAAGGGGCTTTATCTGCGAAAACAATTGACCCAGCGCGCGACCAAGCGGGATGAAGCAGAGAGTGACCATGCCGAATATGAGCGGTAGAACGAAGAAGTTTTCTGTGCTCCCGGTTTGATCGGCGCCTGGCACGTAATAGATCACATCGTTCGTCGTGATATGCAGTTCAAATCTATTCAAACCGACGATAATGACCATGGCCAGTACAAGTAGCGGAAACGGTGGATACCAGAATCGCTTGCGACGAGCTGTTAGCATGCCAAGTCCAATACCCAGGAAAGAGGCTAGTAGGATGAAGTTATTAAAATAGCTCAGATAGCGAACATATGAAGGAACCCAGCGAATACAGAGTAATTCGAAAAAGAGCATTGAGAAAGAGACAAGAAATATTCTTGCGCGGGGATCTTTAATAAAGAGATTTTGGGGAGTCTCGTCACGCAGCCATGACAAGATTTTTGTGATATTGGATGGACTTGAAAGTGCCTGGGTGTTTGATTGACTCATTAATACCTCCACGTCTAGTAATGAATAGAATTGATTGTGCTATATATACCCTTCACGCATCTCCAGGACAATTCGCTGCATACTTTCATCAAGTTTGGGCAAAACCGTTTCTGAGAGTCGATTTACGATGCAACATGTGCAAAATTTGATATCTGGCTTTTTCAACTTCAATATGTTCCTATTTAAATTTAAACGAAGAAAAAGAGAGAAGGTGACACTCTATACATTTTAGAGAGACTTATGGGTAAGTTGGACTCTTGACAATCCCACTCTGAGAGTGCTATTCTGTATTTGCAGTCTCACGTGGAGAGTGCTAGCAATCATCATTGACAAACGAAGTATCATAAAACGAAGCTTCATGTTTTGGAGATGTATCAGTAAATGATACCATTGAGCCAGCGCAAGCAACATATATTGCGTGCGCTCGTTGAAGAATATATTCACAGCGCAACGCCAGTTGCTTCTGAAACACTTGTGCGTAAATATGCAATGAACTTCAGTTCCGCGACAGTTCGTCACGAATTGGCTGGATTGGAGGAAGCACATTTAATTTACCAGCCTCATACTTCTGCTGGACGAGTGCCAACTGACCTGGGGTATCGTTTTTTTGTAGAGCACCTCATGGAAGAGTCGGCGCTCTCGCTTGATGAACAGCGTCTCATTCGTCACCAGTTCTACCAGGTACAGGATCAGTTAGATCAATGGGTACGTTTGACGGCTTCTGTCATGGCGCGATTACTGCATAGCGCGGCGGTGATGACCTCGCCGCGTGCTGATGTAGGACGGCTAAAGCACTTTGAGGTACTATCGGTAACCGAACTCTCTGCACACCTGGTACTGGTGTTGGAAGATGGCACGGTGAAGCAGCAGAGATTGCTCCTGGAAACTCCCATCGATCAGGAAGAGTTAAGTGCTTCGTCAGCACGCTTGAATAAGCTCTTAGAGGGTAAGAATACGAAGCAGGTGGAAGCTCTGCTTGAACAACACGATTTTTCGGCCATAGAGTACTTGATCTGTACTACCATAGTTCGCATTCTGGAACAGCACGGCGATCCTCTGGGCGATGTTTTTTATCGTGAGGGCGTTTTAAATATCCTTGAACAGCCTGAGTATAGTCGAATGGGACCGGAAGAAGAGCGAAGCGAGCGGGTGCGTAAGGTGATGGAAGTGCTTGAACAGAACAGGTTCTTACCTGCGCTTGCATCTCACTTGCGCGAAACGGACGGTGTCCAGGTACTCATTGGTGGTGAAAACCAGTGGGACGATATGAAAGATGTGAGCCTGGTGGTAGCGCGTTACGGTCAAGAAGGTAAAATAGGCGGTTTGTTGGGTGTGATTGGCCCGACGCGCATGCAATATGGGCGAGCCATTGCTGTTGTGCGCTATATGACACAGGTAATGAACGAACTGCTTGCTGAAGTATACGGATTCGAAGAGTAGTACTGTTGCAGGTTAGCCTGCATAAATGACAACATAAAATAATCATTATAGGAGGCAATTGTGCCAAAGGTTATCGGAATCGATCTGGGAACAACAAACTCATGCGTTGCTGTTATGGAAGGCGGAGAGCCTGTCGTCATTCCTAACGCGGAAGGCGCGCGTACCACACCCTCAATTGTGGCAATGAACAAAAGCGGCGAGCGACTCGTTGGTGAAGTTGCAAAGCGTCAGGCCGTTACCAATCCTGAAAATACGGTTTATTCTATCAAGCGCTTTATGGGCCGTAAATTCGATGATCCTGAAGTGGATCGCGATAAGAGGCTGGTGCCGTATAAAGTTGTACGAGCCAGCAATGGAGATGCCTGGGTAGAGGTTCAAGGCAAACAGTATAGTCCGCCTGAAATCTCCGCTATGATCCTGCAGAAGCTCAAAACTGATGCCGAGGCGTATCTTGGCGAGCGTGTGACACAGGCTGTTATTACTGTGCCTGCTTACTTTAACGATGCACAACGCCAGGCGACTAAAGATGCTGGTAGGATCGCAGGTCTGGAAGTGCTGCGTATCATCAATGAACCGACTGCTGCGTCTCTGGCTTATGGATTAGATAAGAAAAAAGATGAGCGTATCGGCGTCTATGACCTTGGTGGTGGCACGTTCGACATCTCTATTCTTGAACTGGGTGATGGCGTCTTCGAAGTAAAGAGCACCAATGGTGATACACACCTGGGTGGCGATGACTTCGACCAGCGCATTATCAACTGGCTGGCAGACGAGTTCCGTCGTGAAAGCGGCATTGACCTGCGCCAGGATCGTATGGCGTTGCAGCGTTTGAAAGAAGGGGCTGAGAAGGCGAAGAAAGAGCTTTCCAGTTCGATGCAGACGGAGATCAACCTGCCCTTTATCACGGCAGATGCCAGTGGTCCGAAGCACTTGAACGTGACGCTCACTCGCTCGAAACTTGAGCAGTTAGTCGAGGACTTGATCGAGAAATCTCGTGGCCCTGTCATGAAGGCCCTCTCTGATGCCAGCGTTCGTCCTGGCGACATCAACGAGATTGTGCTCGTTGGTGGTCAAACACGCATGCCTGCCGTCCAGACGCTGGTGCGGCGCATCTTCGATCGCGATCCGCATCGTGGTGTGAACCCTGATGAAGTGGTTGCGGTTGGCGCTGCTATTCAGGCAGGTGTCTTGACAGGTGATGTTAAGGATGTGCTCTTGCTCGACGTCACTCCCCTCTCTCTGGGTATTGAGACATTGGGTGGAGTTTCTACACGCTTGATCGAGCGCAATACGACAATTCCAACCCAGAAAGGCCAGGTTTTCTCTACTGCAAGCGATAGCCAGCCAAGTGTTGAGATCAATGTATTGCAGGGCGAGCGTGAGTTTGCGAAGGACAATCGTTCCCTGGGAAGCTTTATTCTGGATGGTATTCCGCCCGCTCCACGTGGCATTCCTCAAATCGAAGTCACGTTCGATATCGATGCGAACGGCATCGTGAACGTGTCCGCGCGAGATAAGGGCACAGGGCGCGAGCAGAAGATTACCATTGTGGCTTCGAGCGGCCTTTCGAAGGATCAGATCAATAAGATGGTCAACGATGCAGAACTGCATGCTGCCGATGACAAGCGCCGCAAGGAGGAAGTCGAAGAGCGGAACCTGGCCGATAGCGCGGCCTATCGCGCGGAAAAGAGCATTACTGAATTGGGTGACAAGATCACGCCTGAACAGAAGAGTGAGCTAGAGTCCAAGATTGCCGATGTGAATGCTGCGCTCTCGACTGAAGATGTCGAGCGCATTAAATCAGCTCGTGAATCTTTAGAGCAATCTTTCCATAAGATCAGCGAGATAATTTATAGCCAGGCTGGTGCCGCGGGTGCTCCTGGTGCAGACTTTGGCGGTTCGACTCAAGAAACACCAGATGATCAGAGTAGTCCAAACGATGATACCATCGAGGGCGAATACAAAGAAATGTAGAGGTTTCAACTATCTTCACCAGGGACTGAGACTGACTTTCCCTGGTGAAGATACTAATTACCCCTGCTTTATGGCTAATTACTTGCATCCAACGTATAAAAAACGTAGTATTACAGAACAAACAATAAACCAGTGCTGCATTTGGGAAGCGCAAATCAGAAAGCATCCTGTTAATGTCGGTAGGTAAAGGACCAGTTGATGGCCAGTAACAAACGAGATTATTATGAGGTACTTGGGATATCGCGTAGCGCGAGCGAAGACGAACTAAAAAAAGCGTTTCGCCGTCTGGCCAAGCAATATCACCCTGACGCCAACAAAGAACAAGGAGCAGAAGCACGCTTTATTGAAGTCAATGAAGCGTACGAAGTATTGAGCGATCCGCAGAAGCGCGCCGCTTATGATCGCTATGGGCATGCAGGGGTTGGGAATGGTTCAGGGGCTGGCTTTGGTGATTTTGCGGGATTTAGCTCAATCAATGACCTCTTTGAAACGTTCTTTGCCGGATCAGCGGGCACGCAGCGCCGATCAGGAACGCAACGCGGCGCAGACTTGCGCTATGACCTGACAATCACTTTTGAGGAAGCTGTTTTTGGCTGCCAGAAAGAAATCGAACTGCCGCGATGGGAGTCGTGCCCTAGCTGTAAGGGAAATGGAGCGCAACCTGGCACGTCAACTACGCGTTGTTCGTCCTGCCAGGGAACAGGTGAAATTCGCCGCGTGCAGCAGTCCATTTTTGGGCAATTTGTCAATGTGACGATGTGTGAACGCTGTCGGGGTGAGGGTCGGGTTATTACAACTCCGTGTGAGAAATGCCGCGGTCAAGGTCGCGTGCGTAATAATCGCCATGTCGTCGTGAATATTCCGGCAGGAGTAGACGACGGCATCAATGTGCGTGTCACCGGTGAGGGCGAAGTAAGCTCGCGTGGTGGCACACCAGGTAATTTGTATGTCATCCTGACAGTAAAGCCTCACCCGTTCTTCAAACGTTCGGGCAATGATATTCTTTATGATATGCCGATCAGCTTTACGCAAGCTGCGCTTGGTGACGAGGTTGAGGTTCCGACCGTTGATGGCAAAACAACGATGCTCAAAATTCCGGCTGGCACGCAAAGCAATCGTTCATTCCGTCTCAAAGGAATGGGCGTGCCCGTTGTGCATAGTAGCGCTCGTGGTGACCAGCACGTAATTGTCAAAGTGGTTACGCCAACCAATTTGACGTCAGAGCAAAAACGCTTGCTCGAAGAGTTCGCTCGGCTCGAACGCGAACAGTCCGAACAAAATGATAAGAATATATTCCGTAACCTCTTTGAGAAAACCAAAGACGTTTTCCAGTAGAATCGTGACGGATTTATACATTGTCGATCACATCTAAATCGAGGGGCCTGTGTGTGGTTAGTCCATGCACAGGCTCGTTTGTTACCTCTACCCTTTCTCCAAATTCTGCAAAAACGGGCAGGTGATCGCTTGCTTCGTCACCGCGAAATTCATTGCCTTGTGTCACTACATAGCTTGCAGAGAGGCGATCGGCAAGTTCCGGACTGGCAAAAATGTAATCAATGCGCCCTGCAAGGGAGGATGCTGGGCAGGTAAATCCCGGATCTTTCGGATTCTTCAATCGAAAACAATCAGTATAACCTGCCTTGCGTAATGTGCTAATACTACCACGGCTGGCATAGAGCGAACCAGTTTCATCTAAAAGAGCACACAATATCTTGCTGCGTGTTATCGCGTTCATAAATGGATAGAGAAAGCGCACAGGCTTTGGCACGACGGAGTCCAGGTTTGGATGCCCAAGATCTACATGGGGATGACGACGATATTGTTGATCCATGATGATCAGATAGCGCAGTAGGGCGCTTGCCTTCAAGCGGTCGCCAGGAGCAATCGCATTAAAATCACCCATTAAGAGATGTGGTGTTCCCCTCTTTGATGCCATGATGCGCAAGATTGCCTGTACCTCACGACGTCTTATAGCATCACCCCCTCTCGACTGAGAGAACGCAGCTGTCAGGTGCGCAATGAAGACGGTAAGTATGTGGCCATCTTCCTCCTCAACATGTGCCTCAAGGACGGATCTTGTATGTCTATCAGAGAGATAATGTGAATGTATCTCTAGAATTGGTAGACGGCTGAGTAGCGCAGTTTGGCCTTTATAATAGTGTGTGAAGCTTTCACTCATTCGGTAGTCCATCCCAAGTCGTTGTGCGATCTCCTCTACAATTTGAGGGTTGTACGCTTCGACAAGGCCGACGATATCGGGTTGAGCGGAACTGATGATGTTTGTTAACTGATCAATACGTTGTTTTCCACCTGCCAATATATTATAGGAGAGTATGCGAGTCATCTAAGCTTATCCTTCTGTTTTGTTGTTCTACTACAACTATAGCAAACAACAGGGAAGTCATAAAAGATCTGAGCTTATTCTCGCAAAACAACTCGCTCGATATTCAGATTCATCGCGGCCAATCTGGGAACAATATTGCCATATCCTCGCTCGAGTAATTCAATGCCGGTCACAGTTGTTGTACCGTGAGCGACTGCCGCGGCGATCACGTAGGCCAGGCCAGCACGTAAATCGGGAGTTGAAATCTCCTCAACTGCCGTGAAAGGTGTTGGTCCCATAATAATAGCGCTGTGTTCAAAGTTCGATTCGCGATAGCGACACGTTGTTCCGCCAAGACAGTAGGTTGTCAACTGCGTTTTTGCGCCCAGCTTATCAAGCGCTTTCAGGTAGCCGAAGCGATTTTCGTGTACAGTCTCGTGAATAATCGAGATGCCATTAGCCTGGGAGAGCAGAATTGCGAAAGGTTGTTGCCAATCCGTTGAAAAACCAGGATAGACATCTGTCTCGATCATTGCCGGGCGCAGTAACCCCTTGCGGAAAAAGCGCAGGGTGTTTGAGTTTATTAGCTCTACACCCCCGCCAGCTTGCTGGAAATAGGAGAGAAAATTCCCCAGCGTTTCTGGACGAATGCCTTCAACGGTAATTTCACCATCGGATGCGCATGCCAGGCAAGCCCAAGATGCAGCTTCAATACGATCTCCAAGCACTTTCATATGGGTACCTGTGAGTTGTTTTACCCCTTCCATGCGAATCTCGCGCCCTGAAGAAGTGAAAATAATGGCGCCCATTGCTCTTAACATAGTGATGAGTTCAAAAATCTCCGGCTCAATGGCCGCGTTGGAGATGGTTGTGCGTCCCTCAGCCAGGGCACCCAGGTATAGGCACGTTTCGGTAGCTCCTACACTAGGATAGGGGAGTTTGATGTGAGTGCCTTTTAATGGACCAGTACGCTCTGCTATGAAACCTGCAGGTGTTTCACTCACATTGCCACCGAATCGACGAATAGCTTCGAGGTGAAAGTCGACGGTGCGTGCGCCAATCTGGTCTCCTCCGACGAATGGAACAGAGACTTTGTCAAAGTGATGGAGCAATGTGCCAAGCAAGAGAATTGGGATGCGATTACTACCAGAGTGAGGAATAGGAACATCCGATATATGCATGGAAGACGGATCAATGGTCAGCTCTCCTTCATTCGTGAAATCGACACTGACACCGATCGAGGTAAGCATCTCTTTGGTGATGGTCACATCACCGATGGGAGGTACATTCGTGAGGATTGTCGGCGTATCTCCCAGCAAAGCTGCAACCATCGCCTTTGTCGTGAAATTCTTTGCGCCGAGACATTTTATTTTGCCTTTGACTGGTTGGCCGCCTTTTATACTATACGCAAGTTTATATTGATCTGACATGCGGAACCTTTCTTATAGTTTAAATCTCGATATTGGGCATGCTTTTAAGCAAGGGTTGCTCCATATAAAATGAGTATACAATTACGATGAAAATGGTTTTACGCGTGAGGAATTGGGTTGCCATGCAAAGTTGGCAATATTAATCCCATCCATGTAATAAAACAATGCGTGTGAAGGAAATCGTTGAGGGAATGTTTCAAGAGGAAGTAGGGCGGGAGGGAATCGAACCCTCATGGGTTGCCCCCGGGGATTTTAAGTCCCCTGCGTCTACCATTTCGCCACCGCCCCAGGCAGATATTGGTTCTCTGTGTGCATGATATTAACATGTCGTAGCATATTCGTCAATATTTCCAGCACTATCGTGCTGTCGTTCTTCTAATTGACCTGTATTGTGACGTTTCTCAGAATACTTTTCGTTTCAGGTGAAGGTGTTGAAAAGACCATAAATTGGGTCTCCACAATTTGGTGATAAGCTCATCTATATGCAGGTGGTACATGACCCGACCTGTGTGAGCAGGGTTGGCCCTCAAATGAGAGAAATTGCCCTAAATCTTGAGCACTGGGGCAAACTTTCCTGGACAAAACCGCTTCTCATCTGGCATACTTTCTGGAGGAGTTGTACATTGCGTTCGCGCATCGCGAACTGATTGACCATGGGAGCGCTTGATCTCCCACTTACTCAGGAGGAGGGCAGGCCGTGGGCAGGAAACCCGCACACACGGAATCGAAGGAGGACAGGAGAACTGGGTCGGAAGCGAGACCGCGCCTCCAACTTCCCATGCCAGACCTTCAGTTGGTCTGCCTCGACCACGCGCCAGCCCTGCTTGCGTTCGAGCGGGAGAATCGGGCCTACTTCGCGGCGTCGGTGCCGGATCGGGGGGACGAGTTCTTCGCCGAGTTCGACATGCGGTATGCGCAACTGCTCGAGTGGCAGGCCGCCGGGACGGATTATTTCCACCTGCTGGTGGCCGAGCACGGCGAGGTGGTGGGGCGGGTGAACCTGACCGAAGTGGCAGACGGGTCAGCGGAGCTGGGGTACCGGATCGCGCAGAAGGTCGCGGGGCAGGGACTGGCCACAGCGGCGGTGGGCAAGGTGCGCGAACTCGCCGCCACAAAGTACGGACTCACCAGACTACGCGCGAGGGTCACACTGGACAATCCGGCCTCGCGCAAGGTGCTTGAACACAACGGATTCGTCGCCGGAGGTTCGCTCACGCTCAACGGCAAGCCAGCCATGTCCTACATGTGCGAGCTCCGGTGACGCAACGCGACTGCCCGCATGGCCAACCATCAGATCACGGGCTCTTGTTTCTCCCCAATGTACAAAATCTCAGTGAAAGAAGCCAGATGAGAAGCGGTTTTTCCAGAAACATGTGTCCTGCTGCTCAAGACTCTTGGCACTGTTTCACGTTTGCGGGCCAGGTCTGCTCACACAGGTCGGGTCATGTACCAACAGGTTGAAAGTGGGAGAGACAGCAAGAAGGATGGGAAGCGATCTCTGTTTGGCGAGGAACACAAGACATCTGTGTCCGCGGCTCCCTCCTTGTCTTGAGATGCGGTGCAAAACCCGTTGACGCGAGGTGCGCAAAACCGGCTTTGCCGTACATCATGCGCTTGATCAGTTTCATCCTGGTCACCTGCCCTTCCACTTGCCCATTATTGATGGCGAGAGTTAATCCGGCTTGCACAGCGTCTTTATCCCGCTCAACCCCGTGGGCGAAGCTCTCCAGCTCGGGAAGCTGGCTTTCATGAACCCGCAAGAGCCAGGCATCCAAGCGCTCTCCTTCGCGCTGCCGCATCATCACCAGAAAATCCTGCACCAGCTGGTACGTTGTCTCGAGAGACGGAGCCGCCCGACGAAAAGCTATCAGCTGTTCTTGTTCGACCTCTTCCAACTTGTCTGGATGGCGCATAAACAAGGAGACAGCGGCTGTCGAAGAGTAATGCGGCAAGCGGGGGCTCTGTGCAGAAGCTGCTATCTCATGGGTTTTGAGGGTTTTCAGGAAGCGATAGACCATGCGCTGGGAGCCCGGATATCCCTGATCTGCAATTTCCTGCCAGAGGTGTGTTCCGTTGCGCTCCCCTTCTTCCCAGCGTTTGAGCACATATGGCGCGTAGGGATCGAAATCACTCTGACGTTTACGTCTGGGCCTCGTATCAGGAGCGACTCCTCGCTTGAGCCAGTGACGCACGGTTCGCTCACTGACTCTCAGGCGACGGGCAATCTCCTTGGAAGTCAACCCTTGCTTCTGGAAGCCCTCGACGTGTTGATAGCGGGCCTCTCGCTCAGCTCGATGCGTCGAGATGCGCCGTTTGACCTGCTCTCCTGGAGCAGGACGCCATTCCTCAACCGGTGCCCGAACCTCTCCCTGAGCTGGTGCTACGGCTGCTTCTCCCTCAAGACTGGCCTTGAGCTCGGTGAGAACGCGGGCCAGCAAATCTTGAACAGCTTCCGAAAATTTTGGCGACATGGAAGCGATCGGCCACCTGAACCGCTTGAGGAGCGCCACGAGAGGCGGCGCTAGCATACTCACTGCCGCGATCGCGGCTGACGTGCGTAATTTCCTTATGGGCTTGCATCCAGGTGATGGCGGTTTCTGCCTGACGGTCTGGCAACTGATCAATGACCTGGTGCGTATCCAGATCGACCAGCACCGTGCCGAACGTTCTGCCACGCAAAAACGAGAAATTATCAATGCCCAGACACTGCACCTGCGCTGCTGGCTTGGTCGGCAGAGCCATGACGCGGCGAACAATCGGCATCCACGACGTGGCCATCCCCAGGCGCGAGGCCAACCGTGCTCCTAGTCTGCCGCAGGTAGCTAACCCGATGTCTTGCATGCCCTGGCGCAGTCGTGTCGTCATCTGTGCCCAAGGGGCGACGAGTTGGGGAAGCCGTTCGGCAAAGATCTTTCGCACGCAATGCGCGGTGTCGCAAAAGAACTTGCGGACATGCAGAATCAACTGGACCTGTTGACCGACACAGGGCAGGTCTTTGACCACACGGCTGTAGCGACTATGCAGGCGTGTGGCGGGTTGTGCACACACAGGACAGGGAGAGCTACGAGACGTTGCTGTGATGTGTAACACCAGCTGGCCCTTTCCCATTTCCAGGCCAGTCAGCTCCAACCCTTCCCCTAAGAGAAGGATTTGAGACGTTTCCATTCCTGAACAGACATCCTTTTCTCTTCATCTTTACTGGAAAAACGAGAGAACAAGGACGATGTATCAGGCAAATGAGCCAGCTGCCTCCAATGAAGTTGTTTAGGGATACTATAGATGAGCTTATAACCAAAGTTGTGTCAGAGCCAGAAAATGCGTCAACACCATGTGGTTACAACATGTGTTGTATGTCTACCAACTATGACCATCTCCTTTGCGGTCTGTGTCAGCTTCGCTGGTACTGGGCCTCCATGCCCGTTGAGAGAACGTTACAATGTTGGCCCTCCCCAAGATTGCCTTACACTGACCAGCGAAGCCGGTATGCATGCTCCACTGGCGCACGCCGTCGTCAATAGGATCGACTCCTAGCCGAGAGGTGACACACAATCTTTCAGTCCCGACTCTGCTTTGTTCTGATTCCGGCGATGACGAGATCGAGCATGCGGTTGGCCCCATCAGGATCGGACGCATGTTCATTCACCAGGGCGATTCCGTAGACGAGTCGTATCACGTCGAGAATATGGACATCCGTTCGGATTTGTTCTGCGGCCTGGGCGCGGAGCAAGAGCACTTCTCCCGCCTCGTGCATAGCTTTGTTCGCATCATAGATTCTCGTTCCCGGAACGTGCTTGGCAGCCATGATGGCTGCTCCCATGCTCCGCCCTCGAGCCGCGAAGTCCATCTGGAGACGAAGCCAGCTAATCAAAGCGTCGAAAGGAACCGGAGCGCTTGCGAGTTCTTCAGCGTGCGCCCTCAATTCATTGGTCTCATCCAGGAACACGGCTTCAAGGAGATCCTGACGAGTGGGGAAGTGACGGTACAGCGTTCCGATCGCGACCCCAGCCGACCTGGCAATGTCCTCCAGGACAATGTCAGCGCCGCGCTCCGAGACCGCGACTCGCGCCGTCTTCAGCAGGCTGGCGTAGTTGCGCTGGGCATCAGCTCGCATTGGGCGGTTGGCTGGTATTGGCTCGTTCATTTCATGCTCCTCCTTTCTCCTAGAGATAGTGGTCCTTGACAAAGTGAGGGTCCCTCCGTTAAAATATTAGAAGTAACATGAGGGTCCCTCCGTTTAATATATGGAGGTAGCCTCATGTTATCACACTCACGTTTGATCTTACCAGAAGAAGGAGAACTTTCTTATGCGTGTTTTCGTCACAGGGGCACCAGGCTTCATCGGTACCGCCGTCGTCCGCGAACTCCTCGATGCCGGTCATCACGGTCGTCGGTCTTACCCGCTCAGACGCAGGGTGCTGAGGTTCTGAAGGAAGCCGGGGCTGAGGTGCATCGCGGTTCCCTTGACGACCTCGACAGCCTCGCACCGCGGTGCCGCCGCTGTCCGACGGCGTCATTCACCTGGCGTTTCAGCACGACTTCTCGGACTTCGCCGCCGCGCTTACCACCGATCTGCACGCCGTCGAGACGATGGGGGCGGCGCTGGAGGGCACAGGCAAGCCGTTCGTGATCACCGCTCACTTACGCGGGGAGGCATCGGCGAACGCGGTGCTCGCACTGGCTGGAGTGCGATCATCGGTCGTCTCTCTCTCCCCGTCCGTGCATGGCGAGGGCGACCATCACGGCTTCGTGCCGAGATTGATTACCATCGCCCGCGAGAAGGGCGTCTCTGCCTACATCGGCGACGGAGCCAACCGTTGGCCTGCCGTCCATCGCCTCGATGCGGCGCATCTGTTCCGCCTGGCACTGGAAGCCGCCCCGGCGGGGTCGCAGCTTGACGGAGTCGGCGACGAGGGGGTGCCATTCCGCGACATCGCCGAAGTCATTGGTCGCCACCTGAACCTGCCGGTAGTCAGCATTTCCCATGAAGAGGCAGACGCCCACTTCGGCGCTTTTCTCGGCGCCGTGGCAGCGCGTGACTTCCCGAGATCGAGTGTACGGACCCAGGAACTCCTGGGATGGCGACCTGTGCATCCTGGACTGATCGCGGACATAGAACAGCACTACTTCAACTCCTGATGTGAGGCTCAGGGTCACACCTCATAACCATCAAAAGTGTGGGTAGGGTGATGTAAGCGCGTGCAAGCAAGTGGAGTGCTGAAGCGGGTACTCATCCAGCGCAATAACTCAATCAACTCATCGGTATGCTCAGGTCTCACGAATATGCGAGGCCTGACATATTACTATCAATCTCATGCAAAATCTCCTTGCGCTAAAGGATACGAGAGCTTCACGACGCAGGCTGCCAGCATCAACGGCAGCCCGTTCGTTAAACGAACGGGCTGCAATTGGTACATGTATTACTCATAAAAAGAACTCTCCAGACTATGAAGGAAACCTGCGCCAGCGTTACGTTTTCCGCGACCGTTTCGAGGACGAACACTACTTTGGTCTGCTTCAGAATGAATGGCTCAGATCAGTATGAACGTTTCTCTCTGCAAAAAGTGAGAGACTTTTCTAACACATTAATTGGAACTGGCCCAATCTTGGTGAAAGCACATCCTTAGTAGCAGTTTTGCCCTTCCTTCATATGCTCAGAAAAAGGATAGCAATCGTCAGATAAGCTCATCATTCACAAATTAAGCCGGACCTATTCCATGGGTGGAATCAGGATACATCGGTGAGTGACCTGCTCTCTTTCTGAGGGAAGACCCACTCACCGATGTATCAAAAATTTTGCTCACGGAATTCCCAAAGGTACACGAAGTTGACCAACCTTATCGAGGTACTGCAGGTGCTCCTTCTCTGGATCAGCAGTATCAGGTCGAGCACGATTGGAGGAGTCCCGCGATGAGTAGGCCGACCATGTGGCGGGCATTGTAGCGCGGGTCGAGGTCTCCGCCAACGCAGAGGCTGCCGATGCCACGCATCAGTTCGTAGGCATCAATATCGGCGCTGATCTCTCCGGCTTCAGCGGCTGCGTCGAGCAACTAAGCGCACACGGCACGAGGCGGTCAAGGAAGTAGGCATGCAGCGCGTCGAAGCCGACGCTGTCGGGTTGCAGGACCGCGGCGAGTCCATGCTTCGTGACCAGGAAAGGGCAGCCGCAGCAGTACTACGAGTGATCAATGACGAGATTCCGCCCGGTGTCGGACACCAGGACGGCGTGAGAGCATCCACACAACCCTCGTCCATACGTGATGCATTATGCTTTCTCGCCTACCGCGGTCAGGGGCAGCATGAGGCCGTGGAAATCCTCTTGCAACATTTCGAGTGTCATCTGATTATAGAGGTCATCAAGTTCGCTCTGTGATGCAACCTGCATGCGGACAATGAACGGCTGGAACAGCTTGAAAACAATCGAAGCATCGCGTCGAAACCCCTCGTAGGCGTCTGTGCCATACGAGAAGTCGATCACATGTGAAACAAGTTTGATATTCACACAGCCAGCCTGGCGCAACAGGTTTCCTAGAAGGGGCAGGATGCCGGTAAATCGTCCTGTTTGAGAATATCCTCCCTGAACCTGAATGGATTTGATTACCATGGAGTTCAAGGTTTCTAGAGCAGGGCTTGTGCTAAAGTACCACCATTCACTCTCGGTTAGACGAATGAAACCTCCGGGACGCGTCACCCTGGAAAGCTCACGCACAAATTGAGGCCACATCGCAGCGGGGAGGAAATTGACAAAACGCACATTGGAGAGGTCAAAGGAGTTATCAGGAAATTCCAACGGTTTTAACAGATTCATCACCTGAAAGCTTGCGTTCTCCAGGCCTTGAACGCGTGCCTGCGCATTGGCATAATCGATCATCGCCTGGCTGACGTCAAATCCAACTACTTCGATCTCCGGGTATTTAAAGGCAATTTCGAGTGCCCATCCTCCAGGGCCACAGGCGCCATCAAGTACCCTATGAATCCCGGAGAAGTCGTTCGATCGCTCAGGAAAAAGGCCACCCATACCCTTGGTAACCAGGCGATCCTGATCGATCAAGCGAGCCATTTCAGCGCCACTTTCGGGATCACTAATATAGACGTTGCTTTTTGGGGGTTGGTTATCAAGAGTTGCCATTAATGACTCCTTCTTACATGCTCCTTGGAGATTGCTTGCGTGCTATCATCCAAATTTGGTAATCCTAGCATTTCAGCTTCAAACTGTTGCCAGACAATTTGCTCGGCTTCGAAGATTGTGAGTGGTTGCTTATTTTTTGCAGCAAGGATCATGGTCTCGCTAAGTCGTTGCCGGAAGCTCGCTAAGTACAATTTCTGAACGTCTTGAAATGGAACAAGGCCAAGCTCAATTTGCCTGGTATCATAAAATTCAGCAGACTCAAACGCCAATGCTATAAGATCTGCGTAGCTCTCGATGAGTATCTGCCGTGATTGATCAAAGTAGTCCGTTTCTGAACTGGAGACAAGCAAACAGCCTGCAACCTTTCCTTCAAGCATAATCGGAGCAGCAGCAGCGCTTTCTTCTCCTTGACCATGATATCCAGGAGAGAGGCTGTGTTCTTCCGATAAATTCTGATTAACGACGATGCGTCCAAAGGAAACGACATTCCCAGCCAGAGATTCCGCTCCTAGAAGAATTGCTTGCTGATCAAGATTACTTTCCCATGGTGGCGTTCCTCGCCCAACACTCTCTCGCAAGCTGTGAATTTTCTTATCAGCAGCAGGAGGCATACAGCGAACGACCGTAGCTGCAATACCTTTACGATTCGGGTCGAGTTGTTCCAGGGCCTGTTGCAGAATGAGATCGCAGAGTGAGGAAAAACGAAGTACCTGGGGGATTGTTGCGCGAGTGTGTAAGACACGAATATAGAATTCACTAGGGATCTTACTCAGAGAGTCCTCGGTTAACGTGTCTTCTGACTCAGTAATCAGACCACCGAATTCATCAAGAAGTTGATCGAGCAGGGCTTTACGATGCTGGGGCAGGGCATTCAGCAATCTCTGGATACTTTGAGAGCGCGGGCTGGACTCACCGTTTACCCAACGTGTTAAGGTTATAGGATTGACACCTAATTCATTAGCAAGCCGCCGCCTTTCCTGCGGGTCTTGAATGATGCTCCCTAATAACTCACGCCACGTTGTCGCTTCTTGCATTTCCTGACCTTATTACTAGCAATGTTATGTCTAGTCATTTTTGAGTCTAATCACATAACATGTAGCTCAAATCTCTCTTAATAATACCATAACCTATGCATATCCTTCTATTGTCTACATACAGCCTTCAGGGCTTTCCAATGCTCCCTTGTGCCGCCTGCGGCGGCTGGGAGGAGAAGAGGATGCGAGGACACCTCGCGCTCCTGCACAGGGCTCGCCGCCCTTTGCAATCCCTTTGTAGCGAGCATTGGAAATCCCTGATGCAGCCTTTCTTGTAGTCAAAAGGGGAGTTTCATTCCATGTTCTGGATGAGTTGCACAAATTCCTCTTCTAGCTGTTGCCAGACTGCTTGTTCTGCCTGGGTGATGGTGATTGGCGGTTTCTTCGTTGAACCGTCTTCCATAATTTTTGCAATGCGCTGTCTAATCGTGAGAAAGTACTGTTCCTGTACTTCAAATTCTGGCATTACAGCTAATTGAATGTCACTCAATTCATAAAATTCTTCTGGCTCAAATGCAAGGACCATCAATTCCGCATAGTTCCGCATAAGTGTTTCACGATATGTTAGAAAATAGCCTGGTTGCGTGCTTGAGACAATAAGGCTCCCTGCGATGCGTCCTTCACGCATAATAGGACATACCGCTGAGCTTTTTTCCCAATCTAGCCATCGTGCAGGATAGAACATCAGCTTATCAGAGCGATCCTGAATGCTCAGTAAATGGGCATTGGACAATGCATAGCCAGCCAGCGACTCTATGCCAAGGTATGCAACCTCGTGTCTCATAGTCGCTTTCCAGGGATGTGTTCCTCTTCCTACATACTCACGTAGACTCCGAACCTTCATGCCTTCTTGTGGTTTCACACATTGTGCTATACTGACAGTCATTCCTAGAACGTTGGGGTCTAGTTGTCTGAGAGCTTCTTGTAGAATGAGATTGCTGACTAACCAGAATCGTTGTCGTTTAGGTGCCGTTGTATATGTATGCAATACGCTTGAATAGGTTGTTGATGGAATCTCGGTCGACGTGTCTTCGATGAAATCTTCATGGGCTTTGATGCCAAACTCAGGAAATTCTTCAGCTATAAATTCCTGCAATTTTTGGCGATTGGCGGTAGCAACGACTTTCAGGAGTTGAGCGAGGTTCTGAGGGCGGGGATTTGTTTCGTCATGAGCCCAACGAACCAGTGTAGCAGGGTTTATGCCTAACTCATTGGCAATGCGATTTCGTTCTTGTGGGTCATGAATAAGCTGCCCTAGCAGAACTCGCCAGGAAGGTAGCTCTTGCATTTATCAATCACCCTGCTTTTTGAATTGTGGATCTATCTACTCGCTGCGCATATAATACCAGCTAATGCCCGTAAGGTCAACGATTGAACGCTTAAAAACTTGTTAAAACTTCATGCGTATGAAACCAAGCATGTAAACATTCCTCCCAAAAATATTGACGATACACATGATCTGCGCAATAATACGAGTCGTTGATGAGAAATAATCGTTCACATACCAAAGTTTATCAAAAAGTCGAGTATATATGAGCCACGAATCTGGGGATAACATGCTCCCACCTGTGCAGGTATTACGAGGAGTATACGATGTTATTGTCGTCGGCGCTGGCCACGCGGGATGCGAAGCGGCGCTGGCTTGCGCGCGCATGGGCCGCAAAACACTCTTATTGACGATGAATCTCGATAGTGTTGCGTTAATGCCTTGTAATCCGTCTATGGGTGGTCCTGCTAAAGGGCACTTGATCAAAGAAATAGATGCGCTGGGCGGGGAAGTTGGCCGCAATACTGATCGGACCTTTATACAGGTTCGTCTACTGAATACAAGCAAAGGTCCAGCAGTGCAAGCCCTGCGCGCACAGTGTGATAAACAGGCCTATCGTTTGGCGATGAAGTACGTCCTGGAAGGTCAACCAAATCTTGAGTTGAAACAGGCAACCATTGCCCGCCTTTTGAGTGAAACAGCAGACGATGGTCGAGCGAAAGTTACAGGTGTTGTGACGAATAATGGCTGGCATTATGAGGCTGGCGCGATCATCTTAACCACCGGCACTTTCATCAATGGACGCCTTGTTGTTGGTGAGAAGACACAACCTGGAGGCCGTGCTGGCGAGGGTCCTGCTCTGGGGATCTCGGATTCGTTGATAGCATTAGGACTTGAAGTACGCCGTTTTAAGACAGGTACACCGCCGCGTATCGATGCGCGCACTATCGATTTTAGAAAAACAATACCCCAGCCTGGAAGCCGAGAACCGCTCTTCTTTTCGCAGGACACATCTGCGCGAGAAGATGTGCAACTGCCCGGCGGTCGCCCTAATCCAATATATCCGGTTACTGACGAAGATCTTCACGGGTGGCGGCCTCAATTACCTTGCTATCTTATGCATACTACCGAGCAAACCCACCAGATTATTCGTGACAATCTGCATCGTTCACCTCTGTATACAGGTATCATCGAGGGTATCGGCCCTCGTTATTGCCCCTCTATCGAAGATAAAATTGTGCGTTTCGCGGATAAGAACAGGCATCAAATATTCCTGGAACCAGAAGGTTGGCGCACAGGTGAGGTGTATGTTCAGGGCATGAATACCAGTCTTCCTGAAGATGTACAGCTTGCGATGTTGCGTAGTATCCCGGCGCTCGAACGTGTTGAGATGATGCGTGTCGGGTATGCAGTCGAATATGACTATGTGCCACCCGAGCAGCTGTCTCCGACATTGCAGGTAAAAGCCGTCAGGGGACTTTTTCTTGCCGGTCAAATTAATGGCACTTCTGGTTATGAAGAAGCTGCTGCCCAGGGGATTGTTGCTGGCATCAATGCGGCGCTGTATGTTCGTGGCGAAGCTCCGTTCGTGCTTGGTCGTCACGAAGCATATATCGGCGTCATGATCGATGATTTAGTCACACGTCCTATGAGCGAACCTTATCGCCTGCATACCTCTCGTGCCGAGTATCGCCTGCTCTTGCGCCCGGAAAGCGCTGATTTACGCCTGAGCGACTATGCTTATTCATTCGGACTGATCGATGATGCGCGTTATGCCCAGGTTGTGCAAAAGCGTGAAAGCATTCAGCATGCACTTACTCAGCTTGATAGATTGGTTTTTACATCGTCTCGCACAACGGAGTCATTTGTGCAAGGATTGGGAATTGACCCTCTAGGGCAGATGCTCTCTGCACGCGAACTCTTGCGTCGCCCACAGGTTTCGTATCACCAGGTGGTTCAACTGGCACACAACGTCTTTCAAAAGAAGAAAGCTTTGATGGGCATGAGTGAAGAAGAGAATGGTAATTGGCCTGAGGATGCTGGCACAGATGCTCATGATGCTGAACTGCCTGAGCTGCCAGTGCCCATTGCCGAAGAGGTGGAGTTACAGGTCAAGTACGAAAGTTATGTGCGCAAGCAAGAACAAATAGTTCATCGCACCAGGCGCATGGAGGAGCACCAGATACCTGAAACACTTGATTATACCGAAGTGCAGCATTTACGCATCCAGGCCCGTCAGAAGCTTATACGAACACGCCCCCGCACTATCGGGCAGGCATCGCGAGTAGAGGGCGTTACGCCAGCAGATATCGCTATGTTAATGATCTATCTGGAGAAGCAACAACTGACGAAGACGTCTGTTTAACAGACAATAAATATATATCGGAGCGGCTACAAGGAAGTCGTTTGGGAGAGAAAAGTGTACATCCTTGTTGTAGATGATGATCAGTTTGCAAACACGCTCGTACAGTTTGTACTCAATAAAGAAGGCTATGAAGTCGAAACCACAGACAATCCGCTTGGCGCTTTGCAAATGATCAAGAGGCGAGAACCTGATTTGCTTATCGTTGACGTGATGATGCCATATCTCGATGGATTCGAGTTTACCACCCAATTACGAAAAGAAGGATACGACATCCCGATTATCTTTATGACTGCGCAAGATGCGCTCGAATCGAAATTGCAAGGCTTCAATATTGGTGCGGATGACTATATTTGCAAACCCTTCAATCATCAGGAATTGGTGGCGCGCGTGCAAGCTGTTATTCGTCGTGTCAAGCATAACTCAAAGATTGGAGCCAGCAGTATACGCAATGGCCAGTACGAACTTTTTCCCGGAGAACTGCGAGTTGTCATTGCGGGTAGTGTTTCAATAACACTTACACCTACAGAAATGCAGGTCTTGCGAGTTCTTATGAGTTCTACCGGACAGGTCGTAGAGCGTGATCGTCTCCTTTCTGAAGTTTGGAACGACAATGAGAACAACAGCAACATCGTGGATGTCTATATACGACGTCTCCGATTAAAGTTAGAAGAAGACGCCGATACTCCTCTACATATCATCTTAGTACGGGGTATAGGCTATAAATTCTCAGGAAAATAAATGTGAATACTCAATGGTTGTTAAAGGATGTTTATACCCACACTCCAAATGTAGTTCTAACTGTCGACGAACAATTTCATATATTCGCTCTTAATCCAGCCGCAACGACCTTCCTGGGTCGCCCTTCTGAACAGGTTGTTGGACAAGATTGTAGCCATTTCATGAAATGTAGAAACATGAACAGGACACTGCTATGTGGGACATCTAACTGTCCGGTTTTACGAGTTGTGCAACAAAAACAACCGATTGAACAGGAAGAACTGATACTGGGAGAGGTTATAGAAGGTTCAGAAGAGTTCTCCTGCAGCATCATTCCTGTCGAGCACGAGCAAAATACCTATGTTGTCTTTGGTGCTCGTGATGTCTCGGGCATAAAAACCGCAAATCGTATGCAAGCAAATTTTGTCTCCATGGTTTCGCATGAGCTGCGCACCCCGCTAAACTCAGTCCACGGTTTTGTAGATTTGCTTTTACATGGTTATATGGGCACATTGAATGAAGAGCAACAGAAATATCTTGGCTATGTCCAAGATGGCGTGCAACAGCTTGTTTCCACTGTTGAGGATATCCTTTTATTGACGCGTTCAGATTCTGGCCAGTTTGAAATGAAACGGGAAGAGGTCGATTTCGAATTGCTGTCGCATCAAGTTGTGACTGTTCTTCAACCGCAAGCGCTCAAAGCAGGTGTCACCATCGAAGAAGAAATTCCTGTCCCTGCTCCCATACTCTGTGTAGATCCCCAGCGCATGAAGCAAGTTCTGAACAATCTCGTTATCAATGCTCTCAAATTTACACCACCCGGTGGATCCGTCAGCATTCGTGTTCGGCCATACAATAAGCGTTTTGTTGTAATCTCCGTTGCTGATACAGGATATGGTATCCCCATTGAGGATCAACCGCATATTTTTGAGCGTTTTTATCAATCGAACCATGAGCAGCAATCAAAAATGGGTGGTTATGGGCTAGGCTTATCTATTGCGAAGTTAATTATCGAGCAGCATGGCGGCGAGATTCGTTTTGAAAGCGTTCTTGGCAGAGGCACGACATTTTTCTTCAACGCGCCACTCGCATGATGCCATTACTGCCATAGAGTATCTTGCTCTACCTCTGCTTGCCTGGGTTCGACCCATTCATTGTTTTTGGATAACTTATCAGCCAGGCGAGTCGGTTCGGGTAATCGGTACCCTTTAGAACAATCAAGCACGAAACGCAGACTTGTTTCCAGGCTTATTCGATGACCAAGCGAGATAATCATTGGCTTTACTCGCGTCCTCGTGCGAACAACCGCGCCAATTACTTCATGATTGGCTGTGAGTGGGACCCATGCCCCTGCTTCTTCACTTAACGGATCGTGACGTCCGGTGAGAATAGACTTGGCGCATCCAATGGTTGGCAGTTCCAACCATAATCCCAGGTGAGAAGCAATTCCCAGGCGGCGTGGATGCGCGATACCCTGGCCGTCAACCATGACCAGTTCTGGCTGTTGTTTCAGTAAATCAAATGCGCCCAGGATACAGGGTATTTCACGAAATGAAAGCAATCCAGGTATGTAAGGCATGCGTAGCGGCTCTTCAAACACATGCTGTTCAATTACCTCCAACTCTGGATACGAAAGTAGCACAACAGCGGCTCGTGCCATACCACTGATCTCGTTAATCGCCATGTCGACGCCAGCTATATGCCTGACTTCATCCAGCCTATCTTCACGAATCACCTGCTTTGCCAGTTCGCGCTGCAAAGCTTTGGCCTCATCCTGTTCGAGGTTCCACTCGTGGATATTTTGCTTTCTCATCGCTTCATACTCATGCTGCTCTTATCGCGCCTGCGCTACAAAAATCATACGAGGACTCTCGTGTTCGAAAGGACCGAACTCGTAATCCCCAAAAATATCGGTGATTTCAAAACCTGCTTCTTCCAGGAGTAATTCGACCTCGTTTTTCTCGAAGAGATACAAGTGTGTCGTAATGACTGTTCTTTGCACTGCCTGACCTTGACCGTGTTCCTCATAGAAGTGCGTAAGCTCAAGTAGATGTTTCGTAGGTGATGAAGCAGGGCTAACAAAGTGTGACAGCATCGTGCCATCTTCGTGTTTCCAGGTTCCATGGTGCAATACTTGTCCACTTAATTGCTCCATATAGCGCACATCTGCATTGCTGATATCCAGAATGAATCTGCCACCGGCAGTCAAGTGATCATGTACAACGGCAAGCGCTTGCCGTTGTTCCTGGCGCGTACATAGATGGCCAAATGAACCAAGCGCAATAAACGCCATGCGGAATTTCTGTCCCAGGCTCATTGTACACATGTTTTCCTGGATCAGTGTGCATTGTTCTGCTACTCCAGCTTCATCCAGTGCATGCTGTGCCAGATGCAGCATGCTTTTAGAATTATCTAAGCCCGTCAGTTCGTATCCCTCACGTGCCAGAGGAACAAGCAAACGCCCACTCCCACATGCAAGCTCAAGCAATGGGCCGCCACTCAACTCCGCAAAATTGAGGTACAGGCTCACATCCTCGTCGAAGTGGGCATGTTCAATATCATAAAAAGGCGCAATCAGATCGTAATCAGTCATACGTTAGATGTTATCATATGATGTGATCTTCCAGGCGCCATTCACCTGTTGTAACTGGAGATGGACATCATAAGAAGGGCCAGTACCACGAGTGACCGAAACGGTAACGGTTGCTATATTGTTGTTCGTTGAAACGTTACCAACTGAAAAATTCGTAACTTTGCCTTTTACTGTATCGAGACCCTGGGCTGCGACCGTATAGATTTGCTGAGTCAGAGTCTGGCCATTTGATGCAGTCAAGTTCGTGCTTATGTACGAATAGGCTGTGTTGTAATCCTGTTTCTCAACGGCGCTGTAGTATTGATTCACTGTGATTGCTGGCCCTGCTATACTTTTGGCAAAGAACCCAATTCCCATTAAAGAGAGTATGCCGCATGCGCCGCAACCAAGCACGATCACCCCGGCTATAATAGCGAGCGCAATCCAGAGACCACGTCGTGATTTTCGAGGCTGTTGTGGTGGCGCATAACCTGGGACTGGCTGCGCACCGTAAGCAGGCGCTACATACTGGGTTGGAGCGTAATCCTGGGGAGGTTGTTGGCCCCACTGTTGTCCGTACGGTGGTTGTTGGGGCTGTCCAGGCTGTCCATATGGTTGTTGTCCATATTGAGATGGAGGTTGACCATATGGGGGTTGCTGTTGTTCGTAAGGAGGCTGCTGGGGCTGTCCAGGCTGCCCATATGGAGGTTGAGGTTGACCATACGGAGGTTGCTCTCCCGAATTTGGCTGGTTTGGATCATAAGACATGGATAATTCCCTCCTGTCGGGTATTGATTCTTCCTTATTGCACCATTCAAGGAAATGGCATTACCATACTACAGGTGTGGAGGCAAACCGTCAAGTTTCGATTAGTGTATGTCTAGCTCAAGTGCTACTCGTGCAAGTTGCTGAATGAGCGGCGAAACCTCTTCAATGCTTTGGATAGAACCTGCGAGGGTATCGAAAGTCTCGAAGCTGAGGAGTGTGAAAAGGATATTGACTATCTCATCTTGTGCTTCGGGAGCAGGTTTTCCATACTTTTCGACACAACGAAGAACGATGACATGCAGGCCTTGTCTTCTCCGCTCGTCTCGTGCTTTCACAACCTCCTCGAAATCTGGATCGAGTGCAGACAAAGCTCGAAGGCGACGTGTAACGAGTCTGTCGGACTGCCAAAACCGACTGAAAACCGTAATGAATTCGTCTAGCGCTTTGAGCGGGTCCGGTTGACGAAAGGCATTTGCCAACTGCTCCATCCCCCCATGTGCTGCGAGAGAGTCACTCAAGGCTTCGAGGAGTCCTATTTTTGAGCCAAACTGGTGATAGACCGTCATGCGTGCAACATCAGCTTGACGAGCAACGGCGTCGATGCTAAAGCCGGAGAAAGCATCACTGGCCAAAAGAAGTTCACGGGCGGCAGTGAGAATACGGGCGCGTGTCTGTTCTGTAGCTTTCTGGCGTTGTCCGAGTCGATACGGGCGTGGACTCATAGATGACTTGACTCCTCCGAAATTTAATTGTACAATCTATCTAGCGAAATTAATTAGATAGACTGACCATATAATAAACATTTCTAGAGAAGCTGTAAAGGCACGTTTCTTACTTTCTTAAGGCATGGTTCAAATACATGTGACAGTTTCTCATCAGCAGACAGACCTAGAGGTGTCATTCTGAGCGCGAGCGAAGGATCGCGGTAGCCAGCACGTGAGATTCTTCGCTCACGCTCAGAATGACAAAGATGAGCGAAAGATGACATAATGTGACCGTTCAAACCGTCAAGACCAATATAGTATCATTGAATCTTGCCTCAGATATATGAAAAACGTACGAAAGCACAAGAAGGAGCATTACCAGTATGAACCGACCATTTCGTTTTGGTGTCGTAGCAGCATATGCCACATCGCATACCGCCTGGATCTCTATTGCACGAAGAGCCGAGGAACTTGGCTACGCGACTTTGTTGATGCCAGACCGTACGTCGATTGGAAGCTTTGCGCCATTCCCTGCATTGGCTATAGCAGCAGAAGCAACCAAAGAGCTGAGAGTGGGCAGTTATGTGTTTTGTAATGAATACCGTCATCCTGTAATACTGGCCAGAGATGCTGCAACTTTAGATTTGCTTTCCGAAGGCCGTTTTGAACTTGGTCTGGGTGCGGGAGTTGGTCCATATGAAGCGCGACAAATGGGTATCCCGTTTGCAGATGCAGGTGTTCGTGTCGGGCACCTCAAGGAGTCTCTTCAATTGATAAAACAACTCTTCACCGAAGAGACAGTCAATTTTCAAGGGAAATACTACACGGTTACAGAAATGAAAGGTAATATTCAATCAGCCCAGAAGCCACACATGCCCATTCTTGTTGCAGGAGCAGGAGAACGCATGCTAAAGCTGGCTGCACGTGAGGCTAATATTATTGCCATCGGATTTAGAAGAACAGCGCAAGGTTTAGACCCGACAGATGCGACGATGGAACAAAAGATTGCCTGGATCAAAGAAGCTGCCGGGGAACACTTTGCAGAACTTGAACTGAGCCAGACTCGCTATGATCTGGAGATTAGCGATAGTAAAGCAGCAGTCTCAAATCAAGGTCCGCCTATTCCAAAGAGACAGGTAAGCACTGAGCAGGCGGTTGCTCAACTGCTTGAGCAGCGCGAGCGCTATGGTTTCTCTTATATTCAGGTCTTTGAAGGACAGATGGAGAATTTCGCTCCAATAGTTGCGAGGCTGGCAGGGCAATAATTCGTATAAAGATAACTTCATTAAGTGCTATACTGAGAGGAGTACACGCTAAAACAAAATAACTGAATAAGAGAAGACGAGGTAAAATTTCGTGCGTGCTCTGGTTTTTCGAAACAATGTATTGACGCTCGAGAAGAACTATCCGTTACCTGATCTGCAATCAGGTGAAGCACTTATACGTGTCCTCCAGGCTGGAATCTGCAACACGGATCTGGAAATCACGCGTGGTTACCTGGCTTTTCAGGGCGTCCTGGGACATGAATTTGTCGGCATTGTTGAAGCTGTGCATGAAGGCCCAGGAGCATCTCCTCCAACCTATCTGATAGGCAAACGCGTGGTAGGCGACATCAATGCCGCCTGTCATCGCTCCGATTGCGCGTATTGTCGACAAAATATGTTTACCCATTGTCCCAATCGTACCACGTTGGGCATTGTCAATCGAGATGGAGCATTTGCTGAATACCTGACTCTCCCTGTCGCAAATCTCCATCTCGTGCCTGACAACATCAGAGATGAAGAAGCTGTTTTTGTGGAACCCTTAGCCGCTAACTTTGAGATGTTAGAACAAGTACATCTAAAGCCCACGGACAGCGTGGTCATCCTTGGTGATGGTAAAATGGGCCAATTGGCGGCCCAGGTGCTTGCGCTAAATGGATGTGAAGTGATGATGGTGGGGAAGCACGAAGAGAAACTGGCGCTGGTAGAAAAGCGCGGCGTACATACCTATGTGCTTGACGATGTTACAAACTTCACATTAGCGAATAGGCGACGTGTTGATATAGCTGTCGAATGTACAGGATCGGCAGAGGGGCTAGAATTGGCTTTACGTTTGGTTCGTCCTCGTGGAACCGTTATCCTTAAAAGCACTGTTGCCAACAAAAGTACACTAGACCTGGCTCCTATTGTGATCGACGAAATCCGCATCCAGGGTTCACGTTGTGGCCCATTTGCTCCTGCTATTCGAGCATTGAGCCAGCACACAGTTGATGTTCGACCGCTGATTAGTGCTCGATTTAGTCTGGATGATGGACTGGTAGCGTTTGAGCATGCTACCAGTCCTGGGGTTTTGAAAGTGCTTATACAGATTTAGCTCCCCTAGGAATTGGAACGCCAGGGCCCATGACCATGCACATGTTCAACCCGTATATGCGTAATATATCCCGGCGGTGAATTGCTGGGTGGAAAATCACTTCCTGGTCCCAGATATACCTGGGCTAGCTGATGCAGCAATTCGGGCGCGCCACCTTCGGTAATACGAGCACGCCCTGAGATTACCAGGTAGTTTTCCAGCAGCCCGGTTTTCCCGCCTGTCTCCATCGAGAGCGAGACGCGATCATCCTGTTGAATGTTCTTCACCTTTTTCCACGAGCCAAGATGGGCGCAGACAATTTCATCACCATCGAGGCCAACCCACACAAGTGAGATATGCGGGCTTCCATCGCTATTGAGCGTCACCAGGTGGGCGAGATGTCCGGCAGTCAATGCTTGCCTGACAACATCATTCATGATCATATTTGTCGAATTCCTTCCCTCGCAAATATATATTACTATAATAAATCCGCTATGAAGTATACTCAACAAAAAGGCAGACAACAAGAGAAACTTGATGATTGAATTGCCTGAGCTATGCTCCTGGCATTGATTATGTCTTCCATATGGCGTGAAAACGTGGTATGTCTTAGATGGGTGCCAAAACTACTCTACTTTTGAAAGGCGAAAACTTTGATGCAAACAACTCCACAGCAGCGTATGAAAATCGGCATTATTTTAGACATAAGCGAGGATTCGCTCGATGGACGAACGCCGACATTCCGCGACCTGCGAGAAATGGCTCGTATCAGCGAACAGGTGGGTTTCGACTCTCTCTGGCTGGCTGACCATCTCATCTACCGTTTCCCAGATCAGCCTGAAAGCGCACCCTGGGAGACGCTGACTATGCTCAGCGCACTGGCGGCTGTGACAACACGTATTACACTCGGCACACTTGTTCTTAGTACCTCGTTTCGTCCCCCGGCAATGCTGGCGAAAATGGCCGACGCGCTAGACGAGATTAGTGAAGGGCGCTTCATTCTGGGGGTTGGTGCTGGTTGGCACCAGCCGGAATACGAGGCATTCGGTTATCCGTTCGATCACCTGGCTGGTCGTTTCGATGAGGCCATGCAGATCATCGCACCATTGCTACGAGAAGGTCATGTCGATTTTCAGGGACAATACTACCAGGTTAACAATTGTGTCCTGCGCCCGCGTGGTCCCTCATCTGCTGGCCCGCGTATCCTGGTGGCTGGACGCCGTCCACGCATGCTACAACTCATCGCGCGCGACGCCGATGCCTGGAACACTGCCTGGCATACCGATGCTGCAGCCGTCAAAGAACGTTTTGATGAACTTGCGCAAGTTTGCGCAACCATAGGACGCGATCCCGCCAGTATCGAGATGACTGTGGGCACTGAAGTGCGCCTGCAGCCACGTAAGGAAGATGGTTCGACTGATAGGGCTATTTCAGGCACACCTGAAGAGATCGCCAGTCGCTTACACGCCTTTGCTGACGTGGGTACTTCACACCTGATCGTGGCGCTCGATGCTGTTGCACCTTCCAGTATTGAACAATTGGGACACATTGCTGAACTGGCACGCAAGCTGTGAAGTGGAGAGCAGTCTTTTCAGGAATCGACTGATAGCTGGCTAACCAGAAGCATTATGACCTGATTGACTCCTGATGCTGGAAAAGGTCGGCCTCAAGCCTGGGCTTGATAATGGATGTCCAGAGTGCATATCCTTTCGCACTCGGATGTAACCTGTCCCATCTATACAGATCACGTTTTGGTAGTTCATCTGAGCCAAGATACTGGTTGGTCATGTCAATGAAATGCAGCTGGGGATTGGTTTCCGTATATGCTTGTATCTGCTGGTTAGCCTCCTGAATAATTGGCCACGTTTTCCAGCGAGACGGTGTAGGCGTGATAGCAATGTAATAGATGGGCGTCTGGGGTAGAGCGACACGCACAGTCTCGACAAACTCGACATATCCCTCAAAAACCTCTTGCGCTGCTTTCGGCTTGAACCGACCCAGGTCGTTCGTTCCTGCAAACAGGACTATTGCTTTAGGATGGTAGGGAATTACGATTTGATCGGCATAGTAGGTTATCTGTTTGATTTTTGCTCCGCCGAACCCTCGGTTGATTACAGGAAGGGGCGCCATATCCTGTTCTAGCGTTTTCCAAAACCGAATGCTAGAACTCCCGGTAAATGCAATCACATCCTCAGGTGCTTGATGTTGCTGATCCAGCTTTTTGTAGGTGTCTATCTGCTTAGCCCATATCTTAGGGTCGTCGCTTGTTATCATGCGAACAAATCGCCAGATGAGCAAGCCAGTGATGGGAGCAAGTAAAGTGACCGCTCCTACTATCCATAGTCGATTACGGCTCAGAATGTTCATGCTTTTTCTCTATCTCTCCCAATTATCGTCTGCTCGAAAATTACTTCTGCAGTGTATGTCTCGATAATTCTTTATCTAGCACTCCATCATAGCACATTCCGGCGGGTTCGGGCGACTGGTTAGCTTTTAGTTAGAAGAGGTATTCCATATACCGGATTCACCTGTGAACTGCCTTTGCTGGTTAAGGGCTTTAAAGGTCCCAGTAATATCACCTCCTATTTTGATGTCACCATCAAAGGAAAGGAATGATAAACCACCCAGTACGGTCACGGTGAATTGGAGATGGCCTTCGCGAGTGACTGTCCCTGTGAAAGGGCCAGCCATACCAAGGCCCTGGAAGTAACCTGTAATGTACCCATTGTTCTGGTGAAGTTGTGTGAGGAACAAACCTGATCTTTCGTTATTCAGCAGGTCAAGAACAGTACCCGAGTAGGAATGGCTCATAGTTGGATACGCGGAAACGCTTGTTGCAGTGTTAAAAGGAGTCGTTGAACGAGGTGTGGTTTGCGCAAGCGTAGATGTAGCTCGATTGGAGGTAGAAGAAGCACTATGATTTTGAAAGGCGAACGCGACAAGAGCAGTTCCAATAGCCAGCACCAGAATGACAGCAAGAACGATAAAGAAGCTTGCACTTCTCTTTGATTTCGGAGGTTGGGTCAGAATAGGTAAAGCTGGAAGTGGGGTTTCCAAAGGTTTGGGTTGTTGTTTAGGAACACCTGGAAGCTTTGCAGGAACCTGTGGTTTTACAAGAGGAGAGTCTGCTTGCCTTTGGGCAGTAGGATTGTTCAACTCCCGCCAGAAATCCTCGACTGAATCGAAACGATCAACGCTGCTGATGCTCATGGCCTTCTCAATAGCCATTGAGGTCGCCCATGGCACAGATGGCACGACGAGGTGCGCTGGTACGAGAGGGTCAATTCCCTTACTTCCTGTTACTCGTGTTATGGCATCAGCAGGTATAGTGCCAGTTAGTATTGTGTATAGCGTTGCTCCAAGGCCATACAGATCTGTACGAGGATTAGTGCCGCTGCCATATTGCTCTGGCGCTGCGAAACCAGGCGAACCATGCCGAATAATGGTGGTAGTGCTATCTTTGATATACTCTTTCGCAAGGCCAAAATCAACGAGAACGGCCTCACCACCTCTCGTTGAGACGATGATGTTGGATGGCTTGATATCTCTGTGAACGATGGGTGGATTTTGGCTGTGTAAATAGATCAGCGCATCTACGATAGGTTTCATAATAGCAAGCACAAGGGGTAATGAAAAACATCGTTCTGGTTGCTCGAGGCGCAAGATGTCCAGATTTTGCCCTTCGATGTAATCCATGAGCATATATACTCGTTTGAGTTTTTCATATTCAAACACCTTGTACACATGGGGTAATGCTCTGTGATTGAGTCTTTTGAGCACCTCTGCTTCAAATATGAAGCGTTCGCGCTCTTGTGAGTTAGGATCAATGACCTCTTTGAGAGCAAATCGCTGCTCGTTGACGTGTCGATCCCTGACGAGGTAGACAGCGCCGAATCCCCCTTTGCCAAGAAGACTTTCAATGATGTATCGTTCTCCATCAGGGTGTTGGATTGTGGCTCCAACGGGTAGCACCATCTGTTCTTGTAGCACGCTTTACCTCGCATACACATACAATTATCAGTTCATTATTGGTTGAGCTTTCTAGTTGAAACTCGCAATATATTACTAAATTATGCGCGAAAAGTCAATTATTTTTGCATCTGATGTGTCTTTTTGTAGTAATTTGTTGAGCTTATAATAAATCTCAAAGAGAGACATCGCGTACAAGCCTTCTCAGTGAAAATAAGCTCAACAACATTCTATTTAAAATATAAACAAAAAATAGTTACTAAATTTCAAATAAATCGTATGTAATAAACAGAAGTAATATATAGTATAGATGCGATTAAAACGTACAATTTATGGAAGGAGATGCAACAGTGAAGATGAAACGTACTTCAGGTTTATTTGCTGGTCGTGTATGTCTAGCGTTTGGAATCATGTGCATGATTGCTTTTGCTGCTCTCTTTGGTTTACAGAGGTATTCTGCATCAGCAGCAAGCCCCTCTTACGTGCGCGTTATCCATGCTTCGCCTTTTGTTGGAACCGCTGACGTCTTTGTTGATGGCACGAAGTTGCTCAGTAGTTTCCAGTTCGGCGCTGTTACGGACTATGTTGCCATTCCAGCGGGACCTCACAAGGTGCAAATCGCCCTGGTTGGGAAAGGAATTGGCGCATCGGTTATTTCAGAAACATTAGCTGTCAGTCCTGGTGTTGCCTACACGGTAGCTGCTACAGGTGCGACGCCATCGAGTCTCGCCCTGCAAGTCTTCATTGATAATAATCTTCTTTCTCCAGGTACTGCCAAAGTGCGGTTGTATCAGCTTTCTCCAGATGCTGGTTCGGTGAGTTTGGATACTGGCGGCAATGCACTGTTATGGGGTGTTGGCTACCAGAGTGCCAGTAACTACCTCTCGATATCAGCAGGCTCTTATACCATAGGTGTGGATGCTTCTAACAATGCATCTCTACATGTTTCAGCAACGCTGAAGGCCAATACTGTGACAAGTGTTTTCGTTGTCGGGCTTGTGCATGGTACACCAAATATTCAGCTTGTTACTGCGCAGGTTCAGGGTCTTCCTGGCGTTCCAAACACAGGGAGTGATCCAAATGCGATTACTCAGGAGAACAATGTACAGCCTCTGACCGGGTGGACATGGCTGGTAGGGTGTTTGTCGCTCTTACTGATCGGCAGTGGTATGTTCGTGCGACGTCTCGTAGCGAAGCGATACAATTGATCGTGCGGAGGTTGAGCGTCTTATGCATGCTTTCCGATTGAGAGCGTGCCTCTTGCCTATAGTCATGGTATTGGCATTATCTGCATGTGCCTCTGCTTCAGTTTCTGAAGCACCGGAAATACGCGTGTCACACATAATTAATGCCAATGCCATGTCAAAAGTTCTTCCAGAAGAGAAAGTGGATTCAGCATTGAATCCAGTGCGTCTGATCATACCCGCTATTGATATCAATGCTTTTGTTGAGGATGTAGGCACACAGGCGAATGCGGATTTAGCGACGCCATCGCAAAACCCTTGGCTGGATGTTGGCTGGTACAATCTGGGACCACGACCTGGTGAACGAGGAAGCGCCGTAATTGATGGGCACCTTGATCGTCCAGGTGGATTTCCAGCAGTGTTCTGGCAATTACGCGATTTGCATGTGGGTGATGAAGTGCTGGTGAAGAATAGTTCGGGGAAAACATTACGTTTCCAGGTGACACGCATTGAGCTTTATGCGCCGCAAGATGCGCCTATTCAAGACATTTTTGGTAATTCGGGAGGTACGTTTCTCAATTTAATCACCTGCGCCGGAGATTGGATTCCCAGTCAGCATCAAACGAATTTGCGGCTGGTGGTCTATACGTCTTTAATGAAGGTGTAATACATAAATGAAGCGAACAGCAGAGCAGCCTGGCTGCTCTGCTGTTCGCTTCATTTATTTTATTTGTCTCTTTCTCCACCAGTCAGAGCAGCTTGAGCGGCGGCCAATCTCGCGACAGGCACGCGGAAAGGCGAGCAACTCACGTAATCCAACCCGATCTCGTGGCAGAACTCGATACTGTTAGGATCGCCGCCATGTTCGCCACAGATACCCACTTCCAGGTCTGGGTTGGCTTTTCGCCCGTTCTCAACGGCCATACGCACCAATTGCCCCACGCCGTCACGGTCGAGTGTTTGGAAGGGATTGGTAGCAAGAATTTTGACCCTCTCCTTTGCTCCTGGCTCCTCCAACCCATCGACGTACTTCAGCAGGAACTTGCCCTCGGCATCGTCACGGCTGATGCCAAAGGTCGTCTGAGTCAGGTCATTCGTGCCAAAGCTGAAGAATTCGGCTACCGTTGCAATCTGGCCAGCAGTCAGCGCAGCTCTTGGAAGTTCGATCATTGTTCCGAACTTATATGCAACAGCAGAACCAACCTCAGAAGTGATCTCCTCCGCCACTGCCTCAAGCTGTCGTCGAACTTCCTTCAACTCATTCACGTGACTGACCAGCGGAATCATGATCTTTGGATGGATCTTTTTCCCCTCTCTGGCAAGTTCTAGCGCTGCCTCCAGGATTGCTCGAGTCTGCATCACATTAATCTCTGGATAAAGCAGTCCCAACCTGCAACCACGCAAGCCGAGCATGGGGTTCATCTCGCGCATCGCTCCCACTGCTTCTAGCATCTTGCGTTTCTCTTCCAGCTCTTTTGGATTGCTTCCATTTGTTTCCAGACGTGTCACATCTACCAGCAATTCTTCGTAGGAAGGCAAGAATTCATGCAGTGGCGGGTCAATCAAGCGAATGACAACCGGGTAACCCTCGCCAGTCTTGGGGTTTATCATTGCCTCGAAGATGCCTTTGAAGTCGCTGCGCTGGTATGGCAACAGTAGGTCAAGCGCTTCCTGGCGCTCTTCCTTGCTCTCTGCCAGGATCATCTTCTGCACGATTGGGAGGCGCTCTTGCTCCATAAACATATGCTCGGTACGGCAGAGTCCAATGCCTTGGGCGCCGAATGTAATAGCACGTTTGGCATCGCGGGGATAATCAGCATTTGCCCACACGCCCAACGTGCGTATTGTATCTGCCCACTCTAGTAATTGCTTCAGGTCTGTCTCTTGATCAAAGTCGGCGTCAACAGTCTTGATAACGCCAGCGAAAACCTGTCCGGTCGCGCCATCTATTGAGATATCATCTCCTTCATGGATGACGATATCAGAGCCAAGCACGCGGAAAAGACGCTCTTCCTCGTGGACGCGAATACCCTCAGTTCCTGCGACACATGGCAGGCCAAGGCCACGCGCTACTACTGCCGCGTGGCTCGTGGCGCCTCCGCGTGCAGTCAATATGCCCTTGGCAACCAGCATCCCATGCACATCATCGGGGCTGGTTTCGGGGCGCACCAGCACGACTGAGATGCCTGCTTTGCCAAGTTGTTCTGCGCGGTCGGCATCAAAGATAGCTTTGCCGGAAGCAGCCCCAGGTGAAGCATTCAGGCCTTTGGCCAGCAGTCTGCCTTCCTCTTCAGCCTTCAGCTTTTCTGACTCATCGAAGCGAGGCAGCAATAAATGATAGACCTGGATTGGCTCGACACGCTTGACCGCTTCTTGTTCGTTGATTAAGCCCTCGTTTACCATATCGACAGCTATTTTGACAGCCGCCTGAGCTGTGCGCTTGCCTGCACGTGTTTGAAGCATGTAGAGATGGCCTTTCTCGACCGTGAATTCCATGTCCTGCATATCTCTATAGTGCTGCTCGAGCCGGCGCGCTATTTCCTTGAATTGCTCATAGACATGTGGCAAGTCTTCTTGTAAACGAGCGATCTTCGAAGGGGTACGGATGCCAGCCACAACATCCTCACCTTGAGCATTTAAGAGATATTCGCCGTAAAGTTGATTGTCTCCTGTGCTGGGATTGCGTGTGAAAGCCACTCCGGTACCGCTATCGTTACCCATGTTGCCGAAGACCATACTCTGCACATTGACGGCCGTTCCAAGGGTATGCGCAATTTTGTTGAAGTTGCGATAGTCGATAGCTCGCTTGTTGTTCCACGATGAAAATACAGCCTCGATAGCCTTTTGCAGCTGCGAGTTGACATTTGTGGGGAATGGTTCACCAGACTGGCGTTCAGCGATCTGCTTAAATTCGCCAACAAGCTTTTTTAGAGCATCGGCGGGAATCTCTGCATCAGTTGCTACCCCGGCCTGCTTTTTGTAGTTGTCGAGTACCTGCTCAAAATCTTTCGGGTCGGTATCAAGGACGATCTTGCTGAACATCTGAATGAAACGACGATAAGCATCGTAGGCGAATCGCTCGTCTCCTGTTAGCTTCACCAGGCCTTTTACCGTCTCATCGTTTATACCAAGGTTCAGTACTGTATCCATCATTCCAGGCATTGAGAATTTAGCGCCCGAACGTACCGACACCAGCAGTGGATTCTCCTGCTTACCAAAACCTTTGCCAGTTTGTTGCTCAACGATCTTGATACCTTCGCGCACTTGTTCCCACAGTCCCTGAGGAAACTGTTTGTCTGAGTCATAATACGCGTTACATGCTTCAGTAGTAATCGTAAAGCCTGGAGGAACAGGAAGTCCCGCATTTGTCATCTCCGCTACACCCGCGCCTTTGCCTCCTAGCAATTCGCGCATAGTGGCGTTGCCTTCACTAAATAAGTACACCCATTTGTTTGGTGACTGTTTCACAGCCTCATCCAGGCCTGAACGTGTAATTTGTTGTGTCACAAAAATCCTCCCAAAGTGAAATATTATGCGTTCAACACTATTGCTCTTACCCAACTTAATACGTGGCGAGCGCTCTGAATGTAACTACTGGCCTGTTCGGCACTGATCACCTCATCGGCCTCTTCAGGTGGTGTCTCGGCGTGAAATGCCTCAGGATGGAACGGCGTCAAAATCGCCAATTCTTCTAGAATCTCATCAGGCGCTCCTACCAATACTCCTAGCGCTCGCAAATCGTGGTCATACATGCTTCGACGGCCAAAACGCAGCAAACTTACCGATTGAGTGGCTTTTTCTGCTGCCTGATTACAAAAATCTGCACATGCAAAATGTCTTCCGAGACCCAACTCAACTCCCGATGTTGCCATGTCCTGTGCAGCTTCGGCAAATAGCCCCAATGCTCCCTGGAGATCACCCTCGGTCGGAACTTCGTCGTCCTCGTCCTCATCTTTATACTTATAAGGTTGCGATCGAGGAAGAACTGTTGGTTGAGAAAGGCTTACGCCATTTTCAAGCAAGCGTTCCAGTTCTTCATCGCTCTGATGTGTAACTTTTTGGTTGTGTAGGGTTAGTTCATCCTGGCTGGAGTCTTTGTATTTTCCATTATTAGCATTGGTTAGTGGCATAGTAGGTTGTGTCCTTGCATGCTTGATTCGTATTTCAAATACCCTGCTTATATTATTCCCCGTATGGCATCGTGTCAATGCTCATCATGTGGCATTCGAGCATTAATCTCACTGTGAGCATGTGGCCCACGAGATAAAAAGAAATTTTCGGTGATACCCCGAACCCCGGCAGAAGGCCGCAGCCCGCTGCACTCCGGTTATTGATGAATGTCAGTTGGTATCTCGTTTTTACCATGTGGATGGAACTTCTATGATCCAGGTATCGTCATAACTATGTGAGCAGTAGTGGGGATGTAAAAAAAGGACCAGGAGTGACAATGAAGGTTGCCAATAGACATCAACATAAGAAAAGCTCATCGACATCCGTAGGGGCGAGAGTGGATGATGTGGGGTTGGGTGGGCCTTTATGGTCGCCCGCCGTGGTTCGCCTGAGGACATCGGCTCATCCATGCACGGGCGACCATAAAGGCCCGCCACTCGTCCACCCAACCGCCCTCGCCCATACAGAATCTCGATTGAGGTTTAGATTGATGTTATAGACGGACTTCCTCATTTGAAGGAGAACGGATATGAAGATACAGGAAACTGATAATACTGGCCAACAGGTTACTCCTTCTTTGCCTTCTCAACCGAAGCGCAATCGCTGGTTGGCTGGCATTGGAGCAATCATTGTTGTGATCTTGTTAGTTGGCCTGAGTACACTTCTATTTGCTCAGTTAAGGCAACATCAAGCTGCTCAAACCTCTCCCACGCCACCAGCAGGGCGCTGGCAACAGGTGCTGAAGGGCTATACACTCATCTCGATCACCTCTGCCCATAGTGATCCTGCTATCATGTACGCATGTGTCTCTCGAGGAACACCAGACGGATCCTCACAAAGTAATACAAATACTTTTACTATACTTCGTAGCGCTGATTTTGGTGATCACTGGCAAGATATCGGGAGGAATGTTGTAGCAGGTGATACGTGTCAACTTGCCGTCAATAGTGAGAACAGCGACGATATCTATGCTGTTAGTTATGGAAATTCATTGCCAAATCCCGCGCAGTTGAAACATAGTCAGGATGGTGGCAAGACATGGGAAACGATTTTACCACTCATGCATGTTTCTTCGCTCCAGGCTCCCGTCCAATGGGCTATTCAGCAAATGCAGGTTGAAGGTAACCATCTCTTTGGCATTCAGATGATCGTGTCTCGAGCGCTTCCTGCTGGCACACCTATAAAAGCTTTCCCGTATCCAGCGCCACGTTTGGCTACAAGTGTTGATGGTGGGCATAACTGGACGATCATCGATGATCAGTTATCCGCTCAAAGGCTTGGTGTGCATAGTTATGCCGTTGATCCTGACAATTCCAACACTATCTACGAACTCATTGGCACTTCGCTGCTACCCATCGAACTGAGAAGTGTTCCAACGTATGACCCGCTACCAATTATTGGAATAAATCAGGAACTCTACAAAACTACCGATGGAGGAGCGACCTGGCAATCTGTACTCAACAAACATTCCTTATGCATCACAAGTACAACTTGCTGCTGGCAATCCGCAGGTGATCTATATAGGAGGCACTATAGGCCCGCTTCCTCTTCTACCAGAGTTCCACGACAATCTAATCCAGTGGAAATAGGTTCGTTTCACTTGCAAATGAGTACTAATAGTGGCTCAACCTGGCGTAATGTAGTTATACCCTCTGATATGCAGAGTATTCAGAACTGGTTTGTAAGTTCTGTAGGTCAGGTGTACACATCTCCCACCATATCATTCACCAGCCAGCCAACAGTCATTCCAGGCACTATCGAGCCAGCAACGCCCGTTTCAAATCCAAATAGTACACCTCAAACCCGAGTACCCCCCGTAGGTGCCGATGTATCGGGCACATCGCCGATTTATCGGCCTGCGTCCTTTGTTAAGTTCAACTTCCATGCAACTCAATTTGCACCATCGCAATTTATTCGACGGTACGATCCCACTACTAACAGTTGGAGCAATGTTACAAATCCTCCGACTACTGGTTTCATGCTTCAACTTACATCTGCACAATCTAGCAACGGAACTGTGCTCTGGTACGTTGGTATGGGCAGTAATAGTGAAGAAACCTTGTACCGCTACGTGGTGTAGATCTTACACTTCTCCAACACCGCTCTTCACACTTCATTCCAGGATGAATGTTCCTAAAAATTAGGAACCCATTCCCTACCGCCTGGGAAATACCCCTGTGTATAGTGTTTGCAGGTATCGTGCTCTCCCTACTTGACCTACTACGGCAAATATGAGCAGGGAGCCAGGCTAAACGAAATCTTGACTTCGTGCATGCAACGACCTCGATCAACTATGAGAGGAGGAGAGCAGTGAATGTGTATCAACATCCACGTGACGACGCACTTCCTGCTGCTTCGCCCGTGCCACCAGAACGAGGGCAGTGGAACTGGCAACGGCTTGTACAGAGAAGCTGTATCGTGCTTGATCTCTTGCTGCTAGTCATCTTCGTGGTGAACCTTCCCGCTCTCTTTGAGTACGCGAGGACCATTTGCACCCTACCCGATGTCGGGAACTGCCCAACCGAGCAACTCACCCCAGCTTATGTCCAGGTACTTGACCAGCTGCATCTCTCAGTCGCGGTGGCTGAGGGCTTCTTAGCCGTCCTCTGTGTGGTGGTATCGATGTTATACTGGCTGCTCGGCCTCCTGATTTTCTGGCGCAAATCACAGGAGTGGATAGGCCTGCTCGTTTCGCTCCTGTTCGTGCTGGTTGGCTCAACCTGCTTTCTCGGATTCAATTTGCCCACGCAGACACCACCGCTTTTCCAACTCCTGGCCGAGGTCATCGTGTATGGGCTGATGTGGCCTGCTATGTTACTCTTTTTCTTTATCTTTCCCACCGGGCGCTTCACACCGCGCTGGACATTGGCAGCATTCGTCCCCTTTTTCGTGGTGACGATGCTCTCATCACTCCACGTCACCGCGCCCTTTATACCAGGTGTTGTGGTCATTCTGATAACTCTTGTGCCGATCGTGGTACAGGTCTACCGCTATGCGCAAATCTACGACGCCGTGCAGCAGCAGCAGATGAAGTGGTTTGTCTTTGGATTGAGTAGTGTCTTCCTGCTCGTCATCATCCAGGGGATACTCCAGGCAGTGGCTCCGGCCTCAAGCGCAGCGAATGCGTGGTATCAACTTTTTAATGGGCCATTTTGGCTGGTGCTTTGGATGATTGTGCTCCTGAGCGTGAGCATCCCGATTCTGCGCTATCGTCTGTGGGACATTGATGTGCTCATCAATCGTACGCTGGTCTATGGGGTACTCACGGTCATCTTGACGGCAGTCTATATTGGCCTGATCATTGCGCTGCAAGCGCTTTTGCGGGGTATCATCAGCCAGAACAACAGTGTCGCTATCGTCCTCTCCACGTTAGCTATTTACGCGCTCTTCCAGCCCTTACGTCGACGTATCCAGCGAGTCATTGACCAGCGCTTTTACCGCAGCAAGTATGATGCCGCCAAGACTGTGTCAGCTTTCAACACCACCTTGCGACAAGAAGTAAACCTGGATCAGTTACGTGAACACTTATTGGAAGTGGTGCAGGAGACGATGCAACCTACACAGGTCTCGCTGTGGTTACGCCCTCCTGAACCATCCAAGAAACAGCAAATGTGGCCGCTGCCTGGAATTGATGAGGAAAAGAAGGTAGAGCCATGATGGGAAGCAAGGAGCGAGTACACGAATGAACCTTCAACGTAGGCAAATAGAAGTGACTGAGAGCAGTGAACGACAAAGCTACACTCGCTTGCATGGGCGCTTGCTCCTTCTTGCGCGAGCTGGCTGGTTTATATTGGTTATCCTCACTCTGTCGATCTTCTTCGCAAGCCTCCCAGCGTACATTGACCTCCTGCAAACTCCTTGCGTTGGGCCAACATGTGGCTATCAGCAACTCAGTCCTGAACAAGCAGCGACGCTCGAAGGAATTGGCCTCTTTCCTGGTGTTTTCATTGGGTTCTCAGTCGCGCTCACATGTATCATGATGCTGGTATGCCTGACGGTCAGTATGGTGATCGTCTGGCGTCGGCCAGACGACCGCATGGCATTCATAATAGCGCTCTTTCTGGTGACGCTTAGTCCTTTCAACGTGATGTTCAACGTATCTGCGAGTCCTTCACTCTGGCAGGTCCCGAACGAATGCCTGAGTTTCCTCTTTGTGACCTTGCTCCCACTTGTTCTCTCTTTGTTTCCCACTGGCCACTTTGTGCCGCGCTGGATGCGCTGGCCCGTCATCGCGTTTCTCGTAGTGCAAACCCCTTTCACATTCTTCCAAGGTTTAGCATCTTTGTCTATCTCTGCAGTGTCGATTGGCTTTCTTGTGAATATTGGTATGTGTGCAATCCTTGTCATCGTACAATGGTACCGCTACCGGAGAGTCTCCAGCCCCTTAGAGCGCCAACAGACCAAATGGGTGATTTTTGGGTTCGCGGTTTTCGTCATTTCGGATTTTATCGGAATTTTTCCATATTTGCTGTTTCCGTGGATTGCTTCGCCTGCTTCACTCTATCTACCGGCTTACTCAGCCGTTGAAGGAATCCTGGTTCTCTTCATTCCCCTTTCATTTGGATTCGCCATGTTGCGCTCGCGTCTGTGGGAGATTGATTCTATTATCAACCGCACACTGGTCTATGGAGCACTTACAGCCTCACTGGCGCTGATCTACGTCGGCCTGATCTTCGGGTTGCAAGCGTTGCTACGGGGCTTCATCAGCCAGAACAACAGCGTCGCCATCGTCATTTCAACGTTAGCCATCGTGGCCCTCTTCCAACCCTTACGTCGACGCATCCAGCGGGTTATAGACCGGAGATTCTATCGCAGTAAATACGATGCTGCTAAGACGTTAGCTGCCTTTAGCGCCACTTTGCGAAACGAAGTGGACCTCGAGCAGTTGAGTGAGCAGTTGTTGGCTGTGGTGCAGGAGACGATGCAGCCAGCGCATGTCTCACTATGGTTACGCCCTAATGAACCATTCAGGAAACAGCAAACGTGGCCGCTGCCTGAATTGAATGAAGAAGAGAAGGTAGAGCCATGATGGGAAGCAGAGAGCGGCATTTGTCGGGAAGAATGTTCCCCAAAAATTGGGAATGCATTCCCTACCGCCTGGGAAATACCCTCAATTATAGTAGTTACAGAGTTGGCTTCTGCTCTTTGCATTACTGTCCTCGAAGATAAGCGAGCCATCTGGCTCATACAGGAGAAACCACATGGTCGTTAAATGGATTCGGATACTCTACTTGATAATTGCCTGGCTGTTCCCTGTGGCCATTCTTGTCCAGGTTCTTTTCGTCGGCCTCAGTCTCTTTACAAGCCAGCCCTACTGGGATGCGCATATCGAGCTCGGTCACACGATCGGTATTCTGCCAATCCTCCTGGTCATTCTGGGATACCTGGGACGGCTCCCACGACGGACGATTATTCTCACCTGGCTCGCGTTAGGAACCTATATTGTCCAGGCAGAAGTCTTTGCGGCCATCCGCGCAGACGTTCCGCTTTTTGCTGCGTTCCACCCGGTGCTGGCTCTGGTGCTCTTTGCTCTTGCCCTGATCATTGCATTGCAGGCGCGAACGGTGGTGCGTGCGGGTGTTCAAACGTCTTCCACTTCGCAGAAGGCTTCCGTGGAAAAGAAAGGATCTTTGGCACCTGATTGAACCAGGAGCTCCAGCCGTGGGAAACGTGGATATCAAAGGAAGCGACGTGGAGGATTGGGCCTTTTAACGCGACAGGGGGCTTCCATATCTATATTGCACTCTCCACATTGGCATAAATCTGACCATTGTGATGCAGTGAGGCGACAACTATGAGCATAAGAACCTTTCTTGCGATGACGAGCCACGGACTTGCTCGTGCTGCAAAGATCGCGAACGACGAGTGGTACGTTGAATATCCGCTCCCTGACCAGGATGTACGTTGCCTGGCCGCCGATATGCTGAACCGCGATGTAATCTATGCAGGGACACAAGGCAATGGAGTGCTGCGCTCAAACAATGCAGGCAAGACGTGGCGATCAGTTGGCCTGGCCGGGCAGATCGTTAAAGCCCTGGCAGTCAGCCGTACTCAACCTGGCACTGTGTACGCTGGAACGAAACCAGCTCTGCTCTTCGTATCGCGCGATAGCGGTGCGAGTTGGACGGAACTCGAGTCTTTCAGGCGCATCCCTTCGCGCTGGTTTTGGTTCTCACCTGCAGAGAAGCCCTACACCGCTTATGTGCAGGCGATTGCACTCTCGCCAACGAACCCTGGTACTGTCGTGGTGGGCATTGAGGCCGGAGCAGTCGTGCGTAGCAGTGATTGTGGGCAGTCATGGACAGGGCATTGCCGGGGGGCGCTGCGTGATTGTCACTCACTGACTTTCCATGTTACGCATGGTGACTGGGTCTATGAAGGTGGAGGCACCGGTGCAGGCGTCTCTGTTAGTCGTGATGGTGGGGCTACCTGGAAACAACCCAGGGAGGGTCTTGACCGGCACTATGGGTGGGCAGTCGCCGCCGATCCCATGCATCCAGAAGTGTGGTATGCCTCTGTCTCCTCGAGTCCAATGAAAGCCCACAGCGAGAATAACGCTCAAGCTGCTATCGTCCGCTCGATTGGGGGTGCCCCGTGGCGACCTCTGGCGGGTGGGTTGCCACAGCCCCTCAACCATATGCCATACGCGCTACTCACCGATCCCACGGCTCCTGGCCATGTCTATACCGGCCTCTCCAATGGTGAAGTCTGGCATTCAACCGATCATGGCGACACATGGCACCAACTTCCATTTTGTTTGAAAGGAATTCATCGCACACTTCTTATGCTGCCATAACCATGCAGAGCGCGTGCGTGTGACGTAGTAACGAAAAAGAGTTGTACAAATGGCCAAAGGAGATGACATATGCTCATTGAACAGCAATCTGTGGGGTGGAGCTTTTGGTTCGAATGGTTCATAGCAAACGGTATAGGCGGACTTGTAGGATTAGCTCTGGCGGCCGAGACGCCATCCTTCCTCGTTGGGTTAATTGGGAGCGGAGGAGATCCTAACAACACGGCAGGGTATAGTACAGCATGGGCAGTAATTCTCGGTGCGATTTTAGGTGGAGCTACGATTGGGGTCCTGCAATGGTTCACCCTGCGACGACAGCTCCCTGCCATAAATGGTGGACAGCATCAAATGGTGGACAGTGATAAGCACGGCGGGTTTCGCTCTCGGCTTCATTCTGGTCTGGGCTTTGAGCGGAGCCACGTTTGGGGAGAACTACGCACATCATGCGCTTCCTCATGCGATTGATAGAGCTGGAATTGTGGGCGGATTGGTGATAGGAGCCACGATGGGGAGTATGCAGTCACTCTATCTTGGGTGGAACCGCAAGCGTGTTGCTTATTGGGTTGGAGCAAACATGGTGGGTTTTGCCGCAGGTTGGTTTGGAGCCGCTGCCCAGCCTGTAACGGATGTTCCAGCTCATTTTGTGGGCGGAGCCATATTCGGATGCGTATTTGGCGCGATCACAGGCATGATGCTGGTGTGGCTCTTGCGACATCCTGCCCAGAAGACATGAGAAGGAGATGAAGCTGAGAGTCCTGTGACTGGCTCCTGTGAAAGCAGCAAGAGGACCACTCGTATGGTACAATACACTGAAATTGAATCGGACGCTTTCAACTCGTTGGAGATGCAAGAGAATGCAACAGCCAGCGCGCACTCGTTTCGCTGTCATCACCTTTTCGATAATTGCTGTCTTGCTCGGAGTGGCTTTCCTCTTGCTCCACATGACCAGCCCTTCCGACGGTGCGCGCCTGGCACCTGGAGAACCTGACTGGAGACCTGACGGAGTCATTGTAACTCCAATTAAGGAGCAGTCCACTGGCCTGCAACAGGGAGATGTGGTTGTAGCCGTCGAGGGAAGCAGTATCGAATCATGGACTCAGGCGCTTCTCGAGCCTGGTATTGCGCGTCCCCAATGGCATGTCGGTCAGACGATCACCTACACTGTGGTGCGCAATGGACATCGTCTGGATGTGCCTGTGACCCTGGAACCTTACCCATTGGGAGCAATCTTGACACACGAATGGAGTACAGTGCTCTTCGCACTAGTCTTTCTCTTCGTGTCTGCCTTCGTCTTTCTCCTGCGTCCTGATGACCGTGCAGCCCGGGTGCAACTTCTCATTGGAGCGAGCATCATGGGAGCCACCACCTGGTCGCTCGGTTTGCAAGTGAGCGACCTGGTCAGCGGTATCGGTTTCTGGCTCTATATAGTTACGACTGCTGGAGTGTACACGCTTTTCTGGGTAGGTCTACTGCACTTCGTCCTGGTCTTTCCTGAACCGCACCCGGTAGTCGCTAAACACCCCTGGACGATTCCACTAATCTACATCGCTCCTTTCGCGTTCTCTTTCGCCTACCTTGCCAGGTTGTGGCCTCAGGCTTCAAGCATCTTTGATTGGATTGACAACTGGAATTTTGTTGATAGTGTATTACCCGCAGTCTACCTTGTCTTAACCATTATCATTGTGATTTGGAGCTATCGAGCAATCCAAACCACTGCCAGCCGCCAGAAAATCCGTTGGCTCTTGTTTGCTAGTCTTGTATCCGGAGGAGGTCTCATCTTTCTCTGGTATCTTCCTACCTTTATACTGGGGCAACCACTTATCAATTCGACCGCACTCGGGCTTCTGGTTTTACCGTACCCCCTCGTATTGCCTATCGCTATCTTACGCTACCGCCTCTTCGATATTGACATCATCATCAATCGGACATTGGTGTATGGTCTCCTCACAACTATCGTCGTAGGTTTGTATATACTTGTGGTGAGTATTTTGGGTACGCTGTTTCATACTTACGGGAGTTTTCTTAACTCGCTGCTTGCAACAGGCCTCATCGCTGTCCTCTTTCAACCACTCCGCGCTCGTCTGCAGAGGATGATCAATCGCTTGATGTACGGAGAACGCGATGATCCCTATGCCGTACTCTCGCGCCTGGGGAGCCGCCTGGAGGCCACGCTTGCCCCCGAAGCGATACTACCGACGATTGTTGAGACCATCGCTCAAGCACTTAAGTTACCATATGCAGCGATTGCCCTGAAACAAGACGATGCATTCTCCATCACCGCTTCATATGGGCTTTCCCAGGGAAAACCATATATCTTGCCGCTCGTCTATCAAACAGAGAATGTTGGTCAGTTACTCCTTGCTCCCCGTGCTCAGGGTGAGGTTTTCACTGCTGCTGACAGAAGGTTACTCGAAGATATTGCCCATCAAACTGGTATTGCTGCCCATGCTGTGCGTCTGACCGCCGACCTGCAACGCTCGCGTGAGCGCCTGGTTACTGCACGTGAAGAGGAACGCCGTCGCTTACGTCGCGATTTGCACGACGGCCTTGGCTCGACGCTTGCCGCGCTGCATCTGCAGGCGGGTGCGATCCGTACCATGATGCGAAATGACCTTCCTGCTGCGGATGCCGAACTCGTCGATTTACAAACCGAGATCCGGTCGTCCATCGCTGACATACGCCGCCTCGTCTACGAGCTACGCCCACCAACGCTCGATGAGCTGGGTCTGGTGGGAGCGATCCAGCAATATGCGATGCAGTGTAGTAAACACGACGAAAATGATGGTGTATCGGCACAGGCCGATGCAGGTTTGCACGTGATCGTCGAGGAAACAGATCAACTTCCTGCTTTGCCCGCAGCTATTGAAGTAGCCGCATATCGAATCGCACAAGAGGCATTAACCAACGTCGTTCGCCATGCGCATGCGTGCAACTGCACGGTCCGACTTTCGTTGCTTGATGGGTTGAGACTTGAGGTCACGGACGACGGAGTTGGGCTGCCAGAGGAGCAGCACGCAGGAGTAGGACTGATCTCGATGCGCGAACGTGCAACAGAAGTAGGTGGATCCTGTGAAATCGAGCCAATGCCAGGACATGGCACGCGCGTGCTGGTCAAGCTTCCCCTACCAAAGGAGTAAACCAATGGATACCCTGCGTATACTAATCGCTGATGATCACCCGCTCTTTCGCAAGGGTATGCGCACGCTGCTCACAGCCACAACCGATACCGAAGTCGTCGGAGAGGCGACAACAGGTCAAGAAGTGATCGAACTTGCTGATACCTTGCAACCGGATGTGATCCTCATGGATCTGCAGATGCCGGGCATCAATGGCATTGAAGCGACCCGCCAGATCGTGCATGCAAGCCCACATATTCGCATTCTAGTTGTCACACTCTTTGAGGATGATTCGTCTGTATTTACCGCGTTGCGCGCTGGGGCACGTGGCTATATCCTCAAGGACGCAAAAGAAGAGGAGATAGTGCGAGCGATCCGTGCGGTGGGCAGTGGAGAGGCGATCTTTAGTCCAGCCATCGCCACCCGACTGATGGATTTTTTTGCGGCCAAACATCCCGGCGTGTCAAAAGAGATCTTCCCAACGCTCACGGAGCGTGAACGCGAGATTCTCCAGTTGATCGCGCGTGGCTCTACGAACTCCGACATTGCAAAGCAACTAGGTTTGAGTGTGAAGACCGTCAATAACTATGTCTCCAACATCTTTAGTAAGTTGCAGGTGACTGATCGTGCTCAGGCCATCATCCGCGCCAGAGATGCTGGATTCGAGTAGTAATAGGCATCAAATGAAGAAAAGCCCATCAAGATCCGTAGGGGCGAGGGAGGATGATGTGTGGTTGGGTGGGCCTGTATGGTCGCCTGCTGGGGAGGGCTGGGCTAGCCGTACATCGTTGATCCACTTATCCAGGCGACCAACAACGGGCGACCATACAGGCCCACCCAACCGCCCTCGCTCCTACAGAATCCTCGATTGAGCCTTAGGTTGATACGTATTGGGATGTTGGATTGGAGTAGAGCAAAGCAGGGTTGATGGATAAACTTCCACATTTATCCTATTGAACTCCGTAAGAACTATCACCCTCCCGTATATCCCAGTACATCCGTCCCGCCAGGGTCGCCTTCGTAATTGAAGTACATTGGCCGTTCAGCTACAACTGTTGCTGGAGGGCCTCCGCTGGTGTTGAATGCCTGGATATCCATTGACACTTCATACCCCTGGTAGATGGGCGACGTGGGATACGCCAGCGCCAGTGGCACAATCAAGCTGTTGATGCTAACCGTTGAGCGGCTATGCGGCTGTAATTGCAGCATTTCCTGGAGAATCGTGTTATCAGCAAATAACGTAATCGAGACCAATTCGACGGTGCTATTTGGATTTTGAAGCGTAAGAAACTCGCTGAAGTTACCAAAGGTATATCCTTCGGCGAATGTATAGACTGCATGACTGGATGGTCCTGCTTCACCAACAACATCAGTCCCGCCAGAAATTCGTGAAGATCCATAGTGGAAGTACATCAATCGCTCTGCTACGATCGAGGGTGTGCTCGAAGTTACTTCGGCTGAGACGGAGCCTGTTGGAGTGCAACCACAACCACTAATAGGATGATTGTAGGCGTTATTGACATCGAAGTAATACTGGCTTTGTTGTGGCACTGTGACAGGCACTGTCTGGACCGTCCCATTGGTATATTCCAGTTTTACATTCACCGTTGCATTCGACGTTGTGAAGTTTGCCAGTACCAGGTATTCCTGGAACGTTTGCCCATTTCCTGTAAATCCCTCAGCGAATAGCCAGTCGCTGCCAGTCGTGGGACCGAGTGATGTGGCTCCTACTGCTGAAGCCGCGCCACTTGTCCAGCCCCCAGCAGTCGCGATGTTGTCATTGAAGTACATTGGCCGCTCAACAACTATACCGCTATCCGAAGTAACCTTGATAGCAAATTGCTGGTGTAGTTTTGAAATTCCGGTGCCGCGTTGTAAAGGACCAACAACGACCGTGTCCGTCTCTACCGCGCTGCCATGGCTGTAGTAGGTGATCTGCACATGAGCTGTGTTTGTAGTGCTGGGGTTGAGTATGCTTACAAACGTGCTATAGCTCATCGATCCCGCCTGACGCGAATCGCCTTCGGCAAAGTAAAACAATGTGTTGTTGGCACTGGTCGCGCCCATCACATCCGTACCGCTCTTGATTCCATGGAACGTGAAATACATGGGACGCTCTGCAACGACTGGGACGGGTGATGATTGCACAATCGCCGAAATGGCCTGTTGTGGTGAATTTCCAGGCACCTTCAGAGTCTGTACCAGCGCTGGCAGTAAATCGAGTGCTGGCATTCACGATATGCTGGACAGTCACTGCTGGCTTGTTTTGAAAGAGATAGGTAATGTTGACCGTGGCTGCCTGCGTTGGACTGGGATTGAGCAGCGTGATGAACTCATTAAAGCTACCTCCTACGCTTCCTTCCGCAAAGTACCAGGTGTTGCTGGCAGGTGATAAACGACTATTCGTCTGATTTTTCGCAAGCAATTCCAGGTCTGTTGCCAGAGGTAGGGCATTAAAACTACCCAATCCCGTCACCATATCGTAGTTCGGTGTAGCCTGGAACTCGTTATTCCCATCCGCTGTTGTATAATTGTTGCCTTGCTGTACGTCATGGAAATCGTTGCTATACGATGTCGAGGAACTGTTCTGTCCGATCTGATACAGTAGTGGATTGAGAAAACCCAGATTGAAATTGCCGTCATGGAGTGACTTTTCATTTGCCAGGGCGATCATCGCTGCCCACATCGGCGCGCCCGCCGATGTTCCGCCAACGGTAATCCAGGCTGCATTCGGGTTGCAAGGGCCATTACTTCCTGAGACAACTGCTGTGCAATATATTTCATAGCCTGTACCGGGATCAGCATTGAGCGCGACATCAGGCACTTCACGACAGTAATTTCCTGAGCTTGCGCTGCATGGAGTGCCAGAAGATGCTGCGCTGATTACACCAGGACCCGCTTGCCATGCGGGCATGCTCCAAATGCTACTCACGCCTCCACCGCTCGCATTGCCTTTGCCGTTATTCCACGTTGTCTCAGATCCATAGGTATTTGTGGCGGTGGTCGTCAGCGTTGTGCCACCAACTCCCGTCACGTAGGGCTGAGATGCCGGGTCATCGACGCTCGGCGTGGTTGGTGTCGTATTACCACAATCATTACTGCCAAAGTCTCCTGACGCGGCGAATATACTTTGTCCCTGTGCCGCCGCGATCATGAAGAGCACATTCTCCTCGTTATACAGCGCCTGAGCAAACGAGTTTGATTCGCAGCTTCCCCAACTCGTACTCACAATTGGCACAGCGTCGCTGACGATCCTGCTCCATTCTGCTAAGGCGTCGACGCTATCATTTGCAGCTTCGTAGACACGTAGCGCCGCCAGGTGTGGAGCGGCGCTCAAGACCAATTCCATATCCAGTTCGACCTCGATGGCTCCCTGGCCTGGTGTTGTAGGTGCTCCACCATTTACCGCGATGCGATTGATAGGCACGGAAGAGCCGCCATAACATTTCGTATAGGCGCTAATATCCGAGGGAACATAATTATCTAGCTCGTAGAGTGCCACCGTTTGGCCTTCTCCACGGAAACCAGCATTGTACAGGCCTGTCAAATTGTACGCTGTTGCAATCTGATTTGGTACATAGTAGCTGAAAGGCGGTCCCGATTGAGCGGCCATACAGGTGTTACTATTGGAAGTAATGCTGCCTGTGTTTGCATGTTGCGTTGCTACAATTGGTGGATGCGTGTAGACGCGTGCGTCATCAAGCCCTGTAATACTCTCAATGAATGGGGCAAGCGCAATTGGCACGCTCGGATTGCTTGAAGGAGCGTAGAATTCGCGCCCGCCAGGTGCGTGGTAGTTATTTATTTGTACATAAAAAGCATTTTCCGCTTCCCCAATCGTTCCTGTGAAGCCAATGAGCAGGTGATGTGTGTACGTGGCGCTTTCGCTGAATCCTGCCTGTTGCATATAGTCGATAATTGCTGTCTGGCTGCTTGTGAGTGGCGCAAAGGATGCTGCAACCTGTGAAGGACTCAGGTAGCGATGCCCGGTTGTAGAATGTGTGCGCGAAAGTGTATCGACATAGCTTTTGAGATTAGCTTCATTCCTTGGATGCAAGCCTACAAGGAGTTCGATATGGGTATTTGGATCTGTAGGACCAAGCAATGTGCTTTTTTTAATCAAGCCAGGAACATGACCGTTCAATGGTGTCAGGCCGTTTGCCTGTACATTGATGATGTGACTGAAGGGTGAGGAATGAAGCGTGAAAACTATGCCCCAGATAAGTAAAAATAACAGTGGTATAAGTGCCAGCGGATGCTTTCCCCATGAAATGCGGGGCTTCTTCCCCCCTACATGAATTCGTCCAGTGGACATATTGTGTTCTCCCTACAACATAGAAATAGTGGCAGTGCCGAGTCTCAAGGCTGGAAAATCGTATGCAAATGATTGCTTTTTCAATATCTGAATTAAACGGGAGTGATGTGGATTGTCGCGTCTTTATGTACTTTTGGTTAAATGGATGAGCGACTCGCCCCACTCGCGCTTTAATAATGTTCAAAGAAAGGTAGGACTTTTATCTTGTAAAACTTCTGTCTCCACAACGTGATAGAGGAGAGAAACTGATTATGCCTGATGTTAATGGAGATATGTATGTTTTATTCAATCGCTATTCCTGGTATACTACACACATGGCCTGGGACGGGTACACATAACGAGATACCTGCGCATCCAGCGAACCAGACTGGTTCTGCTGTCAGTGTGGCAGTAGCAGAACGAACGTCCCAGAGCCGGGAAAGAACACATACCCGCATGACGATGAATAAATCGACAGATTCTTCGGATAGAAATACTGCACTCTATACCAGTGACGCTGGAGTACTGGATTTCGGCGTGCTCTACGAGAAATTCAAAAGGCCGGTTCACTCCTATATTTATCGCTTGCTCGGCAGCCATGAAGATGCGGATGATCTCACACAGGAAGTCTTTACCCGCGCGTATGTTTCCTGGAATGATTTATACGATCGGGAGAACCTTTCATCCTGGCTGTACCGCATCGCCACAAATTTGTGTATCGATCAACTCCGGCGTCGCAAGCGTATCTCCTGGTGGCCGCTCGTGCGACGAAGCAACACGGGCGAGCAATTCAATGGCGATGAGGAAATATCCTATTTGCCCCCGGATACAGGAGGTATCCCCGAGATTGCCGAGCGGGAACACATCCGGCTCGCGCTCGCCAATATTCCGGCAGACTACGCCATTGTGCTGGTACTAAGCGCGGCTCAAGGCGTCCCCTATCAAGAAATCGGACAAATCGTCGGCATTTCACCGAATGCGGCAGCCACGCGTATCTCGCGGGCGAAACGGTTGTTTGCAGAACAATATCAACGTCTGAGTGGAAACGAAGTTGCAAAGAGGAGCCAGAGAGATGAATAGCACGCATTTGCCTCCGCTCCCAAAAGAAGGAGAATCTGGTCCCCAGGTGTGCGAGGCCGCGCGTTTATACCTGGCTGTGTTTGATGACTTGACTCCCGAACAGGTCAACCAGCTTTTCAAGCACGTCGATAGCTGTCCGGCCTGTAGCGAAGCATTCCAGCTCATGAATGATGTAACGCGCAGGGTGCGAGATCTGGGAGCATCTGCTCCATCTCGCCGTGTCGATGCGGCCATTCTGGCCCTCCAATCGAACCAGCGCGAATTGCGAACCCGTAAGCCAGTGAAACGAGCAGCATTCAGTGGTCGTTCTATCAAAGTTATCAGCCAGGCCGCGGTTGCCATTGCAGCGGTCCTGCTCTTCATGTTTTTGACAGCGACACACTTCATTGCATTTGCACCCAGCAAAGCACAAGCATTTGAACTGCCTGCAAATCTGAGCTGGAGTAATTATGTGCTCTACCATAGCGAAACCATAAACGGGGCGAATGGGATGGTCTACCACGTAGAAAGCTATCATGATCTGGGTTCAAACAATATGCATGTTGAGACTATGGCCGATGGTCAGGTGGATGTCGTGGTTGTTGGTGATAATCAGTCCATGCTCGGTATGGATATGATGCATCACGTTGCTCAATGGAATGCCGATGCATGGGCAGTTGATGACTCGATCTTCGATCTGGCAGAATTGCGCCATGAATTGCAAACAAAATCAGCGGTCTATCTGGATAAAGAAAGCTTTAGAGGTCAAGAAGTGTATCGCATTCGCTGCAAAGATGGACTGGTGATGTTACTCGATATGGACTATATGCCAGTCAACGTGTTACAGGGTTCATCTAGCTCTGATATGGCCAAACCGATGTATGATACGCTCAAGCTCATGCCTGCCTCACAGGTACACGCATCGATGTGGAATATGAGCGTCCCACCCGGTTTCCACATGGGCACACTCCCTGCAAAACCGAATTGACCCCATCCCCATGAACAAGATACAATGTGAAAGTAATTTAAGACTTATTCACATCTACAACAATGTAGGATCAATATTGGCTTTTAACGCGTGAAACGGGATATCCGTAGGCGCACAATTTATTGGCGCACCGCCGATTTATCGGCCCACGGTGGCATTCACGATATCCCTCATTAGTTTATTAAACTTCATTATCTTGCCTCAAAGGAGCTTACACGTATGTCCGAAAATACGCCAGTGATTGTTGGCGCAGCACGCACGCCAACCGGTAAATTTCTGAGCAATCTTGCCAGTTTCACCGCGCCACAGCTTGGTGCGATAGCTATAAAAGAAGCGGTGCGTCGTTCGGGCATCTCACCAGACGCCATTGATGAAGTCATCATGGGGAATGTCGTTTCTGCTGGCATTGGCCAGGCTCCAGCCCGCCAGGCCGCTATTTATGCCGAACTTCCAGACGATATTCCTGCTTTTACCGTCAATAAAGTGTGCGGATCAGGACTGAAAGCCGTTATGCTCGCTGCGCAGGCTATTCGCCTTGGAGATGCGCAGGCATACGTAGCAGGTGGAATGGAGAGTATGAGCAACGCGCCGTACCTGTTAACGAAAGCTCGCATCGGCTACCGCATGGGTGATGGTACACTTGTCGACGCTGTTGTGAATGATGGCTTATGGTGCGCCTTTGAAAACATTCACATGGGCAATGAAGCCGAGATAATAGCAGAAAAGTTTGGCGTTACCCGCGACGAACAAGATCAATACTCGTTCCTCAGCCAGCAGAAAGCTGCCGCCGCTACTGCTGCCGGGCGCTTCAAAGATGAAATCGTGCCAATCGAAGTCAAACAGAAGAAGGGTGTTGTCGTAGTTGACACTGATGAACCTATTCGCAGTGATACCTCGATGGAGACCCTTGCAAAGCTGATGCCTGTATTTCAGCAAGGTGGCACGGTTACTGCCGGGAATGCCCCAGGTTTGAGTGATGGAGCATCAGCTACTGTAGTTGTAGATCAGACTTTTGCGAATGCGCATGGTATGGATGTGCTGGCTCGCATTACAGGCTATGCCTCGGCAGCCATTACTCCCCGTTTCATCTTTGGAGCGCCTACTCGTGCCGTCAATCGTCTCCTGGAACGCACTGGCCTCAAGATCGGTGATTTCGATCTGATCGAAGTGAACGAAGCTTTTGCTGCTCAAACCCTGGCAAATGGCAAGGAACTCGATTGGGATTGGTCTCGTGTCAATGTCAATGGCGGAGCAATTGCACTCGGTCACCCTATTGGCTCAAGCGGTTCGCGTGTCTTGACCACTTTGATCTACGAGTTGCGCCGCCGGGGGGGAGGGAGAGGTCTTGCCACGCTTTGCCTGGGTGGTGGTGGGGCTGTGGCTATGTCGGTCGAGGTATAATTTAGCCCTCTTTTCAATATGGTACAATACTCCATAAGCAATTGATTTCGTATATAGTAGGGGCGGGGCTTGCCCCCGCCCTCGTCTTTGAATACGCATTTGCCTGATTTGAATATACTTGTATCTCGTCTTTTAACAATCCAATGTAGAACACTTATCCATTTGACTCTACTCATACCTCAACGGGGAGGATCTCTTAACCATGCTCGAGCAAAAATCACCGGAATCAGATCAACGATCGGTTGTTGAACAAGGTAGCTTATTCGACAAAGCGGAGTTGGCACGTTTGAAACAACAGCGGGCGCATTGGGAAGATACCACGGTGCAGCAGTCGCAGAAGCGCATGCCGGAACGTGATAATTTGATCACCACATCGGGTGTTCCGATTGATCGCGTGTATACACCGCAGGATAATGAAAATCTCGACTACACGCGGGATCTTGGCCTCCCTGGAGAGTATCCGTATACTCGTGGTGTGCAGCCAACTATGTACCGTGCCAAGCCCTGGACGATGCGCATGTTTGCAGGTTTCGGTACCGCAGAAGATACCAACGCCCGTTTTAAATATCTCCTCACACAGGGACAGACTGGCCTGTCAACTGCTTTCGATATGCCTACTCTCTATGGCTATGATACCGATCATCCACTTGCGTCTGGCGAATTTGGCAAATGCGGCGTCGCCATCTCTTCCCTGGCCGACATGGAAATCCTCTTCGATGGATTACCCCTCGACAAAATAACGACTTCTATGACGATCAACAGCCCGGCTTCAGTCATCTGGGCCATGTATATCGTCAACGCCGAGAAGCGTGGCTTTCCCATGGAAATGTTGGGTGGCACGCTGCAAAACGATATCCTTAAGGAATACAGCGCGCAGAAAGAATTTCTCTTTCCACCAGAGCCATCCATGCGCCTGGTGACGGACACAATCGAATTTGGCACGCGTTATATGCCGCGCTGGAATACGATTAGCATAAGCGGGTACCATATACGCGAGGCAGGGGCAACCGCTGTCCAGGAACTGGCTTTCACTATCGCCGATGGCCTTGCATACGTCGATGCTGCTCTCAAGCGTGGTCTGAATATTGATGAATTCGCGCCGCGTCTCTCTTTCTTCTTCGATATACATAATGACTTCTTCGAAGAAATTGCAAAATTCCGCGCTGGCCGGCGCCTGTGGGCCAAACTGATGCGCGAGCGCTACGGTGCAAAGGACCAACGTTCATGGCTCATGCGTTGTCATGCTCAAACAGCAGGCGTCTCGTTGACTGCCCAGCAACCCGATAACAATATTATCCGTACAGCCATTCAAGCTCTGGCCGCTGTTCTGGGTGGCACGAATTCCCTGCATACCAATTCCATGGACGAAGCCCTGGCTTTGCCGACTGAAAAGGCTGTATTGATCGCTTTGCGCACGCAGCAAATTATTGCCAGCGAGAGTGGCGTCGTAAACACGGTTGATCCACTGGGTGGCTCCTACTTTGTCGAGCGTCTTACCGACGAAACTGAACGCGCAACGATGGATTACTTGAATCGTATCGATGCGCTGGGCGGCGTGCTGGCTTGCATCCAGAATGGCTTCTTCCAGCGCGAGATCGCTGAGTCAGCCTATCGCTTCCAACAGGAGGTTGACCAGCACGAACGAACGATCGTTGGCGTAAACGACTATGTTGTAGAGGAAGAGATCAAAGTTCCGACACTGTACATTGATCGGGTGGGTGAGCAGGCGCATCTTGAACGCCTTAACCGCGTGCGCCGTGAACGAGATAACATAGCCGTTAAACGCTCATTGGAGAACTTGCATCGGGTAGCCGAGGGAACAGAGAATACCATGCCTGCTATCATCGAAGCCGTCAAATCCTACGCTACGCTTGGTGAAATCATGGACGTCTTCCGCACTGTCTTTGGCGAATATATGGAACCCGCCGTGTTTTAAAAAGGAGCAATTGTGCCCGAAACCCATATACAAGGCCTCGTCAAGAAACAAACCTTGACCGAGGCCGAAGCAACATCTATAGAACAACTCATAACAACGTGCAACAACTACGAAGGGCTGCACATGCGAATTGACACGGGTGCCTTACACCAAAGGCCAGGTGGCGAAGCAAACGACTTCCTCTACTATGAAGATGGAATGCTTGTTGGTTATCTCTTTGTCGAAGGTTGGGGCAGTAGAGACCGAGAATTAGTGGGCATGGTCCATCCAGACTATCGTCGCAGAGGTATATTTCGTGGCTTGCTGGCAGAGGCACAGCAAGAATGCAGGCAAAGAGCTATACAAAAACTGATCCTTGTCTGCGAACATGCGTCTCAATCGGGACTGGCTTTCGTACATGCCATTCAAGCCCGGTATGAATATTCTGAACACGAGATGGTTCTGGGAACCTTTCGAGAACGTCGGAAGGCCCATAAAGGGTTAGATATCCGGCAAGCTACCAGGCAAGATCTGGATGCAATCATTTCCATCCTGGCTACCGATTTGGGTAATGTGGAGTCTATCAAAGAGTGGGTTACGAAATTATTTGATGACCCCTCAAGCCGCTTTTACATAGCAACACTTGACGAGAAGCCTCTTGGGTGTCTTCGCTTGGATTTTATGAGCGACCAGATTGGAATTTACGCGTTTGAAGTTCGACTGGGTTATAGAGGGCTTGGCTATGGGAGACAGATGTTGGAAGAAGCTATTCGCACCATACGCTCCGAAAGTCAGAATACGTATTATGCTCGATGTAGAAACGGATAATACGAACGCCATTGGTCTTTATCTTTCCTGTGGCTTTGAAATCAAAACCACCTACGATTACTACGAATTGAAAATTTCATAGAGAGAATCAAAATATGCATTGGCTAGAGCTAACGGTGCAAACGCACCCCGAGGCAGTAGAATCCGTCAGCGAATTGTTAAATCGCTACACAACGGGCGGGGTTGCAATTGAGGAACCAATTGAACTCATTGATGAAGGTCAAGAGTATCGCGTTTTGAGCGGACAACCTGTCAAAGTGCATGCCTATGTGCCTATCGATGGCAAAGAGGAGGCAGCACGCCAGCAAGTGGCGGAAGGTTTATGGCATCTATCCAGTCTAGGCCCTCAATTTGTTGGTGACTTGCAAACCCGTGTCGTCCATGAAGAGGACTGGGCCAATGCCTGGAAGGACTACTACCACGTCACACATATCGGCCAGCGTCTTGTCATTCGCCCATCGTGGCGCGAATATATACCTAAGAATGATGAAGTGGTTTTAGAGTTAGACCCTGGCATGGCCTTTGGCACGGGACTGCATCCAACAACGCGCATGTGCCTTGAGCAGGTCGAACAACGCGTGAGACCCAATATGCGTGTGCTCGATGTTGGCACTGGCTCTGGTATCCTTGCCCTGGCAGCAGCAAAGCTGGGAGCTGCCAGTGTGTACTGCATAGATAACAGCAGCGTAGCAGTAGAGAGCGCACTTGCCAATACTGAAATGAATCACATGAGCGATCGTGTGAACGTTGTCTTAGGGGTACTTGATGAAGACGAGGCGACTCGCTTAGCTGGTCAATATGATCTTGTGCTTGCAAATATTATTGCCCGTGTCATTGGTTCTATCGCTTCCAATCTCGCCCAGGTTCTGGCTCCAGGAGGTATCCTGATTACCAGCGGCATTATAGAAGATCGCCGTCACGAAGCCGAACAGCCTCTCCTGGCCACTGGCTTGAAACTTATCGACCAGGTAATGATCGACGACTGGGTTACTCTCATACTGCAAAAATAAGAGAGAGGAGTAAAGGCTACTCTGATGAATGGTTGTGCATCGCCATCACGCAAAGATCTCATTCTGTAGGGGCGAGGGGGGTGAGGAGTGGCTGGTTGGGCCTTTATGGTCGCCCATTGTGGAGTCGCTTGAAGATGTCTGGCTCATCGAGTGAATGGGCAGTATCTCTCCACCCACGTGCGACCATAAAGGCCCACTCATTCCACGTCCGACCACTCTCGCCCCAACGTGAGATCCTCGCTTGGGGCTCAGGATGAAGCCTAAAGGGAACTCTTTGCGGCCACATTTGGATAGATTGTTGTCGAATTCACGAAAAACATCTGATACAAGTGATACAAACGCAACAAGTGATACAAGTGCGACAAACTTTGTAAGCTAAAATTGATGGTCATGGAAACGCCAGATATACATATTCATCAGAATACTGATTGTGGCCTCTAATAAAACATGCACCGTTTCTTCGTTCCCCCCGAACTGATAAAAATAACCAGTATCGAAGTTCCGCTTCCAAAGGAGCTTGCGCACCAGGTTCGGGATGTCATTCGACTGGATATAGGCGAACAACTTCTCCTGCTTGATAACAGTGGTGATGAAGTCTTAGCAACAGTTGCCAGAATCAATAAAGCCAGTGTTGAAGTCTATCTGCTCGAACGACGACCAGGTAAAAGAGAACCTGCCGTTCGTATAATTCTGTGCCAGGGAATGCTCAAATCCACGCGTTTCGAATGGATTCTCGAAAAAGGCACCGAACTTGGTGTTTCAGTGTTCTCCCCCATAATCTGCCGTCGCTCAATGGCAGGCCTGGAGGGCACAGGTTCTTCCAAAATCCAGCGCTGGCAGCGAATCATTCAGGAATCGGCAGAGCAATCTGGTCGCTCGCGACTCCCAGAACTCTTACCAATTCGTTCGCTTGTGGATGCTCTCAGTGACATCTCGCAGGACACCCTTGCAATCATGCCATGGGAAGAAGAACATTCTCTCACGCTCCATGATGCATTGAACTCTACTAACCGCTCTGCTGAAAATGTAGGGGCGACCCTTGCGGTCGCCCTATCATCCCAATGGCTCAACACAATCGCGCAGTCTACCCAAACGCCTCCCACAATCGTCCTCTTCATCGGCCCCGAAGGTGGCTTGATGGCCGAAGAGGTTGCTCTTGCTCAAAGACATGGTGTGCAGATTGTGACCCTTGGCGATCGAATCTTACGAGCGGAGACTGCGGCAATCGCAACAGTGGCCAATGTTCATGTATGAATGTGAGCGGAAGAGGTAATGCTATGCTTCTGCCTTTACCCCTAGATGCTCCCCAAAGAATGCAAGCACCCTTTCCCATGAATTCTGTGCTGCCGATTCATTATAGCTTCTGCCCGTATCATTGAAGAATGAGTGCTTTGCACCAGGATATATTTTTATTTCGTGTGGCACTTGATAACGTTCCAACTCGACATCCAGTTTCTGTCCATGTGTTGTCGTAAAATCGCTACCAGGATATGATCCAACAACAGGACAAAGACGGTTCACAGCCTCCAGTGGTCGGGGATTCATCCCATAATATGGCGCAATCGCTTTTAGCCTATCGTCCGTGCACGCCCAGGCAATCACGAAACTTCCACCCATACAATACCCGACTGCTCCCAATCTAGAGTCATCAACTCCAGCTTGCTCGGAAAGAAAAGTCAGCGATGCTTTAAGATCATTGATGGCGTCATTCTGAAGCGAACTGCGTAACATATATCCCATAAAACGAAACATACAGATCGCACGATTACGTCCGGCAAACAAGTCCACTGCTAGCGCGATATATCCTTGATCAGCAAAGCGGCGTGTAATATCTTTTATATTCTCATTGAGGCCATATGCCTCGTGTATGACTACGATTGCAGGAAATGGCCCTTCTCCTTCAGGTCGAGCCAGGTATCCCTCGAGTTGGCGGTTTTCGGACTGATACGTAGTCATTTGCGTTACTGGTTCCATAATCATTATCTCCTGAATTCAAAAGCATACATCAACGTCGTTTTATTATTGTACCTAATGGCACGGTATAATGACTATACTCCTAGACCTAGGACAGATATTTGGAGATAAGAGAAAGAGGTGATAGACTAGAAGAGAAGTTCTAAGGAGGAAGAAGATGGAGTGGTATCGAAAGGATAAAACAGCGGTAGCAGAGGGGTTGCGACGAGGTGAGCGGCCTGACCTGGCCACAACGATGGCCACTGGACCATTGGATGAATTGGTGGCCTTACACGAAGAACTGGGGATCTTCGGAATGGTCGAGCAGCTTGAGGTGCAGCGCAAGCGGGCGGGCGTACCCGATGGGCTATTGCTGCGCACACTGGCAACATTGCCGTTTGTGGATCAAGCCTCACTCAGTGGAGCCAGTGAAGTGCTCTTCCGCGAGCCAGCAGTGCTGCTGCAACTGGGCTGGGCGCCGGTGCAGATTTGTGCGGGGAGCAATGGACGGCATCGGCATCCTGAAGGACGGCAAGAGGAGTGTTGCCCTGCCATCCCGATACATTGCGTGATACGCTGCGACGGGTGGGAGAGTCAGCCTGGTTGAAAGCACAAGCGGCGGGAGTGCAGGCGCTCTACCAGCGACAGTTGGTGCGCGGCAAGGTCTACGCGGTGGATGGCAGCGGACTGGGAGACGACCTGCGGATGGTAGCCTTGGTCTGTGTGTCAGCGACGCGTCCGATCATCGTAGCCTGGCGTATGCTCAGTGGAGCGGCTTCCGAGAAAGGCAAAGAGGCTCAGGTGACACGGGAACTGCTTGAGCAGCTCTTCACGGTGGCAGGGCCGGATGCGATCAGCTTACTGTTAGCCGATGCCTTGTACGCTGATGGGCCATTGCTGGCTTGGCTCAAGTATGGCAAAGGCATTGATGCCCTGGTCAGCTTGCCTGAGGATCGGCTGCTGTACCAGGACGTGCAAGGATTGGCCGAGGCGCACCTGATTGCGTGGACCCACATCGCTATGTGCGCACCGTGCAAGGCCACAAGCACATTCGCGAGGTCGAGGTGACCGAGGTAGGCAACCTGACCAGTTGGGACAGTTTTCTGGAAGCAGCGGCCAGCTATGGGGTGACGGATGCGTCGTTGTGGGCATGCCTGATCCACGATGTGACAACCCAGCAGACAGCCCAAGAGGCACCCATGGGCTTGGTCAGCACCCGCAGGTGGCCGACTGGCTTTGCTGCCTTGCAGGCCTACCGTCCTCGCTGGCACATTGAAGATGATATCTATCGCGAACTCAAGGAGGGCTGGGGACTGGAGAAGCAGCACTGGGGGCGTGATCTGGCTGCTGCCATCGGCCGTGTCACCTTGACTGCTCTGGCTTTCAATACCGCTCAAGTCTATCGTTTGCAAGCAGCACAACATCTGGCTTCCGTCGCCATTCGACGGCTACGCAGACTCCGCCAACGAGAACTGGGTGCTGCTCCAGCTGTGATCTACCTCGCTGACTGTTATGGTGTCTTTGCGCTGGAAGAGCTACTCAGCCTGCTTGGAACACCTGCTCGTGAGAGTCTCCTCCCTGATGTGCGCTCGTCCTCTTCTTCAGATGCTCCCACGTAATCCTTATCTCCAATTGTCTGGGTCTAGGCGTGTTTTCTACGAGCTTTTATGAGAGTGTGAAAGGAGTTTTGAGCGCATGCGCTCAAAACTCCTTTCACACTCTCATAAATAAGGCTCGCGAGCGAGCCAGGTCTGGGTAAAAAGCGATTTTGAGATGCACTAATTGTTGCTCAAATTGTCATTGACCCCACTTCTACCACATGTTATTATAGTGCGACTTGATCATCCCAAATTGCTCACATTCTTCAAAAGCAATAAAACAGGCAATATATAAATATGTTTGATGTTGTACCTGGTGCTCTGCAACGTCTGCGCGAAGCTGATATCGTTAGCATGGCGGGACTGATGGTTGCGTCTTTGGGGCAAGAGTATTACAGAAGAGGCGCGGTACACGCAACGAAGCGTCAGGGAGCATTGCTTTCTGGCATCGTTGAATTATCTCATACAGCCCTCAATCAAGCTGCATCAACGACAACAAATACATTAGAGACAGAACAGGCGAGCATCTCCTCTCCCGGTAGCTATGTTACGGAAGTCGAGCTTCGTGATCGTATTTCGTGTAATGTATCGTGTTCATGCAAGCAGCCAGGTGTTCAGTCTAGGGTTGTATGTTCTCACGCTGCCGCACTGCTGTATGCCTGGCTAGCCCATCCTGTAAATTTTCAAGTTGCCGCTCCGTCTCAGGCCTCTGAAGTTCCTCTACCCTTTGAACGGGAACAGGCGAAATCACCTATCGATAGTAACGGTAATGCTATGGAGATGAATAAGACGCAAGCTCCTTCACGAACGTCTCGAGCTCAAACTGTACAGGTATCACCAACTAGCGACACATCTGAAATACTTGTTCAATCAGGACTAAGTGAGCTGCGAACTATCGCGCGAATCTATGAAATTCCCACGAATGGTTTGAGCAAGCAAGAACTGGCAGAACACATCGTAACCATGCTCAAACAGCCAGAAGCAATTCGCAAAGTAGTTGCATCGTTGGAGAAACAGCAACGCCAGTTATTAGCTGCTTTAACGCTCGCGGGTGGATCTATGAACGATGAGGACCTGCGCGGTCTTTTTGAACGCTTCTCTCTTGGGAAACCAGGTCAGTTACAGGATATGCTCCATATTCTCCAGAGTAAAGCCTTCATTATTCGTGCAACGTTTAATAGCTCTTTGCAGCGCAGAATGGGAGCCGGGTTGAGTGGCTCTTCGCTAGAAATATGCTGGTACGTGCCTGCTGAAGTGCGTTCAGCTTTACATATAACTATACCAATTGCTCCTTTTAGCATTGAGACAGATGGTGGCCAGGAAGCTGCTTCACTCAAAGTGCAACATATGGAACCATATAGTCTCCTGACTGACCTGCTACTCGTAGCACGTGCGCTCGATGGTAAATGGCTTGAGTATGATGGAAAAATTAACGTGGAGGGTAGTAGAGGGTCAGGAAGTAATGTGCACTCTTTTAATTCCCTACCGGTAGATGGATCAATTTCCGTTCCGGCTCCAAGTGGAACGCCATCGAAACCATTACTGGAGTACTTGCTTGGGGTTATACCACGCTCCATGCCATTTTTACGCTTTGCGGTCCGAGTATTGAGATTAGCAGATATTGTGTATTTTGAATCTGATACACAAGAGGAGAGCAGAACCTCCAGGCAAGCGGGTATTGATAGTGCGCTCTTCACTGAAAACAGCTACGAGCCAGCCGAAGAATCGGGTTCACGCATTGTACAGCAAGACAGGCGCAAGAATGATGCAGGAACCTCAATTCTACACGCATTACCGAATGCTGCCAGGCTTCTACTCGGCTCAAACCGTGCCGAAGTTGCGCACGAACTCTTTATCCATTGGTTGCATCGCGTTTCGTATGATGAATTATTTGATTTGCAGGATGAAGGGTTACGTTTACGCTGTCGAGCTAACATGATGATCCAGCCTGCCTTGCGTTCGGGTGAACTCGAGGTTGAAAACATGGATGCTCGGCAGGCTCTCATCAGGTTGCTTTCTCAGGCTCCTGCAGGTCAATGGATCAATTTCTCAACGTTTGCGCGTTTTGTCTATCGTTTAAACCCTACTTTTTTACAGCACAGGCAGGGTCAATTTGCTACTCCCCACTGGTGGATAGAGCAGCAGGAGGGACGCGCCTTACACCCAACACTGTTTGGTGATTGGATGCTTGCAGAGGGTCGATATCTTGCGCACCTGCTCCAGGGTCCTCTGTACTGGTGGGGGATCTGTGATGTAGTATTGTCACACGATGACAGTTTGTTGGCATTCCAATTAACTCCTTTGGCTCAATCATTTCTCAACGAGCTTTCACAGGAGAACCTGTTGATGCCGCCCGAAACTCAGACACCAACTCATACGGGAGAAATAGATATAACCGAAACGGGCGACTTGTCCATTCCATGCACTTTTGCTAACTGGCCTTTTATTGAGTTGATTGAGCGTTTCGCGGAGATAAAAGGCGCTCAAGCGTCACGACTCTATTATCGGCTAACCCCAGGCTCGCTTGGTGAAGCCTTTGCTCATGGCGAATCTCCCGTTCAGCTATTGGAACTCCTACAAAGTTTGGCTGACTATCAACATATCATTGCGCCTGACGGCCCTCTAGCCCGCCTGCTTGTGCAGCTCGAACGCCGTATAGCCAGCTATGGACGTGTACGATTCTATACTAACGCTTCTTTGCTCGAGGCGTGCCGATCAGCAAGTTGTGAGAGAGCTTTCAGCTACTACGTCTTTGCAAGGGCAGACTATTCGTGCTATCACTCCTACATTGTTCATTCTCAAGAAGAATGCTATTGAAGACCTATTTGATGAACTCAAGCGACGTGGGCAGGTTCCGCTTATGCATGATTCAAGAGATGTGTCACTTGAATCGTCAAGAACTGAGGAGCAATATGAATCAAAATGACCTTGTGTTCCTACAGTCAGCGCCTCCTTACCATTTGCAAGCGATCATTAAGACACGTCGTTTGCCGGTTTCCGTCCATGGACAAGGGACTAATAAGCAAAATGATCTAGCATCAATGAGTATTGCTGAGATCGCGCAATCTCTGTTCGACCCTACATCGTGTATAGATGCCTTGAGCAGTTTGACTGATATGGAGAAATCCATTTTACAAGAGCTGGTTGCCTGTGGCGGACGGGCGAACAGCCGTGATCTAGCTCTGTACTTCAGTTGTCTGCAAGTGCCTCTTGAAGGGGCTTCTGAAGCTGTTAGAAATAACTCTTCTTCGGTCAATGTATCAAAGGAGCCTTCGACATCTCTGCCACATCACCGTATGGTAACGCTCCAATATCCTACACCACATCCCCATGGCTTGTTTGAGCACGCAGTACATCGTCTCTTGTTACTAGGACTGCTTTTCTGGGGAAAACAAACGAATTTTGTTGGTCGTGACTATGCAAGTGGTGTTTATGATGGCATATTAATTGTGCCTCGAACCGTGTTGGAAATAGCAGATGAGCTTTGGCGCACTGCTGAACGAAGTACTTCAGACGATCAACCCCCCGAGCCTGATGTCGGTATAGATAGTGATTCTGGTGGAGTGAGTATAAGTGAGGGAATAACCTCGTTACAGCGTTACCTTTATCGTTACTGGTCACTTGTTGCTGCATCGCGCGAGGGATTAGCCCTGATCAGTAGTCGGTTACTCTCGCGACCTTCTTTGCGCCTGGTTGTAGATCAACTGAGCCAGCAAGGGGCTTCGGCTATGGAGCATGTGCGCACTGAATCGGATGTCCCGCATTTTCTCTTCATCAGGCTGCTTTTAATGAAATTGGGTTTGCTCTCTGAACGCAGGGGAACTCTTTTTGCTGCTCCAGCGGAAGATTTTTTTTCTCTTCCATTGTTAGAACGATCGCGTCGCTGTTATCATGCGTGGCTAGATACAACAATTTGGAACGAATTAGCTTATACTGCGAATATCATTCTGCGTCCGGGACCCGCGCCACTTGATTCCGCCCATGAAGAGGTTGTGACTTCGCGTAAGCAAGTCATGGAACGACTTCTTGTTGAACATGTGGGTGAGTGGCACGAGTTTTCTACCTTTATCACTCGTACGAAACTCTATTTTCCATATCTGCTTTTTCCGCGTCAAAGTGGCGCGCGAGCAGAGCGTTATTCAGCAGGAAGCAACCCATATAATTGGGATTTTCGCCTGAGCCGTGGCTGGTTAACTCCGCGCGAGGGCTGGTATACCGTAGAGGGGGGATTTATTCGCGCGCTTATTTCGGGACCTCTGCATTGGTTGGGTCTTGTGAATATGGATACTGAACACCCGGATGCTTTTCGCCTCGTTCCAGATCTTGCACTCATCACAAGTGAGACCACTCCTGATACCCAGGAGCCAGTCTGGGGGCGTCTGATCGTGCAACCAAATTTTGAGGTCATAGCTCTCGCTCCTGTTTCTGAAGCACTCCTTCTTTATCTGGATAGCTTCGCTGAACGTATGCGGCTCGAGCATATTGCTCAGTATCGTTTGACTAAGGCAAGTGTTACGAACGCGATACAATCAGGGCTACGGGCCGAAACTATCCAGCAAATATTAGAGCAAGCAGCGGGTGGCTCTATTCCCCAGAATGTCCAGTACTCATTGTTAGAGTGGGAACGCCAGGCTCGACGTATCGAACTCTGGCGTGGTGTCACCTTGCTTGAAGTAGATAATGCTGCCTTACTCGATCAACTTTTAGCTGATGATGAAACACAAAATCTCTTTGGTCGACGTCTTACACCATTGCTTGTAGAAGTTTTGGCCGATAAATTGTCTGTGGTGCAAGAAATACTCTGGCAAAGTGACTATCTCCCTGCGCTCGTATCAGCCTCCATGTACGATAACGTATTAGAAAGTGGACGCCTGCCAGCTCGAGAACCTCAATGGAGACTTTTGCATGATGGGTTAATGCAGCCCTGTCATGCTGTACTGAACCTGTATTTGGTAGCGGAACTCGAGCATATTAGCGAGTTAGACGTTGCGACAGGCTGGAGAAAGATCACGCCTGAGTCAATACAACAAGCATGCAGTTCCGGATTGTCACTTGATCACATCCTGCGTTTCTTACAACATTGCTGTGAAGGTGGAGTTCCAGCATCCTTCCTTATTCGCCTCAAAATATGGGGAAATGGCTATGATCAGCAAACGAGCATAGGCATCGAAGATACACCACTACTCCGACTCTCCTGAAAGCCCTGCAAGATATACAGGCGGACGAAGAAATTGGACCGCTCCTTGACGCAGAGGTTCCTCCCGACACTCGGTTGGTGCGCGTCCCAACAGAGGTTTTGGACCGTGTGATGGAATTGTTGAGGGATCGCGGATTCAAAGTTGAGTAAAACGCTTGACAGGACCGCTATGTATGGTATATAGTTTGTAGTAACAATCATTGATGGTAACAATGATTGTTATCAACAGGTATTTACCTGCATAAAGTTAGAAAATCATGTCAGAAACCATCTTTTACGAACAGAAACAACCAACAGTTAACGAGCAGGTCGAAAGATTTACTGCTATTTTCATGGACTTGCGCAAAGTAATGGGCGTGGGATTCAAGCATGCACATCAGCATGGATTAAGCACCACCCAATTTATAGTCCTGGGTTTGATTGGCAAAGCTCAAGCAACTGGAGAAACTTGTACCATAAGCAGCATTGCAGGAGATTTAGATATTGACCCTGCGACTGTAGTCCGTACTGTTGATAGCCTCGAAAAAAGAGGATTGGTAGAACGCAGGAGAAGCCGTGAAGACAGGCGACAGGTCTTTGTCGAATTTACCGATGCTGGTCGAGCGGCTCGACAAGAAGCCCATAAACAATTTATCGATCGCATACACACGATTTTACTTGCTATGAGTGAAGAGGGGCGCTCATCGCTATTGAGTGGATTAGAAGAATTTGTAGAGGTGGGGTTGAGAGTACAAGAGATTCACCCTGAAGAGGAGCTTTAGAAACATGCTAAAATTGTTCCGTCTATTGAGGCCGTTTCGCATTCCTATCATTTTTGTGTTTGTACTGGTCTTTTTACAATCCCTTGCGAATCTGTATCTGCCCACCTTGATGGCGGATATTGTGAATAACGGGATTGTGAAAGGCGACACGAATTATATTCTTAAAGTTGGCGTTATCATGTTACTGGTCACACTTGTTGGCACTATTTGTGCTGTCATAGCCAGTTTCTATTCTGCCAGAGTTGCCATTGGCTTTGGCCGCTTGATTCGTGGAAAACTCTTCTCTCGTGTCGGGAGTTTTTCTCTACACGAGTTTGATAAGGTAAGTACCGCATCATTGATCACCCGCACAACCAACGATACGACCCAGGTGCAGCAAGTCTTGGTCATCATCTTGAACATGATGATCAGTGCGCCTCTTATGATAATTGGCGGTCTCATTCTTGCCTATGGACAGGACGCCGTTCTTACATTGGTGCTGCTGATTGTCATTCCAATTCTGCTTGTGCTCATCATCTTGATCATGCGTGTCGCGATACCTCTTTTCACTGTCGTGCAATCAAAGTTGGATAGACTCAATCTCATACTCGATGAAGGTCTGAGTGGAGTGCGTGTTATCCGTGCATTTGACCGCATTGACCATGAGAAAGAGCGCTTTGATGTTGCAAATAGTGACCTGAGAGACGTAGCCATCAAAGTTAATCGCATCGTTGCATTTTTGATGCCAATGATGATGCTGATTTTCAACCTGACAGCTATCGCCATACTTTGGTTTGGCAGCATTCGTATCAACAATGGTGATATGCAATTAGGCGCGCTCTTCGCCTTTCTGCAATACTCTACGCTGATTCTCTTCTCACTTCTGATGCTTTCAATGATGTTTATTATGCTTCCACGTGCGGCAGCCTCTGCAGACCGAATTAATGAAGTCCTGGCTATTGAGCCTGAAATCAATGATCCGGAGATCGTGAAGAATACCGATGTAGATCATGGATATGTCACGTTTGATCATGTGACATTCAGCTATCCCGGCGCTGAAGAACCTGCTTTGAATGACATTTCGTTCAGTATCGGTCCCGGCCAGGTTACGGCAATCATCGGAGGAACGGGATCTGGCAAATCGACGCTGATTAACTTGATCCCTCGCTTCTACGACGTGGATAGTGGCAGTGTTCTCGTTGATGGTGTGGATGTACGCGACATGTCACAAGAACATTTACGATCTAAAATTGGCCTTGTTCCACAACAAGCTGTGCTTTTTTCAGGAACGATTGCACAGAACATTCGCTACGGCAAAGAAGATGCGACAGATGAAGTAGTCAGGCACGCGGCTGAGATTGCACAGGCTACCGAATTTATCGACGAGATGGCTGGAGGATTTGATTCCGTCATTGCCCAGGGGGGCATAAACGTCTCGGGCGGACAAAAGCAGCGCCTGTCCATTGCGCGTGCCCTGGTGAGAAAACCCGAGATTTACCTGTTTGACGACAGTTTCTCAGCGCTGGATTTTAAAACGGATGCGAAACTACGAGCTGCGTTGAAAAGGGAAACCCGCGATGCCACAGTAATCATCGTCTCGCAGAGAGTCAGCACCGTCATGGATGCAGATCAAATTATCGTTCTGGATGACGGTCGCATTGCAGGCATCGGTAGCCACCGCGAGTTAATGGAGACGAGCCAGATTTATTACGAAATAGTCTCCTCACAGCTTTCATTGGAGGAAATAGCATGAGTCAGAACCGCGCAAGCATGGGAACTGCCGGGCAAGCTCAACGCCCTATGGGTCCGATGGGAAGAGGCGGCCCGATGGGTATGGTGGGTATGCCGGTACAGAAAGCAAAGAACTTTAGAGGCACCCTCTTCCGGCTCCTTGGCTATTTCAAGCCACAAATAGTCCTCCTGGTGATTATTGTTTTCGCGGCAGTAATTGGCACAATTTTCAATATAGTCGGCCCGAAAATCCTGGGATTGGCAATAACCAAGCTCTCTGAAGGTATCGTTCAGAAAATGGAAGGTGTGCCAGGCGCTTCGGTTGATTTCACCTACATTGCGCATGTCCTACTGATTCTTGGTGGACTGTACATCATCAGCGCTGTATTCATATACCTCCAACAATATCTCATGGCGGGAGTTGCGCAAAGGGTTGTGTACACGATGCGCACACAGATAGAGGACAAACTTACACGCTTGCCTTTGAAATACTTCGACTCACAAACCCATGGTGAAATTCTCAGTCGCGCCGTCAACGATATGGATAATATCAGCACGACGTTGCAGCAAAGCGTAACGCAATTGATTACCTCAGTTGTAACGATAATTGGCGTCATTATAATGATGTTGTCGATCAGTTTGATATTGTCGCTGGTTGTGTTTATTACATTGCCACTCAGCCTGCTTGTGACCACTGTCATAGCGAAACGTTCACAACGTTACTTTGCGCAACAGCAAAGAGCTCTTGGCGAACTCAACGGCCACGTGGAGGAAATGTATACGGGACACAAGATCGTCAAAGCCTTTGGAAGAGAGGCCGAATCGATTGCTGAATTCGATAGAATGAACGACAAATATTACCATGCCGGTTGGAGAGCTCAATTTGTTTCTGGCACGATTATGCCGCTTATGCGGTCTATCGGTAACGTCGGCTACGTTTTCGTGAGTGTCGTTGGTGGCATCATGGTCACGAAAGGAGCGATTTCGATCGGTGATGTGTCGGCGTTCATCCAGTATTCGCAACAATTTACTCAACCGATTACCATGCTGGCAAGTATTGCGAATACAATTCAGCTCACCATTGCTTCGGCTGAGCGAGTCTTTGAACTTCTCGATGAAGAGGAAGAACAGCCTGATGATATTGATGCGAAGGCTATCGAGTCTCCACAGGGTATTGTGCAATTCAAACACGTCTCATTCCGCTATAAAGAAGATGTCCCGCTGATTGAGGATATGAATATCGGGGCGGAACCGGGACATACGATTGCGATTGTGGGGCCAACAGGCGCCGGGAAAACTACTCTGGTCAACCTGTTGATGCGCTTTTATGAAGTGGACAGTGGAGAAATTCTGGTTGACGATACAAACATCATCCACTACAAGCGCGGGGACCTGCGTCGCACATTCGGCATGGTGCTTCAGGATACCTGGCTTTTCAATGGAACGATACGGGATAACATCGCCTATGGTCGTGAAGGGGCCACTGAAGAAGAGATTATCCGAGCGGCTAAAATTGCACGCGCTGATCACTTTATCAGGACGCTGCCTGAGAGTTACAACACTGTTTTAAATCAAGATGCGACAAATATCTCGCAAGGACAAAAACAGTTACTTACCATTGCTCGAGCGTTCCTGGCTGATCCTGCCATCCTTATTCTCGATGAAGCGACCAGTAGCGTTGATACACGTACCGAGATGGCCATTCAAAAAGCTATGGGTGAGTTAATGAAAGGTAGAACCAGTTTTGTGATTGCCCACAGGCTCTCAACGATCAGGGATGCGGAACTGATCCTGGTTATGAATCATGGTAGTATCATTGAGCAAGGAACCCATAAAGAATTGCTTGCGCAGAATGGGTTCTATGCCGACCTTTATAACAGTCAGTTCTTAGGCAGAACTCTCCAGGAGGAGGCTGTATAAACAATTGACAAAACACTGCGTTTATGATATCTTACTTCATGCAAACGCAGTGTATTAGCGGGAGTGGCTCAGTGGTAGAGCATCTCCTTGCCAAGGAGAAAGTCGCGGGTTCGATCCCCGTCTCCCGCTCCATCCCTGATTATCCGTCACACCAGCAGGCAAGTACGTGTGCGGCGACGTCGCCAAGTGGTAAGGCACGGCTCTGCAAAAGCTGCACCAGCGGTTCGAATCCGCTCGTCGCCTCCAGAGTATCAGACGTGATTTGATTCGCAGGTCACGTCTTTTTTTATCATTTCTATGCGTCTATTTACGTAAGGTATCTCCATGCGACAACAACGCAGTTACCCCATCGAGGCTTTAGTACTCAAGCGCACGGATATAGGTGAAGCTGATCGTATTCTCACGCTTTTTACACCAAACAGAGGCAAGATGAGGGCTGTTGCCAAAGGAATTCGTCGCCCTATCAGCAAAAAAGCCGGCCATCTGGAACTTCTCAATCGCAGCCAGTTGCAGTTAGCACTTGGCCGTAATCTTGATATCATCACGCAGGCTGAGGGTCGCGAAAACTTTCTCCAACTACGAAACCAACTCTGGCATATGACCTGTGGCTATTATCTGGTAGAATTAGTAGATCGCTTCGTTGAAGACTCTACTCCCCACCTCGATATCTATGCTTTACTGCTGGAAGCTCTTCGTTACCTGGATGCCGATGCAAGCGCTTTACAGCAGCAACGAGCGCAAAATGCAGAGATAAACACCGAACTTGTCGATGAGCATGGTCATACACGCTTACTCCTGCGGTATTTTGAAATACGTTTGCTCACTGCAATTGGCTACGAACCAGTCCTACAACAGTGTGCTCAATGCGCTAGCGAATTGCAGCCAGAAGAGAATGGCTTCAGAGCATCACTCGGAGGGGCGCTTTGCCCGCAATGCTCCCGTTTTTGGGAACGCCGCTTATCACTGAATGCTCTCAAAGTTTTGCGTTTCTTGCAGCAAAGAAAGTGGATCGAAGCCTCCTATCTAAATCTCGATGCCAAACTGCAGGTCGAATTAGAGGCAATTATGCATGATCTTTTACGTTTCCATCTCGAACGGGATCTCAAATCATGGAGTTTTCTGGATATGCTCAATGTTTCTATCTAATTGATAAAGCAGGGTTTTTCTCAAGTTGCTTCTTTACCTGGCCTGGCTCGCAAGCAAGCCTTGTGTGCAAGGGTATGAAAGATTTTTGAGCGCCTGCAGACGCTCAAAAATCTTTCATACCCTTGCATCTTTGCGCCGCAGGCGCAAGGGAAATAGTTACACAATAACTTGTGAGAAAACCTGGTTGACGAAGAAATGCATACTTCCCTCCAAATTCATTCTATGGTACAGTTAGATCAATATTTTTAACCTCGTCGCCACAAATTTATTTTTTATCCCCAAATTGGAGGCACAGATGAGTGATCTCAGTCCAACCGTTAATCCTAATCTGGAAAGTGCTAAAAATGCTCCTAAAGGGTACGCGATGTATGTCTTTTGGGTCATGTTCAGCATCAGCTTTCTCAATTATCTAGATCGCAATGTTTTAAGCGGGGCGGCCAACGTAGTAGCACGTGAACTGGGCTTTGGCTTCGACGGCATTGGCGTCATTGCATCATCTTTTCTGGTCGTCTACACAATCAGCACTATTCCTCTAGGTATCTGGGCAGATCGAACAAAACGCAAGAATGTTGTAGCTATCTCCGTCGCTATCTGGAGCCTGGCAACAGCTTTCACAGCGTTCGCCAATAGTTTTCTTACACTCTTTCTTTCGAGAATGGTATTGGGTATTGGTGAGGCCGGATATTTTCCCGCCGGAACCGCGCTTATGAGTGACTATTTTAGCCGTTCCAGGCGTTCTCGCATTATGAGCTGGTGGAGTGTAGGGCAGCTTATTGGTATTCTGGTAGGATTTGTGTTAGGTGGGGTGCTTGCGGGTATGGGGAAATGGCGGCTGGCATTTCTTTTTACAGGTATTCCGGGTCTCTTGCTAGCATTTCTTGCCTGGAGGTTACGCGAGCCACGCCGAAATGAGGCAGACGAAGAGGAAGTTGCACTGTATCCATATACACTTGGCGATGTAGCTGAGATCGAAGAACCACGACCTGCTATACATATTTCATCGAATGTTTTTTCACAGTTCGGCATGCTACTGCGTATCAAAACACTCGTTGTGCTGATTATTATGCAAATCTTCGCGTTCTTCGTCCTGGGCGTAAATATTGTTTTCTTGCCTACATATCTCCAGCAGTTAGATATTTTTGGCCTTAGTTCAGGTCAGGCAGGCATCTTCTCCGGCGCTGTTATTGTGCTGGCAGGCCTCGTGGGCACAGTGCTTGGTGGTTACATGGCTGATTGGCTGAATCGTCGTAATCAAGGGGCACGTGTACTGGTATGTGGTATTGGTTTTTTATTGAGTGCTCCCTCATTTGCTGTGGCAATTACTACCCATAATTTCCTGATTTTTAGTGTTTTCTTCATTGTGACTACGATTTTACTAACACTTTACACGGGTCCAAGCACAGCTGCTACACAGGATGTTGTACCCGCTATTTTGCGTGCTTCTGCAATAGCAGTCTCGCTCTTCATTGCTCACCTGCTTGGTGATGCTTTTGCGCCAACATTGGTAGGCGTTCTGGCGAGCGCGTTTGACCCGACACATGGTCAGCATTTTGCACAGAATATGGGCGGGCAAGATCTTGCCAGAGCTCTATTGATCACATGTACTCCGGCCCTCCTGATTGCTGGCGTCGTAGGTATTTTTGGCTCCCGTTGGATGAAAGCAGATGTGGCTTCAGCGCAAGAGGTTGATAAATTAGGGCTGACGTCGGCCTAAGCTATAGATAGTGCCTTTCCATTTGTGTGCGCAAAGCAGTAGCAGCCAAACGTTCGATCTGATTGAGAAATTGTAGTCATATAACAGTATGTGAACAAACAGGGCAACGCAAATATGCCACTGGCACACTTCATCATAATAAAGTGAGCTAGATTGTGAATTAGCCCACTCTATGACTGTATTCCTGCCTACTGCCCATGTGAAATGGAATATGTTATAATGCGCCCAAAGAGTGAATCCTATGAGAAATTACTATGCGAAAAATGATTAATGGAATAGATACATATGGCGAGTAATTATTCTTCCGATCCCAATAATATAGTCTCTCTCGGGAATCCGTCCACTCCACAAAGTGGACAAGGCTCCGGCCCTAAATCGTCGGAGTACTCTGCTGTGGATGCTCATCCCTATTCTTCAGATGCAGTACAAGGACAATCACCGCAGACACCGTTCTCGAATGATGACCGTGGCGGCTTCCATCGTTTACATGCTGGTACGTTACTGTCTTCTGGGCGCTATAAAATCGAACAATCCGTTGCAGCAGGTGGTATGGGAGCAGTCTATCGCGCAATTGATACGCGATTTGATGACGAACCCTGCGCTGTCAAAGAAATGCTGGATGATTTCCAGAAGGATGTGGATCGGAATCAGGCGGTAGAATGGTTCAAACGTGAGGCCAAACTGCTCTTGAAGCTGAACCATCCTTATATTCCGCGCGTGCGCGATTCGTTTGTTGAAAATGATAGACATTACCTCGTCATGGATTTTATCGAGGGACGCACATTAACCGAGTTATTAGCAAAAGAAGGCAATGTTCCTGGACTTGAAGGTGCGCATGGAGTTTCAGAGGCACGTGCGCGTAGTTGGGCACAGCAAATCTGCAATGTACTGGCTTATTTGCATCGTCAAAACCCGCCAATTATCTTTCGCGATCTCAAGCCATCGAATATTATGGTGACAGATCAAGACGAAATCAGGCTGATTGACTTTGGTATTGCTCGTACTTTTCAATCGCAACGCCAGTCAACGATTATCATGACAATAGGTTACGCACCACCAGAACAACTTCACGGCATGCCAGAGCCTCGTAGCGATCTGTATGCGCTTGGAGCTACGCTCCATCGTGTGTTGACCCACCATGACGCGGTTAATAACAAACCCGGCATATTCTCGTTTCCGCCGGTACGCACTCTTCGACCCGATATTTCACCCGCGTTTGAACAGGTCATAACGAAAGCTCTTGCGCCAGCGATTGAACAACGGTGGGGTAGCGCTGTCGAAATGGAACGAGCCGTCGCGAATCTTCCACCGCTGTCAGCGCAGGTTCAGCTTCCACCTGTAATATCGAACTCTCAGCCGGGAGGGGATCGGGCTACACCGGCATCAGTTGTATTTAATCAAGCGAGTAGCGGGCTTACCGGTCCAGGCGGTGGTTTTATCAAGGTTGCCCAGGAACGTCTTAGCGCCGGGCGAATTGATGAGGCGTACTCTTCAATTCAGTCAGCATATGTTGTTGAGCCAAATAATCCTTTCGTTCATAAAATTTTTGGACAGGTGTTTGCGTGGAGGAGGCAGCCTGATCTTGCTTTTCAGGCCTATAATCGCTCCTTAGGATTGAATCCGAATGATGCTGAAACGCACAAACTCGTCGGTGATCTGTTTCTTTTCCTGCGAAAGTTTCCGGTTCAGGCTATTCCTCCGTATACACAATCATTGCGTTTAAATTCTAATGATTTTGAAACGCATCAACACCTCGCAAAGTGTTATGAAGAGACGGCCCAACTCGAGCCTGCTTTACGTGAATACCAGGAAGCTCTACGGTTAGCTCCTCCTGGTTCGAAGCGACCGGATCTGCATTATGCAATTGGCCAACTCGCTTCGCGGCTGAATCAACTCGTGCTTGCCGAACGTGCGTATGTGGAGGTATTGAAGATTAATCCAGCAGACCATGCGACCCGTTTTCTATTGAGTGTCATTTATGAGCGTGAGGGCAAGTTAGAAGCTGCCCGCCGCGAATGTGGATATGTAGTAGCGGCGACACCGAATAATCAGGCTGCCCAGGCGATGTTGCAAAGATTGCAAAGCCAGTTGGGACGATAAGAGATGGGATACTTGATTATCTTGTCTCTGCAACTGATTCGACGTAAGGGAGAAAGATTAAATGAGCATGCGTAGTAATGACCAGGAAGTAGGTCGAGTTATTGGTCGCTTTGCTTTCTCGATTCTCGGCGGGCTCTTGCTTGCCTCACAGCTTGTATTACCCTCCCATGCGTTCGCACTCTCAGTTCGAACAACGAACAGTGCTGATCCACCTACCTCACAATCCTTTGCACTGTCCGAAGTCTCAGTTGTGCGTCTGGTCTATAGCTACAATGCGAAACCTGCTACAAAAGGCACGACTGCTGGAACTCCGGTGCTGTGTACGAGTGTGGGTGTGCTGGTCAAAAGCATTGCTGCCAGCACTTCATCTACCCTCAATACCTCGGTTTTAACTGATGGGAGCCTCCTGAACACAGCTACTACTCCCTGTGCTCCTGCTGGTTCGAATTCGCGTAGCAAAACATCGACAACCTATGCCCTGTCGTCTATCAATGTCTATGCCAACGATGCATATACCGGAAATGATCCGGCACATGCTTTGCTCGGTACCTATACTGTTGCTGCCACCAATGCACCTTTGTGTATTGCTACACCATGTATGAATGGAGCGTTCTTCTTTTCTTTTCATACTGACCAGCTACAGCCAACACTCAATGTAGCTTCGACGAATACGCTCCAGCAATTTGGGATTGCATTGACTTCTCAAGCCTCAGCGACGGCCCACCCACCGATGCCACTTCCAAATATAGCAGCAGCGATGGCATTTCTCAATCCCATACGGGTCACACTTGATGTGACTTCTAGCCAGAATGAAGCAGGGATGCCCTTCATCAACAATACTGGACAAATGGTTGCAATGCATTTGCAGAATACCATCACCTTAACATCTGCCGACTACAATGCATTTGTGGCTCAACACCCTGCATTGAATAATGTCCTCCCTAACCCATTGCAGATAGCCTGGGAAAATGGCATAGCAGCGTATTATAGCCACAACTATCACGATGCGATTAAAGATTTTCAAATCGTCGAAGGCTTGAATCCAAATTTGGTAGCTGCAAAAGCGTTCGAACAAAGCGCCACTACTCTCAGTACAACACAGAACAATCCTGTAAGCGGGACTTCCATTCCCTCGACTGAAACAACGACCTACTTTGGTATTCCATTATCAACCTTACTTATTGGCGGAATCGCGGCAGGAACTGTAATCCTGATTTTGTTCTTGCTGTTCATCATTCTTTGGATAAGGCACAGGCGTGAACTCTCTCGTTTCAAAGCGGAGCAAGCTGCAGCTCAGTGGAACGCTGAAAAAGAAGTGCAACAGATACAATATTCAAGAGCGACGGTTAATCTTCAAACAAATGCAACTGAGTTGCCTTGTCCAAGTTGTGGAAAGCCGATACAACCAACAGAAACCACTTGTCCATATTGTGGGGTACTGGTTGCGGCTTCTGTCTCTGGTCTGCATTTACATGCTCTGCCTGCCTCACCAGCAGCTCAATCTCAGGCCAACCATACGCAAACTTTCGGAATTGCAACACCTTCAATAAGTGAAATACCAACCATAGAGTTTTCGCCTGTAAATAGTTCGAGCGGCACTGACAATACTTTGCCTTATGGTAACGAGCAACTGAAAAGTTCCAATTTGAGTCTGTCAGTAGGTTACCTTACAGATCCAGGGATTAAGCGTAAACATAAGCCTAATGAAGATAGTCTTTTTGCAATGCAGGGTGCAGGAACAAACAATTCACAATCACAGGAATACGGACTATTTGTTGTGGCAGATGGAATGGGAGGTCACGCAAATGGTCAGAATGCAAGTCGTATGGCCATTCAGACCATAATTGATTATATGCTGCCACAAATCTCGGAGAAGAAGCAGCGAAGTGATGAGGCTTTCGCAAAGCTCTTGCGAGATGGCGTGCAACATGCTAATCAAGCTGTGCATCAACGTAATCTTGAAGAAAGAGCGGATATGGGCACAACCATGACCGCTGCCATGGTCTTTGGTTCCACTGCCTACGTAGCAAATGTTGGTGATAGTCGAACATATCTGTACAGAGAGCCTGATGGTCTTGCTAAGGTTACACATGATCATTCCGTGGTCGCCAGTTTGGTAGAAGCAGGTATTATTCAACCAGATGATATTTATACACATCCAAAACGCAACCAGATTTATCGAAGTCTGGGTGAGAAGGCGGTGGTTGACGTAGATTCTTTCATAGTGCCACTCAAAACAGGCGATAAACTGCTACTTTGCTCAGATGGTTTATGGGACATGGTGCGTGACCCAGAAATTCAGCGACTCATGAGCGATCCTACACCTGATCCCTCAAAGACAGGCCAGAAGTTGATCCAGGCCGCGCTTGACGGGGGTGGTGAAGATAATGTGAGTGTAATCGTTGTCTCCTTCTCTGAGTCTGAGGCTAGCTCTTCCGGTCAGGCGAATATGAAAGGCATTCAACTCCTGTATAAACCAGAAACCGTAACGGTGCCTGATTTGCCGCAATCGTAAATGCTGAAATTGTCGGGCATTCTTTCCTGTGCTATAATCTCAATAGCATTCTTCGCCTCTTTTATCGCAACTAACTTATGGAGGTAAGGCTCGTGTCAACACCAGCCAACGTCGCTTATTTATATGCAGGTATTATGTTTGCAGCAGGCTTTCTCTTCGTAATGGTCACTATGGTGGCATCAAACATTATAGCGCCGAGTACACGAACAAAAGAAAAATTGCAAACCTATGAATCCGGTGAGTCTCCCATTGGCTCTGCATGGGTGCAATATCCGCTCGGTTTTTATATTTTTGCACTGTTATTTGTTGCTTTTGACGTAGATATTGTATTCATTATCGCATGGGCCGTTATTTTCAAGCAATTGAGCTTTTTTGGATTTATTGAAATCCTCTTCTTCATTCTGGTCCTCGCTCTTGGTCTCGTCTACGCCTGGCGTAAGGGAGTTATACGATGGATCTAGTGCCGCGCTCAAAAAGTTTGCCTGTTACACCTGCTGGCTATCGTGATCAGAATGCAGCCCTCGCGCGTGATCTTGCTCCAATCTCACAAATTACTGGTAAAGAGCTTTCGTTGAAAACTCTCAAGGGAGATTTTCTTGGGCTTGAGGTCGATAGCACAAATCTTGTGGCGGTCTGTCGATTTTTGCGAGATCAACTCGGCTTCGACTTGCTAAGCTGCATATCGGGTGTAGATATGCTCGATCACATTGAAACGGTTTACCATGTTCGTTCTCTTACACGCGGGCAACTGCTGCAGATCAAGGTGCGTTTGGATCACGAGAAACCGGAGGTAGATAGCGTTGTCTCTGTCTGGCCAACAGCAAACTGGTTGGAACGTGAAACGTATGATCTCTACGGTATCAAGTTTGCGGGGCACCCTGACTTACGACGCATGCTCCTCGATGACGATTTCGTGGGCCATCCTCTTCTCAAGAGCTTTCACCAGGTGCCATTTACGGTGAAAACACCTGCAACTACTCAGGTTGACCCTAATATGGCGGTTGATGGCAGGTACCAACAAATTGGCGTTGAACATGTCGTTCAGAAAAAGCTGGGCCAGGGCAAAGAAGAGCGCATACATCCCGGGACTCCTACCTTTGGTCACTCCTTTGAAGATTATCAGGATGAAGCTTACCAGGAGCAAGTGACTGCATCAGGTGATTCTGAGCAAGCTCAGCCAGCACCCAAAAAGTGAGTAAGTGGAATGCCAAAAACTTATAAACGTAGAAAGGTACCAGCCAAAGCCAGTGCGAGACAGTCGCGGACTACAAGCACACAGTTGAAAGCATCAAATACGAGCAAGGATTCTGTATCTCCTGTGAGCAATGTAAATTCCAACAGCACAAATGCAGCCCTTGCCAATCGAACTTTTTTCTCTCCTAAAGTTGCTGGTCCGCAAAGCCTTATTATGCCCGCGATGGTTGCTGCAGGTTGCTGGCTTATGGCCTACACTTTGATGTTTCTCACAAATGATACAAATCGTTATCTTATTGGTGGTCTGGCTGTGCTTATGGCCTTACTCTGGACGTTTAGTTTTGGCATGCGCGTGCGCAAATTGCTGATTCAGCGACGACCAGGCTAAATGTTGTGGTGCAATAGTTGAAGAAAACCAGAGTGCAGAGGACAGAGCCCTTAGCCGGGGTGTGGGGCCGCGCATCTGGGGGATGCAAGAGCGGGTCCCCACTTTTCTCGCTTATCCACCGCCAGAGGTGGCTGTAGAGGAAGAAGAATAAATAGTTACAACGAATCATAGTATGTGGTCTGTTTTCAGGCCAGATAAAGATTGAAATATACAAAGAGGTAATCCATGGTTACAAATCAAGATAGAGGAGCAATCACTGAGGATATAGAAGGATCCGAAGGTTTCAAGACTCAAGAAATGCTGCTCAATATGGGCCCACAGCATCCTAGCACTCATGGTGTTTTGCGCCTGGTACTTACGCTTGAAGGAGAAACCGTGGTGGACTGCACGCCAGTCATCGGGTATCTCCATCGAGGAATCGAGAAAATTCTGGAGAATCGACCTGTCATGGGTGGTATCCGCTACATGGATAACGCAGATTATCTCTCTCCCATGCTCAACGAAATTGCCTACGTAGGTGCAGTCGAGCAGTTAATGGGCTTAGAGCCACCACGAAGAGCTCAATATATCAGGTTGTTGGTCGGTGAAATGCAACGTATAGCCAGCCACCTTGTAGCTATTGGGACATATGGACTAGATCTTGGAGCATTTACTCCTGTTTTGTGGTGTTTCCGCGATCGCGAGGGAATTCTTTCTTTATTCGAAGCTCTCGGCGGCAGTCGCTTCAATGTCAATTACTTACGAGTAGGTGGCGTGTTGCACGATTTTCCAAAGGGGTGGCTTCAGGAATGTGAGGCTTTTCTCGATCAAGAAGAAAAGAATATGGCTGAGTTGGAAACGCTGCTCACCGGAAATGAAATATTCGATGCGCGAACCCAGGGTGTAGGTTATATCGATCCGCAACAAGCTATTGCTTATGGACTTACAGGTCCAATTGCTCGAGCCAGTGGTATTAACTGGGACTTACGCGCCAACCGCCCCTATATGGCCTACCGCGAAGTAGCTGTAAAGGTACAGTTGCGCCAAGAGGGTGATTGCTTCGCTCGCTATCGAGTGCGCATGCAGGAAATTTGGGAGAGTATTCGCCTCTGCCGTGTAGCGATTGATAGCATGCCGGGAGGATCTATTAGTACGCGCACACCCATCGCATTGCGTCCTCCGCGCGGCGAAACCTACTTTGCCATTGAGGGAAGTAAGGGAGAACTGGGCATCTACTTTATCAGTGATGGTAGTGAATATCCCTGGCGCGCAAAGATACGTGGCCCATCCTTCGTGAATTTACAAATCCTTCCTGAAATATTGCGCGGGCATAAAGTGAGTGATGTTATTGCTATTCTAGGTAGCACAGATCTCGTGCTTGGAGAAGTTGATCGCTAAGTAACTGCCAGGGTCTGGTTATTGCTTGTGATACCGTAATCAGACCTCTACCAGCGATTCATCGTTAGTGGAGTTATCGTATGTATACAATAATAATGGCTGATAATATAGGGAGCCAGCTCATTAATGGCATCATCTCCTGGTCCTTTTTACAGTTCATCATTTTCTTCATCTCTGTCTTTGGTTTTGTCCTAACAAGCGCTATCATCTTGATTCTGGCAGAACGTAAGGTTATGGGATGGATGCAGGACCGTGTTGGGCCTATGCATACTGGTCCATGGGGCCTGTTGCAGACAGTTGCTGATGTTGGCAAACTATTGATGAAAGAAGATATACACGCAGGTTTAATTGATAAATCCCTTTTCTTGCTTGCGCCATCGGTATTCCTGGCTCCTGTCATTGCTGCTTTTGCTGTAATACCATTCTCACCCTACTTACAACTACCAGGGGCGCTCCTCGCTACTGGTATCGTCTACTATGTAGCAATGAGTTCGATTGATATTGTCGCTATAGTGATGTCCGGTTGGAGTTCAAATAATAAATACTCGCTTATAGGAGGGCTGCGAGGTGCGGCCCAGATGATCTCGTATGAGTTACCGCTTGTTTTGTCGCTGGTAGGTGTAGTGATGCTTACAAGCATCCTTGCTAATTCTGGCATCGGCTCTATTTCTAGCCAACAGATAATAGATTATCAGAGTAGTAGTCTCTGGCCCGGAAAAGGTATCCCTTTCTGGGATTTCATCTTTCAGGGATTTACTCCATGGGCCTGGTTTTTCCTGGTTCAGCCTCTAATGATCCTTATTTACTACATTTGTGGCCTTGCTGAAACGAACCGCCCTCCTTTCGATTTGCCAGAAGCGGAGTCCGAACTCGTTGCCGGTTATCTCACCGAGTACAGCGGCATGCGCTGGGCTTTATTCTACCTGGGTGAATATGGCAATATGACGATCGTTTCGGCCATTGCTGTGACGCTTTTCCTTGGTGGATGGTCAGGTCCCGGGGTTGGTTTCCTGACTGCCTCTGGTATGGCATTTGGCTGGCAGCTTTTGGGAAATATACTGGGTATCGGCTACTTCGTTACCAAAGTATATATGCTTTGTTTTGTCTTCATCTGGGTCAGAAGCACCCTGCCGCGTTTGCGCGCAGACCAGCTTATGCAGTTTACGTGGTTGATCCTTATTCCAGTTACCCTGGGTAATATAGTGATAACAGCCCTGATCTTTCTCATTCTGAACAGCTTTGGGTTGTCCAACCTGTTCTTCCTCATCGTGCTTGGCATTGTCAACTTTATCATGCTTGTCGGGTTCATCTTGATTATTAGTCGTGCTACAGTTGCTACAACTCGTCGTGCTCAGGCACCGGCTATTCTCGCTCAACGTCGCGCTGAAGCAGCACAACTCCCTGAGCGTGCTGGAGTTGCTGGAAGCGGGCAGAAGTAGAAGTATGGGTATATCTCGAAAATTGTAAGCAGAAGACAAATAGACTTTCAGCTTTGCTTGCTTATTTACTGACCAGGTGTCCTTGATAAACTGGATAGTATTGCATGGCTCTTGATATTCTATACATATGAATAAGTCAAAACTGATTCTTATTTCTGGATTACCAGGTTCTGGTAAAAGTACTTTGGCAGAAGGTCTTGCAGCAAAGCTATCAATACCACTCTTTTCAGTTGACCCAATAGAATCTTCTCTTATCAGAAGTGGCCTCAAAAGAAGCTTTGAAACAGGATTAGCTGCATATGTAGTGACCGAAACTCTAGCTGGTGAACAACTCAATCTTGGATTGTCTGTCATAATTGATGCAGTAAGTCCAGTAAAAGAAGCGAGAGACATGTGGCACAACCTGGTACACGTAGAGAATGCAACGTTGATTATTATTGAGTGTGTCCTGGCGAAAGAAATTCATAAGAAAAGAATTGAATCCCGAAGAAGAAATATGTTTGGAATTCGGGAAGTTACGTGGGATGACGTAGAAAATCGGCGTAAAATATATTTGCCGTGGAAAGAAGAGAGATTAGTGTTAAACACTTCTAGTACCAACGAAAAAAATGTCCAGGAAGCTTTAGATTATATATATCTAAAGGAATGAGAACGATGAGGGAGCTATGGATAACATATTCTGCCATTGAACATGTTACCCATCAGTTTGAACTGCCAGCCTTGTTCCACTTCTTGTCTGTTTCTTGCTGGCTTGTACACAAAATTCGGAATGAATCAGAATCCATCCAGTGCTGTTTTAATTCACTCCTCTTATCTTCAAAATTACTAGCGATAATACAATACCAGCAAGCGAACCTGCTATTACTTGCGAGACTGTATGGCGGCGAAGAACCACACGCGACCAACTCACGAATATGAGCAAAATGAATAATGGCAGCATCACTGCACCATATAAGACAGTAAGCATGGTTGCTACACCACCAAATGATGAAGTGTGCATACTGATCTTCCACCACAAGGTGATCACCATCATAATAATGCCACTGAACACGGTAATAATCATCACAGTTTGTAAATTCCTCGGTGCGTCCGTAAGAGAAAGAATAATCCATCCAATCGTGGCCGAAACAATGCCAAATATGAATGGTCCAACTCTCTGAGATCTGCGGCTAACGTCAATATCGGAAAGTATGCCCAGCCGCACACCGATGATGATATAAAGAAGAGGTCCAACACTAAGAAAGAAAAGCGTTATACATGCGAAAAGTAAGGCCGATAGTTTATCTTGGGCCTGGTAGAAAGCTACCAATAGTATAAATGGCAAAGAAATCGTGGCTGGAGCCAGAATATTAGACACGTGGCGGGCAATACGCACTCGTTTTATGTTCTCTGCTGGCGTCTCCAGTATTGTTCGTTCGTCTGCACCATCAGTTAATTGTTCCTGCATGAATCTCCCTGATTATAATTTAGCCTGTTGTACGTTAACGGAATAACCTAAGAGCTTGGTCGCAACATTACGAAAAACTTCGGCGTCTCCGCTACACCACACCTCGAGCTTTCCAAAATGTGCGATGTTTGAATTGTCAGGTTGAATCAATCCCTCCGCGTCCAGCACATAATGAGTGCGACGTGCCACTGCATTACTGCTGTCAATGACATGTATTTTATGATAGGTTACACGTTCAATGACAGGCCGCAGCGCAGGGAAATGGGTACAGCCTAACACGATTACATCTACATCTTCCTTTATTATCGGATCTAAGACCCGCTTGACCGTTTCTTCAACAACAAGACCATCTATTTCTCCCTTTTCAACCAGGGTCACAAGTTCGGGACAACCAACAGCAAATGCTTGTATTCCGTCTGCAACTGCAAAATCATCGATCAGTTGTTTCAGGTAAGTAGCTTTGGCCGCCTGATGAGTAGCGACAATGCCAATACGACCTTTTTTTGTGACACGTGCGGCTGGCTTTACTGCCGGAATGACACCTACAAATCGTATAGATGTAAAAGTGGCTCGTAAACTATTGAGTGCCGCTTGTGAGGCTGTATTACAGGCTACTACGATGAGCTTCACTCCCTGTTCAATCAGAAAACCACAGGCTTGAATCGACAGTTCTGTGATTTCGGCGTCATCGCGCATGCCGTAAGGACAATTCGCTGTATCACCGAAATAGACATAGTTTTCATAAGGCAATTCTTGTCGCAGGGCCGATAGGATCGTTAAGCCTCCAACGCCCGAATCAAAGACCCCAATAGGAGCCTCAGCTGTTCCTGATAAACTGGATTTTTCCTGGTCAAGTGTATATGGACTGCGTTCAGAATCACGAGCAGGTTGTGTGATGTGCTGCCTGGTATCCTGATTCCAATAATTCATATTCACGATATACTCTACTCGATACTACGAAACTCATGCTGTTCGCCAAAAACATGACGCATAGCATCACTAATCTCCCCGAGAGTCGCATATGCTTCAACAGCGTCAATAATCAAGGGCATCAAGTTTGTTGTACTCCTGGCTCCTCTCTCAAGAGCAGCTAAAACCTGCTCCACATGTTCGTTGTCTCGCTTCTGCCGTAGCGATGCTAACTTTGCCGCCTGTCGCTTGCCAACTTCAGGATCAACACGCAAGAGCGTGGGCCGTTCTTCGTTTTCCAGAATAAAACGGTTAACTCCGACAACAACAGTTCTTTCTTCTTCTAAAGAACGTTGATACGTATATGCTGCTTGTTCTATCTCCGCCTGCATAAAACCATGTTCAATGGCATGCACGCTGCCTCCCAAAGCGTCGATTCGCTGGATGTAATCCCATGCTTGTTGCTCAATGCAATTCGTCAAGAATTCGACATAGTACGAGCCAGCAAGCGGGTCTACCACATCTGCAACACCGCTCTCGTATCCCAGAATTTGCTGTGTGCGAAGCGCAATACGCACAGCCTCTTCAGTTGGAAGTGAAAGCGCCTCGTCTTTGGAATTTGTATGGAGTGACTGTGTGCCTCCAAGCACAGCCGCAAGCGCCTGGTAGGCAGTTCGCACAATATTGTTATCTGGCTGTTGAGCTGTTAATGTTGAACCTGCTGTCTGGGTGTGGAAGCGAAGCATCATTGAGCGCGGATCCTGAGCGTGAAAGCGTTCTCGCATAATGTGAGCCCACATACGACGGGCGGCGCGGAACTTGGCAACCTCTTCGAACAGATTATTGTGGCTGTTGAAGAAGAACGAAAGCTGACCTGCAAACGTGTCAACATCAAGCCCAGCGTCAATTGCTGCCTGTACATAAGTTATAGCGTTTGAAAGCGTGAAGGCAACTTCTTGCACAGCCGTCGAACCTGCCTCTCGCACATGATAACCACTGATACTAATAGTATTCCAACGGGGCAGATTTTCAGCACAGTAACGAAATATATCAGTGATGATGCGCATTGAGTGCTGGGGCGGATAAATATATGTACCGCGTGCAATATACTCCTTCAACACATCGTTTTGCACTGTTCCGCTTAACTTGCGTGTTTCAGCACCCTGTTTTTTCGCAACAGCGATATAGAGTGCTAGCAGAACACTAGCAGTGGCATTAATTGTCATTGACGTGCTGATGCGATCCAATGGTAAACCATTCAGTAGGGTTTCCATGTCTTCGAGGCTAGAGATTGAGACACCTACTTTGCCAACTTCCCCTTCTGATAAAGGATGATCGGCGTCATAACCCATTTGTGTAGGCAGATCGAAAGCGACAGAGAGACCTGTCGTCCCCTGTGAAAGTAAATAATGGTAACGTTTGTTGGATTCCTCAGCTGTTGCAAACCCTGCATATTGACGCATTGTCCATAGGCGTGATCGATACATGCCTGGATGAATTCCACGGGTGAAAGGAAATTCGCCGGGGTAGCCAAGTTTCGATTGCGTGTTATAGTCTGCCAGATTTTCTTCTGTAGCCAGATCTGGCACTTCAATATCAGAGCTTGTTAAAAAGTGTTGCTTGCGCTCCTCAGACTTTTCTTTCGCTCTGCGTTCTGTAGACTGGCGCCACTCATCAGCGCTTTTACTTTCATGTGAATTCATGCAAATCCTCCCTCAGTTTGCCAATGCATTATAACATATGGGAGGATGTTAAACCGCACTCACCACTACTAGCACATCTCCCTGATTTACTGTTTGACCTTTGTTTACTCTGATCTCTTTAATTTTGCCAGAAATAGGTGCAGCAAGATCATTCTCCATTTTCATAGCTTCGAGTATCACAACAGTTTGACCTCGTTCGACATCAGACCCGGCATTTATAGGAAGCCCTAGCACCAGACCCGGCATCGGGGCGCGAACCATGGCCTCTCCAAATTCGTGGGCGCTACGTATCGACCCTGCTAAAGTCTTCTCTCGTTCATCCTCTACAGAAATCTCGAAGCGTCGTCCTGCAATCAGAACCTCGTAGCGATATCCGGTTACATCAGGTTTGTTGACACGATGAGCCAGAACCTCGTATGATTTGCCCCCGATGAGCAAACTATATCGTCCGCCAATCTTGCTTTGTAATTGAGGACTCATTGCAAGTGTGGCAATTTGTTGCCAATCAATCTCAAACCGCTTCTCGTCAATTTTGATTTCTCTCTGGGGACTATTTTCCCCCGTATCAACTATATAAGACTTTTCAGCAACATTAGAAATATAGGCCATGCGCGAACCTCCAATCTCCCAGATCATATATCGCAATTATATCACTAAAAATTCTAACACTTCTCTAACACTTCTCCTATGCACTTCTAATACAGCCTGTGAGATACTCTATGGTGGAAGTTAAACGGGCAATATCAGTATAAGATCATACTCAGGTGAGAGAAATGTACACAGACGATGTTCAACAAGATAGAAAACATCAACAATCGAATGCTCAGCATCAGGTTGTCCGTTGCGCAAATTGTGACATCGAAATTCTCTGGCCTCCGACAGTCGTTCAGGGAAAGCCTTTCTGCTGCACTGGCTGTGCGGCTGGTGGTCCCTGCAACTGCGATTACTCACTCCATCGTTCGGTTACGATTGCAGGTGTGGTTCACTATCTTGACTGAAATTGCATAATGCCCGTTGACACATATTTTCATTTCTTCTCTCCTGATGTTTGTGGAGCAAAATAGATGCGCCAGCATCGTTGGAGGGAAGGATTTGGAACAATTCTTTGAAAAGGAGAATATGTCGTGGAGAAAAAAATTCGTCCTGTTGGCGACCGCGTGGTCGTAAAACCCGCTGCTAAAGAAGAAATCACAAAGAGCGGAATTGTCATTCCCGATACCGCTAAAGAGAAACCCCAGGAAGGAACTGTGGTGGCTGTCGGCAGTGGACGTTTGTTGGATAATGGTGATCGCGCTCCCATCGATGTTCGCGAGGGCGATCGTATCCTGTTCGCTAAGTACGGCGGCACAGAGTTTAAACTGGATGGCGAAGAGTATCTTGTTCTCAAAGAGAACGACATTCTTGCCATTATTGGCTAGCTTAGAAAAAAGAGAGGTAAAATCATATGGCAAAGCAGCTTGTGTTCGATGAAGATGCTCGTCGTTCACTGAAGAAAGGTATTGATATTTTGGCTGAGGCTGTCAAATCGACCCTTGGCCCAAAAGGTCGTAACGTAGCGCTTGACAAGAAGTTTGGCGCACCAAGCGTCACTCATGATGGTGTGACTGTTGCAAAAGAGATTTCGCTCGAAAATCCGTTTGAGAATATGGGTGCCCAACTCCTCAAAGAGGCTGCCACTCGCACGAATGATGTCGCAGGTGATGGAACCACGACAGCCACAGTTCTAGCTCAGGCAATCGTGACTGAAGGGCTGAAGAACCTTGCAGCGGGTGCCAATCCCATGCAACTCAAACAGGGCATCGATAAAGGCACAGAGGCCGTCGTAGAATACATTCGCTCGAAAGCAATCCCCGTTGAAGACAAGAAAGAGATCGCGCAGATCGCTGCTATCTCCGCCGCTGATGAGACCATTGGTCAACTCATTTCTGAAGTAATGGATCGTGTTGGCAAAGATGGTGTCATTACCGTTGAAGAGTCACGCGGAACCAATTTTGAGACAGAGTACGTTGAGGGCATGCAGGTCGATAAAGGCTACATTTCTGCCTACTTCGTCACCAACTCTGAGAAGATGGAAGCCTCCATTGATGATCCTTATATTCTCATCACTGATAAGAAGATCAGCGCAGTGCAAGACATTCTGCCAGTTCTTGAAAAGATGACTCAACAGGGTAAGCGCGATATAGTGATTATCGCCGAGGATGTTGATGGCGAAGCGTTAGCGACGTTAGTTGTCAATAAGCTGCGTGGTATTCTCAACGTGCTTGCAGTCAAAGCTCCCGGCTTTGGTGATCGACGCAAAGAGATGTTGCGTGACATCGCCGTCCTGACAGGTGGACAGGTCATTAGTGAAGAAATGGGCCGCCGTCTTGATAGCACAACCCTTGAAGATCTGGGTAAGGCCCGTCGCGTTGTAGCACATAAAGATGATATGACCGTCGTTGAGGGTAGAGGCGAGACAGCGGAAATTCAAGCACGTATTCGCCAGATCAAAGCGCAGATTGACGAAACCACCAGTGATTACGATCGTGAAAAGCTGCAGGAGCGCCTGGCCAAGTTGTCCGGTGGCGTCGCGCTTATCAAGGTTGGTGCTGGCTCCGAGGTCGAGTTGAAGTATCGCAAAACTCGCGTTGAAGACGCGGTTTCCGCGACCCGCGCCGGCGTTGAAGAGGGTATGGTACCCGGTGGTGGTGTTGCTCTCTTGAATGCAGTAGAGGCCCTGGATTCTTTAAAGCTTACAGGTGATGCCGCCACAGGTGTCAATATTCTACGCCGTGCCCTTGAAGAGCCTCTGCGCCAGCTCGTCGTCAATGGTGGCAAAGATGGTGCTGTCGTTGTTGAGGGTGTCCGCCGTGCTCAGAAAGAGCATAAGAGCGATAAGTATGGCTACAATGTTCTCACCGATAAGTACGAGGACATGGTCGAGTCTGGAATTATCGATCCTGCCAAGGTGACGCGCTCTGCATTGCAAAATGCCACCAGCATCGCCGCGATGATCCTGACTACCGAAGCCTTGATCACTGATCTGCCGGAGAAAGCTCCTGCTCCCGCTCCAGCAATGCCAGAGTACTAGGCCATCCATAAGAGACCTATAGTACCAGAGTAGATAGAGCCGCCTCTGTTCCTTAAATAAAACAGAGGCGGCTCTATCTTGGAATATCCTGAATACACGAAATGCAAGTTTTCTACTTAAAGATCAATAAGTGATCTATGCCTCCAGGCAGATACTAGCTGAACTTGAACGAGTTCAGCATAGGTAAGAAGTAACTCTGTACAGCCTGATCATACGTTGAGGCTGGAGAGTAGAACACGATATCATAGTACAGCTTGTTATGCTGTACAGCAACCGTTGTTAAATGAAATGAGACATTATTGGTGTTACTAAATGTAGCATCCTGCTCGTCCCACTGAACTCCTCCAATAGCACGTTTTGGTGAGAGGGGTGTGATAATCTGGAAATTGCTTATATTCTGTTGACTCTGAAACTGTGCAAGGTTAGATTGATTAATTACGCTCGTACTTGAGATTTTGGCTGAACCGCTTGTAGTATATCGTTCGATCGCAAGGTACATTCCAGTTTGTTGCTGCTGTGGGTGGATTCCTACGAACGAACTATCAGCACTGTTCTGTGCCGGATCCATAACCCAGTCAGAAGGATATTTCATAGAGATGCCCAGGTCAGTGCTATTTATAGTTTGAAAAGCAGTTGGAGTGGGAAGTTGATTTCCCTGGGTAGTTGGTGTGAGTGAAGCAGGTGTTGACGAAGCGCTTTGTGTCGGCAATTGCAAAGGCTTTAGAGTCGGTTGTGGTCCAATTGCAAGGCGCTGGCCATTGAGATATAAGATGCCAAATGTCAGGCCGCCACCAATCAGTATACTCAAAATGCATAAACCGATAATGGCAGGGATGCCAAGTCTTGTTTTATTTGACGAGGCAGAACTGGAAGTTGCTTTTAAGCCTGATTCGCTTGGGACGATGTATTGGGTAGATTCCGATGGCGCATTTCGATATTGAGAGCCTTTGAGTTGCTCATTTGGCCATGCTGGTGTTCCCGTAGGTAAGTATGAAAAAGAAGCCTGACGGATAGTCGATCCACATTGAACACAGAATATGGCTGAATCCGGTAATTCAGTATTGCACTGAGGGCACTTCATAAGCTCTCCCGCCTTATCTATCTATTGAACTCTCGGGTATTATTCGTCGAGGGTCAATCAAACCGCAAAATTTTACAACGTTTCCCTGTAATAATGTCGTTCCTACAATGCTCTATAATGAATACCTCTTCAGCGAAAACAAAGCACTCAAACAGTTTCTGATTGAACTATAAAGAAGGTAAAGGCAATTGTCAACCTCTTAAAAAGTATCAAAATTAATCTTACCCTTGTCTCACCATTTTCGCTGAAGAGACAAGGGGGATAGAACATATGTATTCCGTTGATGTATTCTATTTAGCCTGGTGCAGGATGTTGAGTTTATCTCTCATGAGCCTAAGACTTCAGGATTCACGATATTGGGAGGCCGTTGTCCATGGAAGTGGGCCACAATATTATCGCTTGCCATAGTTGCCATGAGTGTGCGTGTTTTCAAGGAGGCGCTGGCGATATGTGGCAAGATCACTACATTTTCCATCGTTAACAACTCAGGTTCGATGGCAGGCTCATTCTCGAAGACATCTAGGCCGGCGCCAGCAATTTTTCCAGTTTGTAGCGCCTTGACGAGCGCCTTTTCATCTACAATCGGCCCTCGAGCTGTATTGATGAGGATCGCGCTTGGCTTCGTAAGACCAAATTCACGTTCTCCAATCAGGTGATGCGTTGAAGGCATGTATGGTGTATGGACGCTGATAAAATCGGCCTCTTTCAATACATCATCCATGGGCATATATGTCATCTGGTAGGTAGCTTCATCTTCGGGAGACATACGATACACATCGTAATAGAGTACCTTCATATCAAAACCACTGGCACGTTTTGCTACGATCTTGCCAATGCGACCCGCGCCAATTAGTCCGATAGTAGAATGATGCACCTCGGCACCACAAAAAAGGAGAGGTCCCCAGCCTTTGTATTTGCCTGCGCGTAGATATCGCTCTGCTTCGGGGATGCGGCGAGCAGTTGCCATCAAGAGAGCAAATGCCAGGTCGGCAGTAGTATCCGAGAGTACGCCAGGGGTATTACTTACAGCAATACCCAGTCGCGTTGCTGCATCAACATCAATATTGTTGTATCCTACAGCCATATTCGCGACCATCTTCAAACCTGGTGTTCCTGCCGCGCATGCTTCTAAAAAGCGCGCATCAATGTTGTCAGTAAGTAGACTGTAAATATAGTCATGGTTGGGACCACGACGTAGCAGCTCTTCGTAGGTCCAGATACTTCCCTCTTGCATGTTGGCATCGACTTCACCAATCTCCTCGAGCAAAGGATAGGCGGGATCAGGAACTTTCTGAGTAACAAGAATCTTAGGACGCCCGGTCATAGTAACCTCCTTGAGATGTAGTGTTCTGATTTTACCATCTTTTCAAGAGTGATTGTCAGAGATACAAGTGTGAAAGAGCCTGGCATGACATACCACACCAGGCTCTTTCACACTTGTATCTCTGTTTATTGTTGGATAATGGTTGTTTCCTTCTCTACAGGTTCTGAAGTTGGAGCTGTTGGAGCGACAAAATGAAACTTCTTAATAAATCTCATACGCAGTAACATTGCAAGAGCAGGCCAACCGTCCTTCCAGGGCGAGAGCTTTTTTGCCTTGCGTGGATTGTAGCTGATTGGAACCTCAAAAATTTTATATCCTGCCTGCACGATGCATGCTGTAATCTCCGGTTCGATCTCAAACCTGCGCCCTTCCATCGGAAGCGCACGTGCGAGCGGCCCGGGCATCATTTTATAGCATGTTTCCATGTCATGGATATTACAACCAAAGAGTATATTTGTCACTGTCGTTAAGAAACGGTTACCCCAACGCGTCGTAAACTTCTGAGGAGAAAGATCGCGGCAACCATAAATGGCTACCTTAGCATTTCCAGCTTCCTCCCATTTGCGAACCAATGCTGGAAGGTCTTGTGGATTATACTCCATATCCGCGTCTTGCACTGTAACTATATCGCCACTTACAAGACCAAATCCTGTGCGGAGACCTGCTCCTTTTCCCTGGTTTACCTCATGACGTACATAACGGTATGTATTGAAAGGCTCTTTCTTCCGTAAATCTTGCAAAATTTCCCAGGTGTTATCTGTCGAAGCATCGTCTACAACTACAACCTCGAGATCGAGTTGTACCTCTGATAGCGCCTCAAGAACTTGAGCCACTGTCTCTTCTTCGTTGAATACCGGGACGACCACTGAAATACGCATGCCCTAAAAACCTCGCTTCCCTGGGACGTTTGAATGCATATTATTGCTTGAATAACCAACCCTATTACTTACACGAACGAATAGAAGGCTAAAAAGCAACAGGTTCTTGTTTCCACACCTGAATAGTACCATCTGTCAGGGCTACAATGAGCTGTTTGTTCGCGAAGTGTAATGCGCTAATTTGCCAGGGATGATACAACTTTTGGATTATCTTGCTCTGAGCAATTGACCAAAGATCAATCACCCCTTCGTTCACTTCGCTGTCCTCACGCGCTACTGCTACCCACAGGGCATCAGGTGAGATCGCTAATCGCGAACTTGCTCCCATTGAGCCACTATTCACTTCACTATAAGTGCCAGTAACAGTGTCATAGAAACGAATCATGTTTCCTGCATAAACAAACGCAAGTGTACGAGTGTCTGGTGTAAATGCATAAGGGGGAGCGCAATCGGCACACAATCCAGCCAGTAATGAGGTGTCAATCTGCGGTTGGGTTTTTCCCACAAACAGTTTTCGTACAGGAGCGAACAGATTCCAACGACGCATGATGACCATCTCGTTTGTTTCTCCTGGCACATGTGCACAGGAGAGAGTCTGTAATGTCTTTGTATCTTGAGAGAGTGTTCGCAAGCGTATTGCCCAAAACTGCCGCTTCTCAATATCGTCTTCTGCACACACAAGAGGTTCGCTCAGGACATCCGCAGGTGTTCCTATTATATGCTTCACGATATCTGTACCCCTGACTCCAAGTGCCCGTGGAGCGCGAGGATCTTCTCTATATAAAGGTAAGGCCATCCAGATCTCTTGTGCTTCGCCAGGATCATCCTTCAGTACTACATCGAGCGAGTAGTGTGCGGAAACAGCCCGTTGAGTCAGTGGAAAACTCCAGAGCAGCGAGCCGTTCGAGGTGTCCCATACATGTAGTCCAATTCTTCCCCAGCCTGCCAAAAGGTTACCAGTCCTTGAGAAGCGCAGTTCGCGTACCGACTCAACCGTAAGCGCGGTATCTGATGCAAAGCTTGTAGGTGTTTGTGCTGTATCTGCCAGCCAGAGTAAGCCCTTGCCATCGAGGGAAGCAGCGGCAATACAGAAGCCATGCTCGGTCTGCACGCTACTTAGTGAAGAAATGACTCCAAGCCGGGTATGCAATACAGCGCCCGTTCGAAATGGCCCTTTGGTGCTGAACATGCTGAGTCCCGAAAACTCGATATCATCTGATAGGTTGAATTTTCGCTCTAGGGGACGCTGTCGTGTCAAGCCACTTTTACGCAAATCGATCACCCCACCGATGATGGTATCGTAATTCAGGCGTTTCTCAGGGTCGCTCAATACATCATAAGCGCGGTTGATGCGTTTCATATGTACAGCGCCTTCTTCGCCCGTCAGGTCGGGGTGATACCGCCGAGCCAATTGTCGATAAGCTCGCTTTAATGTATCGTCGTCAGCATCTATAGGTACACCTAAAATGGCATAGTAATTATCAGGTACATCCATAATTTCAATAGTATCACATCAAAATTTACAAGGAAACGATACGTGTCTTCTGCCTCTCATTACCAAGTTTCAATCTTTGCACTCCCCACATATACCACGTAGCGAACGTCCTGTAAGGATGCCATGGTTCGCCTCTTACACGCATCTCCTTTGGATTGGGTCTGGCTTCCAGCGAGTATGCCTCACGCACGCCTTCCAAAAATCCCAGGTCATCTACTGGTAAAACATCTGGCCTGCCCAACGAAAAAATTAGCATCATCTCTGCTGTCCATCGACCGATGCCTTTGACCTTGACCAACTCGCTAATGATCGCCTCATCCTCAAGTTCACTCAATCGCTCCAGATCAAGCTCGCCGTTGACAACTCTCTCTGTCAGATCACGAATATAGCGCATTTTCTGAGGTGAAAGCCCAACGGCCCGTAGGGTATCCTCTTCTAACGACAAAAGGGCGTTTGGTGAGATTGTCCCTTCTGCTTCAGCATGCAGCGCTGCCCTTAATCGACCCATTATCGCATCTGCTGCCTTCACAGATATCTGTTGTGAGATGATTGCATCGACGAGCGTCTCGAAGAGTTGGGGATTGGGGGTTAACGTACATGGTCCCACTCGCTCAATGGCTTTTGCCATGATGGGGTCAACGTCGCTCAAGTAGGTTGTCGCGCGGGTAATAAGATCATTCCAATGTGTAGGAGCGTTCATATGTAACCTTTTTATTCATAGGATAAGAAGCTGCAAAGCATTGCCATTATATAATATCTAGGCTGACAAAAAGCACTTCATGAGATGAAGATCATGATTTCCCTATCCGCTGAAATCCCAGAGGCAAGGTAACAACCGCCTGTGAGTAGATGCTCCAATAGTAAAAATAGTGATGTACCATTTGAGGTCACAGAGCGAGCGTGAGGTGTTGTATAGAGGCCTCATCCTCGCTCTGCGTGTTTTGCGTCCGTTGAGAACTATCAGGGCAAAACACCTATAAAAATGTATGCTTATCCCACTTCAACATCGACATATCTGAATTGGACAAGACCGATAATCAATAGCGCAATAGCGACAGCAGTCATGCCCAGGAAGTTGGTCCAGTTCATGCCGAGGAAGATCGGATTGCCGTACAGGTGGAAAACAGAAAGTGACATCACCCAGCCAGGAAACTGGATATTCCCTTCGAGCGATTCTTGCAGGTAAGACAGGACGAGATAGGCGGTCACGATGCCCAGTACGGCGCCATAGCGCAGGCGTCCAGAAAGCGCATAGACGAGACCTATCGCAATCAACGCCGGAGGGAGCATGCTGAAGCTGGCGGCGAGCAGTTTACCCTGATCGATGGAAAGGTTGATGAACTGGGCCCCAATGGTGAGGGCGAGCCAGGTCACGACAGAAGCGAGAAGGACTATCAGGACATTCGCGCACGAAGCGTTCCAGCAGAACCCTTTGCCGTGACTGCGGGGTGCTGAAAATCAGTTCCAGCCGCCCATTTTCCAGGTCCGAGGGCCACTGCAAGGCGAGCGTCAGCGCCAGGATCACGACCACCGCTGGCACGAAGGCGAAGACGAGGGTACCCAGCAGCGCGGTATTCGTGTTGGTGGGGGTGTCGAATAAGTATTGTTGTAGCCAGGGGGTCTGCTGCACCGCCTGGTTAAATGCCTTCTGGAAGCCGGGAGTCGCAAACAGCACAGCGGCACAAAAGAGCCACTATGCCGAGCAGCCACCAGAAGGCACCCCACCCATCCGCGAAGAGCGTCTGCAAGCTCACCGAGCGCGTGGAAACTTCGCGCTCGGCCCTGCTCAGGCTGCGATGCGCCTGCTGCGAGCCACTTGCCGCCTCGCGCTGCGACTCTATAGCCGACCGTCCGATATCGCGCCTGGCGAACAGGATCACACTTCCCACCAGGCACAGCACAGCGAGACCCAGCGGAACCAGCACCGCCAGCGGCTGGTCAGGGAAACCGGCAAGCAGCGGCCGGTTGAGGTTGTAATAATAGACCGGCGAGAGATACTGTACCCAGGCGCCGTTCAGTTCCCGTCCAACCATATTCAGGAGCACGAACAGGATCAGTAGGCCGCCTGCCAAACCTGCTGCCGCGCGGCGGCCAGTCGTCAATTGAGAGAGCAACAGTGCCACCATGCCAAAGAAGAAGGCCAGAAAGCACAAATTCAGCCCTGCAATCAGCGCCCTGACAAAATCGACGATGCCCACCGCCAAGAGCAGCTTCGCCGGCCACGACTCCAACCGCGAACAATACCGCGATCACGAGCAGCGCGATCGCCAGCGCACCCACCTTCTCCAGCAGCAGGCGCGTGCGTGACTGTGACGTGGTCAGCAGCACATCCATGGTGCCGCGTTCCTCTTCTCCCCGCACCAGACGGGCACCGGCCAGGATGGGCCAGATGCTGAGTAG
>CAVPEB010000022.1:0-17672 GCA_963702765.1 uncultured Chloroflexia bacterium
TTGCCTTCAGAGCCAAAAACCAAAAAGGATTGAGCTGTGACATTCACTTGAGGATGATCATTGCGCTGATCTTACGTCACTCTTTACTTTGAGTTTTCTGTCCTCGTTACTCTGCCACAGCTCAAATGGTGTACCAATTCGCTTATGGTATACTCCTTTCCGTTCCCATCAACTTTCTTCCTCCTCACACCATCAGTATACATTATTATGAGGCAAAATGCTGTCACAGGCGCGTCACATTCTAGGCTACAAGTGTGTAAATTTGAACGCATAAGCCGAAACAAATTGCCTATTTAGAACGTATTATCTATATGCCAGACTATTTGTCGGGCGGTGGAGTCATTACTACATAGCATCTGTGCACCGGAGACTACCAGTTCCAGTTCGTTCTGGTTGAGCCGCTCCACATATTGCAGAAAGGTAATCTACTCCACTCTCAGGTCTACTGAATCTCGTCCCATGCGGATGATCAGTGATCTGCAAACGCTGCCAGGTTAAAAGCCTGGCAGCGCATTTTTATTCTGATCTCTGCCGTACATATCTTGACAACAGAAACAGAGTCACTTACATTTCGATCATTAGGAGGATCATTCATGAAATATTTTGTTACAGGTGCAACCGGCTTTGTCGGCGGGCGAGTTGTGCGCCAACTAATCGACGCGGGTCATCAAGCCGTCGTAGTAGTGCGAAATCCGGCAAAAGCGGCAGATTTAGCTAGCCTCGGCATCGAAATCCATAAAGGAGACGTGACGGATAAAGAAAGCATGCGTACACCTATGCAGGGTGTAGACGGCATGTTTCATATAGCCGGATGGTACAAGATTGGTGTGAGGGACAAAAGTGAAGGAGCGAAAATCAACATACAGGGCACTCGTAATGTACTGGAATTGATGCAGGAGCTTGGTATAGCAAAAGGTGTCTATACGAGTACAGTAGCAGTTTTTTCAGATACCCATAGGCGCATGGTCGATGAGACCTACATCTACAAAGGCCCACACCTGAGCGAATACGATCGCACCAAGTGGGTAGCACATTACGAGGTTGCCGAGCCAATGATCGAAGCAGGACTACCACTTGTAATCGTTCAGCCGGGAGTAATTTACGGGCCGGGTGATACAAGCAGCTTGCACACTGCTCTCGTCCAATATTTGCAACGCAAATTGCCCATAGTGCCTGGAAGAACTGCCTTCTGCTGGGCACATGTTGACGACATCGCTTACGGACATATCCTGGCCATGGAGAAAGGTATCTCTGGTCAAAGCTATATCATCGCAGGGGCAAGGCATACATTTGTCGACTGCATTAAGTTAGCTCAGCAGATTACCAGAATTCCCGCACCCAGGATGATAGCACCTCCTGCTTTGATGAAAGCAATGGCAGGAATGATGGGTGTCGTGGAGAAAATTGTGTCTGTGCCGGAATCGTATTCCGCTGAGTATTTACGAGTAAATGCAGGTGTAACCTATCTTGGCACTAATGCTAAGGCTGTGCGGGAGTTAGGCTACAATCCGCGCTCATTACAAGAAGGTCTACCAGAGACTTTAGAGTATGAGATGCTGTTGTTGGGGATGAAGTAATAAGGCAATTTAGTTTTCCGTGATTGAAATGCGACTACTTTTACTTTCATAACAATATCAATGCTTCGGCGGATGAAAGTTCATGATATCGGACATGAGATTATCTTGCATTCCCCTAACTCTTGCCTCAGGCGTCTGGGAAATCTCACGGTGTTTGAACGGGTGCTGTTCATCCAGGTGATCATACGGCAGATTCTCTTTCTTCCTACGTGAAGCGATCATCTGGATCATACAGTACAGAAGACCACCGAGTAAGCCGCCGAAGGCTGCTCCAGTAATCAGAGCCTCGCCACTAGATACCAAACTGAGAAAGACTCCAACGATGATACCAAGAGCAATAAGCCCCATGAGAAGGATGTTTTTGTGAGTGTTCATAGAAATGTCTCTTTCGTGTAACATATCTCGTTTTCTTATCCTACCATATATGGACGTTGCCATCACGCATTTTTCAAATCAACTTTCCAACCCGTCTCTTCAGTAAACTTTCCCTGTATCTCCTCAATTGCCTCTGCGCTGAGAGTCTCGCTCAAACTGATAGAAATCCTGCGAGTATCCTGATAAACAGAGGGTTTAGCCATGATACTCACGTTATCAGGAAGCAAGCGAGCAACCAGCGCGATTAAAGCTTTCTCATGGGCATTCGGATAGATATAAACACGCCAGCCCGTTTGTGTAGCAAGTTCTACAAGCTGTTCCATGTAACGTGGCCTGGCTGTATCGGGAAAGTGGAAGTGCAGCCATAATGTGCCTTTTGTTGGATCGGCTCCTACACGGTAGAATCCTGGTATCGGATTGAACATCTTTCTTGCTAACGTTAAAGCTTCGTCGCGGGAAAGTCGTTGTGGCGTATCTGGCTTCTGGCCGGGCATGAGTAGTTCCAGGCGCCAGCCAGTCTCTTTTAGAAAGCGTTGTTGTGCTTCTTGAATCGCTTCGGGGCTTGCAATTCCCTGACAGTAAACTTGTACGGTTTCTCGATCAAGGTGGAGAGATGGAGTTCCATTGCTTGTAAGTCCCTCGGGTAGCAGTCGACGTGCCATTTCAACCAGTGCCTGGTGGTGTACTGTAGGATGCAAGCGCACATGCCAGCCAGTCTGAGCCTCAAGCTGTGCGAATTGTTCAACGTAGCGCGTCTGAGATACAGCGGGGAAATGGAAACGTAACAACAAGGTTGCGCTTAGAGGTTCGGCACCTGCTTTATAGAAAGCCAGGTAGATCTCTCAAAAGTCTTTGGGCCAATTGGAGTGCTTCATGCTGGTTCATTTCTGGTTGTCTGATCTCAGGCTGAGGTTCGAGCGTATCCTCTATTTCGTGCTCTTCATCTGACAATCCAGTAGCTCTTGCTGCGACAAGAGTTACACCTTGAAGTTCCAGGTGCCACCCTGTTTCTTCATAAAAGCTGGACTGTGCTTCAGCAATTTCCTCTGTGCTTGCCTGTCCCATGCATTGAAGCGAAATGACAGAGCGATCAAGAAAAATCGAGGGAGTTCCTTGTGCTGATTAACCCATCGAGGGAGAACACTACGAGCTACCTTAGCGAGTTCCCCCTGGTGAGTTTGTGGGGCTATAGTGATCGATACCCCCGTTTCTTCTGTTGCTGCGTCGATTGCTTCTGCATAGATCGTGCTCGCCCTTGCTGGAAAGTGGAAGGAGAGTATAACGTCGCCTGTTTCAGGATTAACGCTTCGTTTATAGAGGTCCGAGGGAGTGCCAAGATACTGCTCGATAACACTCAAAATCCAGTTCTGATCAGGGCGTTCAATCTCTTCTGGTTCTTCAAGAGCTTCTCGCCATTCGGGAGAGAGACAATAGAGCGTCAGACCCTCACCCTCGAATACTGAGCGTTGCTGCGTGAATAGTCCAGGATGCTGGTACAGAACTTTTGCCAGCGCCATTCGATCTTCCAAAGATTGGGGCGCGAGTCCAACCATTTCACAGAGATCGGCAAGTGTATACAGCGCCTCTTCGTTACATGACTGAGCTAGGCTATGAGCAGAAATACTTCTGCGAATCCGCCGCATAGTCTTAACCAGGTCAGTCAGGAATAGCGCGGCCTTCTGATTGGAATCCTGTGTTTCCTGTGGCGCTGGGCCAGCTACCTCCAGGATGGAAGAGAAAGGAAAGCGCGTGCGTTCTTGTGAAACTCCTCTAGGGAGTTGAACTCGCACCGCTGCTCCCGGTTCGATACCTCGACAAATAACTGGTTTTGTGCTTCCGGGCGCGACAAGCAATAGCAGGACGCTGCCTTCCAGGTCGCTAAGAAAATCACCCGGCGTCTCTTCATATTGTCCTCGTACCCGATATGCCTCTTCAAGCGCATGTTGTCTGACAAAGTAGCGTTGCTCGTAGTCTTGCTCAAAAACATCCAGAATGTCCTGAGTTGCCTCCTCCGTTACCTCTCCATACCAGACCAGGGCCAGTTCTCTCGCGGTAACAATTCGCAAGGTTGGAACTTGTATCACTACTCGCCAGAGTTGTTCAACATGCATATAATCGAACGGCACTCCCTGACCAATGCCTTGTGGAAGCGCCTCGACAGGAATGGCAATACTGTCGGTTGCGGAACTCCTGGATCGCCTGGCATGCTTCTCTTGTTTTTCTACAATCATGCCCTCTATAGGAAGCACTACATCCGTGTTAGCGAGCAGTCCTTTCAGTGCAGCGCGAGCCTCAGGATCTCCATGTACTAAGGCAATCTTGTCCGGTTTAAGTGCTGCGGCGTATGCTGCGAGTTCCGCGCCATCTGCGTGAGCCGAAAGGCTATATTTTGCTACCTGGCATCGCACTTCTACATGCTGTGCCGCCAAGCATTCAATGTGTTTTCCTTCTTCTCTGCCAGATCCAGCAAGCGTTTCCCAGGAGACTCCTCGTCTTGATAGCCAGTAATCAGAATAGATGCATTTGGGTCACTGGCGATTCTGCGCTGCATACCATACGCTTGGGCCGCCGGTAAGCATGCCGCTACTTGAAAGAATGCAAGCTGGTGGTCCTGCCAGAATGCGTTCACGGTCTCGTTCATCACGCACAAAAGTCACGTTTCGCCCTGTGAAAGGCGTAAACCCCTTGCGAATCTGCCGTTGTAATGTTGGCGAAAGAGCTTCAGGGATGAGTAAATATGTCGAGCATACACGACGTACAAGGCCGTCTACATAGATAGGAAACTCAGGGATCTGCCCTTTTTCCTGAGCCGCCTGTAAGACGAGTAGTAGTTCCTGTCCGCGACCCAGCCCAAAGCAAGGAATCAGGGTGTGTCCTCCCTGAGCGAGACCATTAGCGACAGCCTGTGCCAGGCGCATTTCTTCTGCTTGTCGATTGGGATGTAGCCGCGCTCCATAGGTTGATTCGAGCACAAGCACATCACAGTGATCCATATTGGGTGGTGTAGCGCCGGTCACTGTTCGTTGTGGTGTACTACTAATATCTCCTGAAACAACGATTGAGCCGTCGGATGCAGTAAATCCAAGACTCACCGCGCCTGCGATGTGTCCGGCTCGGCTTGTCTGGATCGTGATTCCCGGAAGAGTGGGTAACGTGAAGGACTCTCCAACAGGTATGGGACGTACTTGAGTCAGCATTCCCGCAACCAGTGTTTCGGGGTAGAGCGGTAACTCCATTTCCTCGACTGCGCGACGAGTCATGATCTTCAAAGCATCAGCGAGCATAACTTCCATGAGAAGAGATGTTCCTCGGGAAGCAAAAATAGGAGCTGTAGGAAAAGCCTGGTGTAATAGTGGTAATGCACCAATATGGTCGGCGTGCGCGTGGGTGACAAAGATCGCCTTGACATCTTTGCCTTCTAACAGCGAGAGATCAGGCAAAGGGTCTGATTTTCGGTCAACACGTACCCCTGCATCAACAACAATCCACTGCTCTGCTAATTGAATAGCCAGGCAGCTTGCTCCGACACTGCTTGCCCCACCAACAAAGACAACCTGCATTAGTCCTTACTCAACTCTTTCACTCATACGTTCAATTGAGAGTTTTCAGGACTCTATTCTATCGTTCCCCAAGAACCTGGTCAAGCAGCTTCAAGTTCTTTGGCATATTTGACTGTTGCTTCACCGCTCAATACCAGTGTGCCATGCTGGTTCGTGCAGTCAGTATGGAGCGTTATGATGCGCTTGTCTTCGCGAAGCGCAACAACCTTGACGATCACCGTCACAGTATCACCAATGTGAATAGGTGCGAGAAATTTCAGGGTCTGCCCCAGATAGATGGAACCTGGTCCAGGCATATCATTGCCTAGCACAGCAGAGATCAATGAACCTATCAGAAAACCATGCGCAATGCGTTTGCCAAATAGGGACTTCTCCGCGTATTCCGCGTCCAGATGGATGGGGTTGTGATCACCACTGACCAGGGCAAAGAGGAGGATATCGTCCTCGGTGATGGTACGTGAAAGGGTTGCCTGTGTTCCAATTGCTGGAAGAGGAGCTAAATTCTGAACGTTCTGACTCATGCTCGTCGTTCCTTACCAGGAAGAGCGTAAAACCTCGATGGGTCTTACTACCGTTCCGCTTCTTTGGCGCTTTTCCTTCCGACTTCACTGTCGGCAAGCAAGGTAGGTGCCATAATGACGTTTCAATTCATTACTGACATTTCGCATGTATATGAACCTCAATGTTATATGCTTTGCAGCATATAACATATAAGCATATATATGCATTTTACACCTAATTAATACTTTTGTCAAGGTTCAGTTTTTTGATTACTTTGGATAAAGGTATTGGCGATACTTTAGCCCCGGCTTTGTCAAAGAAATGTACAACCCTAAAGGTAAGAACCTCTTTAATCACATTTCTTTATAACAACTCGTGGAAGCAATCACCGACCTGTTATGAGCTTCAAACACGAGTTGCGAGATGGGCAACAAGCGCTCGTTCTTCAGGACCAAACCAGGGTGGCTCACCAGCAGCAGCATTTTCGGCGATTCGCTCCGGATGTGATGTGGCAGGAATGGTGATATGACAACGTGTATCACTTAGTATCCACTTAATCAAAGCCTGACCCCATGTGGTTATCCCAAAGGGTTTCAATGGTGCTAGATCGCTCTCAGAAGGTTTGTGACGCATGAGTTCTCCTTCGGCAAATGGTCGCATAACAACGACTCCCAGGCCGAGATCGGCTGCCAGGGGCAATATCTCTTTTTCGACCTCTCTCTGAATTGGATTATAAGGGATCTGGATTGCGGTTATACGATTGGTCAACATAACCTGCCGCAATTCGCCAAAAGAGGAACTGGCATAATGTGTAGCGCCGATAGCTCGCACCTGGCCAGCATCTCGTAATTGCTCAAGCATTTTCAGATGATCCTGCCAGAGTACCAGGTTATGGATTTGGTAGAGGTCGATAAAATTGTCGAAAGAATGTGAGTGCTCGTTTTACCTGTGCCTGGCCTTCGCTTGTAGAACGCGCCCATACTTTAGTGGCTATCATGGCGCTATTGCGTCGTCCTTGAAGTGTTTCACCAAGAACATGCTCGGCTTCACCGTACATTGGTGAAGAATCAAAAAAATTAGCTCCTGAGGCAAGCGCTGCATCTACCACTGCGTGTGCATTTCTTATAGCTTCTGTTCCGCGTACATCAAAGGTTTTCCACGTTCCCATACCAACTACAGGTACTTTCATGCCTGTTTTTCCGAATATTCGCGTTTCCATGCTTCACTCCTTACATGAAATTATGGATGTAGTTTTTGTTGTTGCTCTAACATTGCGACAAACTTCTCTATTTTAGCAGAACGTGTTTCAGGTTTTTTTGCTGCATGAATTCTGAACAAGAAGGCATAACGATTTGCACTATCTAATGTATTGAAGAAATCCTGCGCTTTCGGATTTTTGTCCAGTTCACTTTGAAAATCATCAGGTATCGTGATCTTACTCTGCGATTCGTAAGCTCTTTCCCAGCGTCCATCAGACCTGGCTAGCTCCACCTGCCGCAATCCCTCTGGTTGCATTCTCCCCTCAGCGATAAGCGCTTCCGCTTTGCCACAATTTGCTTTTGACCAGATACTTTTTGCAGTGCGTGGTGTAAATTTTTGTAACCAATGCTTGTCGTCAAAAGCAGCTTTTTGGCCATCGATCCAGCCATAACACAATGCACTGTCTAAGGCTTCGGCATAAGAGACCGAAGGCGCGAGTGTTCCTTTTTTTGCTATCTTGAGCCACATGCCCCTTGTCTCAGCATGGTTTTCTTTGAGCCATGCTTCCCAGTCTTGTTGGGTTTCAAAAGACATGATTGGTATAGTATCTGAATTCTTCACAAATGTAACACTCCTGACTCCGAGAAAGAAGTTCAATTCCTTTGCGATATTATTATTCTTTGTGACATGATACATTCTTAGTAAGACTCAATACAACTTTAGATACTAAAAAGGAGATACGTTTACATGTGTTATGACGATAATGCCAGACCCCCGCTGCCCCCAGGAGAAAGCGGTAGCGCTTATGGAGAAGACATTATTCTGACAGCCGCAGATGGAAACCGTTTTGCCGCCTACTCGGCCATGCCTGCAAACCCTAAAGCGGCACAGGTACTCATCTATCCCGATGTTCGAGGGTTACACCAGTTTTACAAAGAACTGGCTTTACGCTTCGCCGAGGTAGGTTTTACTGCTCTGGCACTCGATTATTTCGGACGTACCGCCGGTATCAGTTCACGTGATGAATCATTCGAATACATGCCACATGTGCAGCAAATGCAATTAACAACCTTTTTCCAGGATGTGAGTGCCTCTCTCGATCACCTGCGTTCAGGTGAGGGTGCATCTCGTTCGACATTCACGGTAGGCTTCTGCATGGGTGGAACGCTCTCGTTTTTAACAGGCACAAATCAGGATTTTGATCTGGCAGGAGTTATTGGCTTCTACGCTGGAATGAGCAGGAAGTTTGGTGGTGCCAATAAAACCTTGCTTGAAGAAGCCAGCAACATGAAGTACCCTGCACTCGGTCTCTTTGGTGGCGAGGACCAGGTGATCTCTCAGGAACTGGTGCAAGAGTTTGACGAGGGATTGGATAGAGCAGGGGTAGCGCACGAAATCGTCATCTATCCCGGTGCGCCACATAGTTTCTTTGATCGACGTGCAACCGATTATGCCGATGCGTCTGCGGATGCCTGGCAACGCGTGTTGAGATTTATGGAAACGTATACAACCCAATAAGCTGGACAACAGTATTCATGTACGTCTTAAGTGCGTTTTAAATTCACAAGATTTATACTCCATTGACCTTCGAAATGAAGGCTAATGGAGTAGGGCTTCTTGCGGGGGCAAGGTTCTCAATCATCAAAGCAGTGAAGGTGTCTTTTAGGAGTTGAGTGTTGCGAGCACCGGATCCTGAATTTGTTGCAGAAGACAAGAATGAGGTCGAAATCACCGACCTGGATTCGCTTTCCAAAACTGGCAAGGTTCTGGGGAAGTTTCCAATTTTGAGCCGGATACCTTCATTTCGATCGCGTACCTGGATGAGTATAGCTATAATTGCATGCATAGTGCTCCTGGTCTTTACCACCCAGGTTAATGCGCCGCATGTACCGAAAGCTGCGAAGGTAAATGTGCAACCAGTGCAGATCAATTATCCAGTATCACTGTCCGTAGTCGATGGGATTTGTTACACCAATGCACCCAATGGAGTTGTGACTGCAATTCGGATCAGTGATGGAGTGCTTCTGTGGCGTCACGTGGGTGGAAAAACAGGTGAAGAATCAGCTAAGGTTGTTGATGGAGTCATCTACCTGACTCCTATCCTGCCGTTCGATAGCCATACTACTACTATGACAGTCCAGGCCTTACGAGCTAGAGATGGGTCCTCACTCTGGTCTCGCACATTTCAAACTGATTCTCCCGAAACTTTTCAGCTCACAGTTATGAGCAATGTCGTTTATATCTGGTCCTCATCCGGAAGAATTGATGCTTTACGAACCAGGGATGGATCCTTACTCTGGCACTACATATCGAGTGTACCTTTTGTCTCGTTGCCGACTGTGGCAGATGGAGTGGTCTATACAAGTGCACAAGATGGTCAATTCACAACGTTGCGAGCCAGCAATGGCATTCCGCTCTGGAAGTATACATCACTCAATCCTCCCCAGCCATCACCTGCAATAGTAGCGGAGGGCATGATATTCCTGAGCCTGCAGGATGGCGGCATGGATGTATTGCGTGCCGATACTGGCATTTTACTCTGGCGATATATGCCGCATGTTCCTGCTCAGAGTCTGTATCCACAAATACTCGTCTCGGATGGAGTCGTTTATGCAGGTACTCACGATCATCATCTCTTTGCGTTGCGGGCCAGAGACGGCTTCAAAATCTGGAGTGTAGTACCCCATGCTACTGACGATTTCTTTTTTATGAATGTGACGGACGGAGCCGTTTATGTTGGGGACGCATCTAACAATGGGATCATAGACGCGCTACGCCAAAGCTCTGGCTCAGTAATCTGGCAATATGTAGATAGATCAGAGAGATCGGTACCAATCACGGTCGCTGAAGGAGTGGTCTTTCTCGGCTCATACACAATCGGTGCGAATATTTTAGTAAGTATCACAGCGTTGCGTGCGAGCGATGGCGTCGTACTCTGGAGCTATACTCCGCACACTACCTACAAGCAACTATTACCAGTGTTGGGGAACGATATTGTTCTAATTGCCTTGCAAGATGGAAGTGTTGATGCCTTATTTGCCAGTAATGGTTCATTGCTCTGGCAAAGTGCATAATTGTGAGCCACTCGTGACCTTATAAGCCGCTCTTGTGATTAGCGAGTGATGGACACATGCTATACATCTATTGGTGAGGATGGTGGAACAGGTTGATTTGGTACTGAAAAAGTTCCAGGGGGAACATCCTGCTCCATTACCACTTACAGTAGATGTGTTGAACGTGCTGTTTGAGCAAGTAGGTAACTGCGATAGATGGCAAGGTTAATACGATGTCAACTCAGATTGAACAAACACCATCTCAGCTCTCCAGTGCAACAGGTGCTGCACCAACATTACAAAATGGTGCATTTCATCGCCTACGTATGTTGTATATCGATAACCTGCGTATCTTGCTGATCAGTATGGTAATCGTGGTGCATCTGGCGGTGACATATGGAGCCGTCGGTTCATGGTATTATCATGATCCAGTAACAAATTTACCCACAGCGGTTATCTTGACGTTCATTAGCGGTCCCGGCATGGCCACTGGTATGGGGATATTTTTCTTAATAGCTGGCTACTTTACACCTGGATCGTATGATCGCAAAGGCTTCAAATCGTTTCTGCAAGATCGGCTCGTCCGATTAGGAATTCCATTGCTGATCTACGATCTGCTAATTGATCCGATGGTAGTATACATTGCGAGTGGTCTGCATGGATCCTACTGGGGCTTTTACGGCAACTACCTTCTCCATGAGAAAGGAATTGCCAATGGACCAGTATGGTTCATTGCAGTGCTCTTACTCTTCAGCCTTGTCTATGCTGCCTGGCGGGTGCTGTCCAGGCATCGTACACATACGACCGCTGGGGCATGGAAATTGCCCAGCTATCGAGCGATTTTTGGCTTCATCTTCGCGCTAGGTCTGGTGAGCTTTATAGTGCGCATCTGGTGGCCAGCAGGCTGGATTTTCCAACTGCTGAACGTGCCTGTGGGCTATCTTCCCCAATATATCAGCTTCTATATTCTTGGCATTATTGCTTATCGTCATAATTGGTTCTCCGAACTCACTCCGAAAATGGGGAGGGACTGGTCGCTGATTGCTCTACTTGCTACTCTCATCTTCGTATGCCTGGTATTTCCCTCGATGATGCAAGCATCGGGTGCAGCAGGAATCGCGACAGGCTAGCTTTCCCATTGCTGGTGGTTTCCAATGGCTTGCGTTTATTTACGCGCTATGGGAATCGTTCATGGTCGTGGGCGTATGTATTGGCCTGATTGTCCTCTTCCGGCAACGCTGGAATCATCAAGGGAAACTGGCGAAAAACTTAGCTGCCAACGTCTATGCTGTTTACCTGATCCATCCACTGGTGCTGGTTGGTTTCGCCTATGCATTCCATTATGTTGCCTTGTATCCTTTGCTCAAGTTTGTCATTTCTGTAATTATTGTGCTCCCACTTTGCTTCCTGCTAAGCGACCTTATACGTAGGATCCCTTTGGCTAATAGGATTTTGTGAGAGGATACTTCATCGAAGTGGAGTGGCTCCCTCCGCTCACTTTAGTTCTGCGAGCACTTGCTCGATAGACATGGTGCGTCCCTCTGCCCAGGCGATGGCAAAGGCTAGCTCGCCGAGTTGGATTCGGGCTCCAGCGACCGCAGGTTCGTAGTCAGCTCGTTCCACGGGTGTTTGTGGAATGCCGCAGCGTTCGCGCAAGGAGTCCGCCATACCCCACAAATGGGCTGCCCAGGCGACATCTCCCTGTGTCGCCACAACGCTCGCCAATCCTTCCAGTCCGAAGGAGAGAAGCCAGTTGTCATTAAATTCACATGCTCTTGTCAGGCTCTTCTCGTGGAAGATGCGAGCCTCGGCGAAATCTCCCTGGTATGTCTTTATCCTCCCTAAGGTAGCGAGTGACCAGAAGACATGCCGTCGGTTCCCCATCTCCTGCCAAAGTACCAGGCTCTGCTCGACCAGGGAATTAGCGGAGCCAGCATCGCCCTGACTGAGTGCCACCCAGCCAGAGATCCAAAAAGAGTAAGCCATCCCATTCTTGTCGCCCAGTTCTCTATGGAGTCTATCACTCTCCTCGAGCCGAGTGCGTATGGTCGCTTGATCACCTCGGGCAAAAAAGAGCATCATTGCTGACTGCTGTAGGCAGAATGCAATCCCTTGTTTGTTCCCCAGTTCCCTAAAAATCACTAAACTCTCCTTGAACAGAGCTTGTCCTCTCCTAGCGTCTCCTTGTACGCTGACAGCGCTCGCCAGGTTCTGGAGCAACCAGGCGCAGGCCTCCTTGTCTCCAACTTCCCGGTAGAGAGCAAGGCTCTCTTCAAACAGTGAACATGCTGTTGCAATATTATTTAGCTGTGCTAAAGACCCAAGCCCCTGAAGGGAGGAGGCGATACCACGAATGTCTTCGAGCTGCCGGTACAGGGCGAGACTTTCCTGCAACACTGCCTCTGCCTGATCATAATCACCCTGCATGTCGGCGAAGCTCGCTGCTGCCCTCAACGCTCTTGCACGCATGGGAGTCGCAATTCCTTCGCTGACTGCTATGGCCTGTTCAAGAAAGGTTCGCCCTTCACTGTAGAGGCCACGCACCCACCAGAACTCACGCAGCGCCTCGCCAAGCTGGAAAGCCATCTCAAGGTGTGGCCCTGTATGTGCTAGTTCGAGCGACCACTCCATGAGTGCACGCAGATTGCCATGCTCTTGTTCTAAACGCTCGAACCACTCGGCTGTTGCGATCCTTTCAATTGTGGTGCAGCTTCCTCTGCTAGTTTGAGATAATATGCTGAATGTGCCTGTTGTGCTGTTTCCTTCTCGCCACTGCTGGAGAGCATCTCCAGACCATACTCGCGGATCGTCTCCAACATCGTGAGACGAATATCCTCCCCTCCTGTAATGTTTGTTGCACCAGGTTCTTGTCGATGAGCGAAGCTATGCGTCCAGCACAGTGACATTCCTTCCCCGAACGCCTCAGAAACTGCCTCAATCGCCTGCCAGGTACACCCGCCGATGAAGATCGAGAGACGCCGGAACATGCACTGTTCTTGTGTAGTGAGCAAGTCATAACTCCACTGGATTGTCTTGCGCAGGGTCTGCTGGCGTGCAGGTACATCGCGTGCGCTGCGAGTCAGAAGTGGCAAACGCTGCCCCAACCGCGCCAGGAGTGCCAGCGGGGGAAACAGTTTGACTCGCGCCGCTGCCAGTTCAATAGCCAGGGGAAGGCCATTTAGACGCGTACAGATTTCTGCCACTGCCGGGGCATTCGTATTCGTCACCTGGAAATCTGGCTTGACTGCCTGAGCACGCTCGATGAAGAGCGCCACCGCTGCATATTGCGAGAGCACTCCTAATTCAGGGAGATGTTGAGTATCTGGTAGTGCCAGCGCTGGCACCGGGAACTCCCGCTCGGCGCGCACATACAGCCCCTCTCGACTCGTGATGAGTACTTTGACTTGTGGGCAGACAGTAAGAAGTTCAGCTACGTGTGTGGCTGCGCTCATTACCTGCTCAAAGTTGTCCAACAGCAGCAAGGTCCGCTTCGCTTGAAGAGCGCTTTTCAAGTGCTCCAGAGGCGCTTGCTCTCGTGCTTCTCGCAGTCCAAGCGTCTGGATGATGGTTGGGATGACCAGGTCGGGGTCGCTGATGGGAGCCAGGGATACAAACCATGTACCGTCTGCGAAGTGCTCAGAGAGTTCGGCTGCTACCTGTAGTGCCATGCGGGTTTTGCCTACACCTCCCGGACCTGTCGGCGTAACGAGGCGCACATTCTGTTGCAAGAGCAATCGTTGAAGGGCGTCCACCTCCTCTTCGCGTCCGATGAACGGAGTTGGCTGTATGGGCAAATTGTTGAGGGAGTTGCCTAGCGTCTTGAGAGGTAGGAGTTATCGGGCAATCCCATGATTGCGAGCTGAAAGAGCTGGCCTGGCTGTTGTAAATCCTTCAAGCGATGTGCGCCCATGTCTAGCAAGCTCACTCCTTCTGGCAGGCTGTGCTCTACAAGGTCACGTGTAGTCTGAGAGAGCAAGATTTGCCCGCCGTGCCCTGCGCTCATGATGCGCGCCCCGTGATGTACGTCCAGGCCCACGTAGCCTTCAGAAGTAAGCTGTGGCTCGCCAGTGTGCAGGCCTATGCGCACGCGTACCATCATACCATCCGGCCAGGCCTGGGTGAAGAGGGCACGTTGGGCAACTACTGCAGCCGCGACCGCATCGGTGGCGCGCGCAAAGGCCACGAAGAAGGCATCACCCTGGGTGTCAACCTCTTGACCGTCGAACTCAAGGAAAGCAGCACGCAGGAGTGAACGGCATGTTTCCAGCAGGCTAGCATAGCGTCCACCCATATTCTGGAGCATTCGCGTAGAGCCTTCGATATCGGTGAAGAGCAGTGTAACGGTACCTGTAGGGAGTTCACGCATGCAGCACCTCCTTCTGCCGATGCTCAACACATCCCAGACGTACGTCGTTCAATAATGACTATGATGAACTTGATTCTCTCTGCATTAGTATACCTCATCATTCAACTATTGAAGGATTTGATTCTGATTATTATCCTTCGGCCCAATCCATACCTCATGTGTACTATCCCAACTCCAACCGGATTCAGCAAGGTCAAGTGGTACTTGCAGGCGCGGCCAATCTGCTGCAATGCGTTCTGTTGTCTCAGGCCAACTTCGTATACCACTTAAAGCGTCAACTGCTTCGACATTGCATGCTCCTACAGCACAGGCTGCTTGAAGTGTCTCCTCAGGAGCCATGCCTCGTAGCAGTCCCATTAAGAATCCTGCAATAGTGGCATCTCCCGATCCAGTGGTTCCGACAACCTGAGTAGCGAAACAAGGAGACCAGAGTTCACGATCAGACCAGGAAGCTACGTCTTTTAGCTCGCAACGACCCATCTTTGCCAGTGCAGGTGCATTAGCTGTTCGCAGATACAGGCCGCGATCCCCAGCTTTTAGCCCGACGATTTTTGCTCCCATATCAAGCAATGTCTGCCCCAGTTCCGAGAATATTTCGGGTTCCATCTGCTCAAGCGGCCTGCTTGTAAGTGAATTGGCTGCGAACTGATCAAAGAGTTGTCGACGCAACATCAATAATATTTCTTCTGCGCTGGGTAGAGAAGACATCGACATAAGGCAGCGTTGCGCTAAGGATAGCATGCCAATCAGCCTGACCCGCAGCACTATTTGGGTCAGGCATTGCAAGATCAAGCGTTGTGGTGATGCCCATTGCCTTGATCCGCTTGAAGATTGTTGCCAATTCAGCACCGTTATCTGTATATATACGCTCCATGAGGGGAGGGTAGCCGAAATGGAAGAGCCGCACTGATTCTAGTGTGTCATAACGCACGTCGTCTGCTCCAAAGGTCGCGTTACAACCGGGGGCGTGAATAAGCATGCGGTCGGTATTTGGTGGGCTAATGATAATTGAATATGAGCTGGACTCTCCAGGTGCAACGACCATTCCGTCGGAAAGCCCAGATCCATGTGACTCAACAATTTGAAGTATTGCCTGTCCAAACAGGTCAGACCCAACCTTGCCCATCAAGCCTGTTGATATCCCCAACTTATGCAGGGCAAGTCCGGTGTTCGAGACAGCTCCTCCCGTCGAAAAGACGACAGGCCCTGCCTCAACAGTCTGTCCAGGTTTGAACGTGACTGAGCCACCCACTATAGTAGGAAAAACATCCAGGCAGATATGGCCAGCAACTACTGCTTCCATGATTTACTCTCACTATGAAGTTGTACAACCTGTGCCTGTCGATTGGATTCAAGCGCGGCTGTCAGAATGTCATGGCTTTGCATCGGTTTCTTCCGGAGTTACACAGTAAAATGGTTGGCGCATGCTCTCGGGATGAGCGAGTTCGTCACAGAATGCTGCCCACATCTGTAAGATCGAATCGGAGAAGCCAAACTCGAAGATGCCACCGGTAATCGTTGGATATGCTGATTCAGAACCGAGATCTTGTGATTGCCAGGCCTGTGGGCCACCTGCTGTATAGGCCATTGTACGCAGCGTCTTTGGATACTTGGTACTAAATTCAGCGGAGAATTGCGTGCCAAGCACGCGCAAATACCAGGTATTCGTCTCCCCTGGCGCGATGCGCTTAATTTCTAGTAACATCGGGAAGTGCTGGCTATCGCTAGCTGCATTGTAATCAGGTGCATCGTCGCTGGCACGGCTACGTTGTGCGTCAGCGCCCGGAACAAGTACTTCACATGCTAGCACAGCATTGTCCCAGGTCTCACATGGTACCAATCGTTCCATCGCGTCCGGGTCGTTCAGTAACGATCTTAGAGAGTAGCGCGCGGACATTATTTGGGAACCAGCCAGCCCGTAATGGAATATGCAATACATGCATACCTAAGTCTCCCATGCAGCCGTACTCACCGTTGGTTGCTATCTGGCGCTTCCAGTTGATTGGTTTATGTGGATCGAGATCACTGCTATGCAGGAAACCAGCTTGCACCTCTAAGATTGTCCCGAACCGTCCCTCACGAATGAATTGTAGTATTTTCTGCGCGCCAGGAAAAAATGGAAATTCCGAGGAGCAGCGTACCAGAACCTGTGGATGAGAACGCACTGTTGCAAGAATGTGGGCATTGGCGGCTTGGTCGATGCCGAAAGGCTTTTCACCTAGCAGGTGTTTGCCTGCCTCGATGATATCTATATAGAATTGTTCGTGAAGGTTATGGGGTACAGCGCAGTAAATCGCATCAATCAGAGGAGAGCTAAGCAATTCGTGATAGTCCTGTGTCGCTATCCGGATCGTATCAATGTTATCGGTGAACCAACTGAGCATAGCTGGATTTGTATCGCAAACGCCAACGATACGCGGCACGACATCTTGATCGAGCAGGTGACTCCAGCGTGCTGCTGCGCTGGCAAATTCGCGACCCATCAAGCCGCAGCCAATAATTCCGAAATGTATTTCACGTTTCTGCATCATGCTCCTCGACTATCACTAATCTAATTTTTGCTCTTTATCTCTGCAACTAGTCTATCATAGACAGTACATAACTTCACATAACTAACTTTTCAATAGTTACTTGACGATGGTTAGTTGAGATGCTACACTTGACCCTGGCTAGTTGCTAATTTTTTAGCTGGTTCACTGAAAAGGAAAGTATTTCAACAAAGGAGTTTGCTATGGTTTGGGTAATCGATCCCTCGCATTCTAAGGCAACATTTTCGGCTAAGTACGTGATGATTAACACTGTACGCGGGCAGTTTAACGTACTCAATGGTCAAGTTCACATTGACGAAGAGCATCCTGAGAATTCGTGGGTTGAGGCTGAAGTTGACGCTGCAAGCATAGACACGCAGAATGAGATGCGTGATGGACATCTCAAATCGCCAGATTTTTGGACGTGGAAAAGTATCCAACTCTTACCTTTAAAAGCACCAAAATCGAACATGTCAAGGACGAAGAGTATAAAGTTGCTGGTAATCTGACAA
>CAVPEB010000023.1:0-179117 GCA_963702765.1 uncultured Chloroflexia bacterium
TTGCGTGTGCGGCGTTCCACCTCACCAATCGCCACCACCTTGACCTCTGCCCACACGCCTCCCACTAACGGCACCATGCTCCCGTCGCTGCTCATCGCTATACGTTCCGAGGCTTTCTCCTCGGGGCAGGCACTCAGTGGTTGCGCTTGCTGGTTCTGTCCCTCGAGCATCCGCTGCCCAACCGCCAGCGTCTGCCGACGGGCTGTCGAGGCATGCACCACCACTCCCAATGCCCTCTCCACATGCTTGACGGCCCGCTCAAACGGCAGTTCGCCGCTCATGCTCACCAGCGTGTCCTGCGCATGCGGCAACAGATGCCCATCAGGAACCCGCAATTCCCGATCCAGGGGGAAAAAACCCGCCTCCACACCGCGGGCAGGTCACATAGGTGCGTTCCACTTCGACCTGCTGCCCCCCATGCGTCTGCCACCTCCGTTTCGCTCGTCCGCGCGAGTGCCTCGGCTGTCCGCACTGCTCGCATACCTGTCCCTGGCTGGCTCCACTCTCGGCGACGGCACTGGCTTGGGCTGCTTGTTCGATCATCCGCGCTCGCAGGCGATGCATCTGCTCATCGACCGCGTGTTCAATCTCGGCCAGCGTCGCTTTCGGGTGCGCCGCTCTCCACTGCGCCACGGCGGCAAAGATGTCCTCTCCTTGTGCGTTCCAACGCGCTTGTACGTCTTCGGGCTGCATCTTGGGCTTCTCTCTTCTTGACTCGTGGGACAACTCCTTTCCTCTTCGTCAGTCTACCATCTCTTGGCTCATCCCCACCACCCCTCTCCAGCAAGCAAACGGCGCAAAAAATGAAACGCACCCATGGTTGCTTCAACAAATTGTACTACCTAATTTCTCAAACACTGTCTTACAAAAGCGGAGGAAGTGGGATGAGCAGGCTATATCATTCTTCGCACACACCCGTGCAGGAGCCGTGGGGAGCCGTCACTATCAATAACTTCAACGGATGGTATGGTGTGCCAACTGAGCGAGGATACTAATCGCACCTGGTGACTTATGTCGCCAGGTGCGATTGGAATTTACCAGTTTTTTCAAACATTGTGGTGTAGGAAGATGTAATATGCCGAACACTAGTCAGCTTCAGCCACAATTACATCATCTGTCATTACATTTGCAGATATGCTATTCTTCGCTTTGTAATCCTCCGCATGAAGTACTGGAACACCTCTCACAATTCTGCGTCCAAAGAGGAAACCGAAGCCAACTACCAACCACAGGAGCGCGAAACCTACTGCAATGAGCGTATCAGCTTGAATCGAGCCACCACCTGTGATGGCAAAGAATAGCACACCAATGAGCATGAGCACATTGAGTGCACCTCCAAGTACTGGAGCAATCACAGTGCTAAAGAGAGGACGCCCTTTAATTCCTGCAAAGGCAACGAGTCCAATAAGGCATGTCATACCATAAAGCAAGAACGTGCCGATGTTCGAGACCAGGATTACTTGTGTCAGATTATCGATGTTCAGTACACCATATACACCTATGATAGCTGAGATAGCCGTAAGCACGATTACCCCTACGTGTGGTGTGCGATACTTGCCATGCAAAAAGCCAAAGACGGCGGGCAACTCAGTATCTTTACCCATAGCATAGGTCACACGCACGCCGGTATTCAGGCACGAGAGCGACGTACCAACTAGCGCGATGACTACAGTGGCCGCGATAATCGTTGCTAAAGCAACGCCATTCCCGCCGAGCAATGAATTACCTATAATCTGAGCCATATCCCCAATTGGCGCACTTGAACTAAAGGCCGCAGCGAAGCCGCTTCCTCCAGCGTTATGGTAATTGCTATTAATAAAGAAATTCGATGCAAAGTATTCCAGGAAGTAGAAGATGACAGCCTGGATAACGAGCGAAAGCATCACACCCCGTGGAATATCCCTTCCCGGATTCTTGGCTTCAGCAGCTAATGCTGTAGCAAATTCAAAACCAACTACAAGCAGGATCGCAATCGTTGTCTGGAAGATAAGCCCGCTGAAGCTATGTGGCGTAATAACACTAAAAACTGAGGGATGCAGGTAGGGAACTGCAGGGTTCTTTATTCTATAAACAATTGCGAGGATTGAGAAAGTTACCAATGCAAGGATTTGAATGACATTGATAATAATGTTTGCAAGTGTAGAACCAGTTACTCCCACGTAGGCAATCATTCCTACGATGCAAGCAAACACCACACAAACGATTGCCTCTTGCCATGGGGCGCCAAAGCTTGGAACAAAAGTCTGAATGATGTATGTAATCACAAGGCCCATAAAGGCCACCATAACGCCTGGATAAATCCAGTAATATAAGTGAGAGGCCCAACCCACAATGAACTTACTTAAGCGCGCGAACTTAAAATGACGATGTTCCTCTTTATGGAGGAGCGAGGCTTCCGCAAAGTAATAAGAGCTTCCTGTACCTGCTTCGGGATAGCGTTTAGCTAGAGCTGAATAGACGGTTGCAGTAAGCAGAGCAATAGCGGTTGCGACAAAGACTGAAAACCACATACTCATTGCCGAGCCTGGTGATGACTGCGCTTGATACGTCGTCCAAAGAAATGCCCCTGGTGCGATCAGCGCCATCGCGTTGATTGTTACTCCCGTAAGGCCTAGGCTGGGCTTCATACCAGTAGTTGTGTCGTTCGAGGTTTGAACGGCCATGGTAAAATTTCTCCTTTTTGTGTTAAACAAAAATCACAACATCTACCGACTTTGGCCTCATTACCATGTTGACCATCGATGCTCAAAACTGGTAAGCGAAAAGCAATCACTGCTTTACGCTTATTATCTCTCCGACTAAAGTATAAAAATGTTTCGTTGCTAATGATAGAGTTAAAATGTAAGAAGCTAAATGATTGATTTTGTGCATAGTATACAAATTAACCTCGTAAAATTCCTAATTTTCAGTGCATCAGCATGTTATTCTGTTACATTCAGGTAAAGGAAAGTGACAATCTGTGCAAAATGACTAAATATTATTATCTCCAAATTTTTAAGGAGCGTAACAATCAAAATAAGTGTTACAAGTGTTATAAGTGATACAAGTGTTATAAAATTTCCGGTTCTAGCTTTACGAATTCTATCCAATCTCCGCTGGGGTATGAAACGACGAGAAGTTGAACATTAGTACTGAGTCATTCCCACACCAAGTCCAAAAATATTCTTGAATCCGAGCTGATAGAGTCCCGGTCCCTTGCATTTTCGTTGCTCAAAGCTTGCTATAGTCTATGCGTATGATGTAGATTGAAAAGAGTCGCACATGCGCTTGCGTAAATTTTCAAGTGATCGGGAGTCTCAATAACAATCAATTTCAGACTCTCGAGAGGATGACCTCTGAATGAAGAAACATATTGAACGATTGCGAGGTATGCATGATCGTTTACCAGAAACGAACGAACAACAGCATTGGGTGATGGATAGATTGAGTGCATTCCTGGCACAAGCGGGCTATAACATGGTAGATCCCCCAATTTTGGAGCGTAGCGAGCTTTTCCAATCCAGCTTTGGGCAAGAACTTTGGCAAAACCTTTACACCTTTCGCTTGCACCATCGCGATCTTTGTATGCGTCCAGAGTTCACAGCTTCGATCTGCCGGCTTTATCTCGATCATTATCAACAGCAAACCTTGCCATTACGCTTTCAATATGCAGGTCCAGTTTTCCGCTATGAAACACCTGGACGAGGACGGTATCGTCAACATACCCAGCTCGGTGTGGAAATGTTTGGTGGTCACATCATATCAGCAGACGCCGAAATCCTACAGCTGGCATGTGAAGCGCTCAATAAATTGCAGATTACGTCATACCGCCTCGAATTGGGGCATATAGGAGTTGTAAGCGGTTTTATCAATCGATTGCAACTTGATAATCACGCTGCTCGTTTATTACTAAGCTTGATGGAGCAGATTAGTAGATCTGATGAAGGTGAGCTCATTGCACAGGCACGACTTGAAGCTCTTTACCCGGAAAGTAGGTCTGACAAACGCGAAAAGAGTGGCATCTCTATGGCTACTACTTCAGTTGGAGATGCACATGTACTTGCTTCGCTTTTGAGTAGCATGAGTGTTACATTTGGGAGTGACGATGCCCGGCACGAGGTTATTGAGCGGTTTCTCTGGAAAATGGAACGTAGTGAACAACGCAGGCGAATTCTAAATGCGTTAGAATTTCTACGTGCCCTACATTCCATATCAGGTTCTCCACCAGAGGTTTTTGGAGCACTACGTGATCTATTAAAACGCTACGAGCTTGATCCCAAACCGCTAGCAGAACTGGAACAACTGGTAGGGGTTATCGAGCAGAGTGCAGTTACAAGTCAACAAATTGTACTCAATCTGGCTCTTGGGCGAGGAGTTAGCTACTATACAGGCCTTGTCTTTGAAATTCATGCCCAGGATGAAGATGGTTTTGATATGCAGCTGTGTGGAGGAGGCCGTTATGATAACCTGTTACGTGCTGTTGGAGGTACTCGCGACATCAACGCATGCGGGTTTGCATTCGGCATCGAGCGTTTGCTTCCATTGATACCTAAAAGCAATCTCCCAGTGGTAGAGAAACCACAGGCTTTCATCATCCCTGTGAATATGCAAAATATGCCTTACGCTCTAAGAGTAGCAAAGGCTGCTCGAGAAGTCGGTTTACGGGTAGAGGTTGATGTGACAGAGCATGGTGTAGGTGCAGGATTGAAACTAGCGACAAAGAAAGAAATCCCCTGGGCACTGATTGTAGGGGAGGACGAACAGCAGACGAATAAGGTTACACAGCATCATCTCGGAACGGGAGAAGAACTCGTAGTAGACATAAATTCGTTTGCTTATCAAATCTCAGGTGAGGAACAACCTGTATGAATTCAACATCTGTTATACGCCTGGCGCTGCCTGGAAAAGGTACACTGGAATCAGCAACCCTGGCATTTCTCGCTGAGTGCGGAATGAAAGTCAACCGCAATAATCCGCGTCAGTATCTCGCAAGTGTCAGCAGTATGCCGGATTTGGAGGTAGTCTTTCAGCGTGCCACAGATATACCATTACTAGTACAAGATGGTGATGCTACATTCGGTATTACTGGTTATGATATCCTGGCAGAGTATAGAGGAACTGCTGAAACAGAGAGTGATGAAGATGATCATGACGATGATATCATTATTCTTGAGCAAGACCTGGGATATGGGAATTGTCGACTTGTTGTTGCTGTCCCAGAGAATTGGATTGATATAAGTACCTGTGCTGATCTCTGGCACCTGTCCGGCTATTACTTAGCCCATAAAAAGCGAGGGCTGCGCCTTGCTACGAAGTATCCCATCCTGACAGGTCAATTTCTTCGCCTGCACGGTATTACACATTGCAAAATTATTTCTCCTCACGGAGCATTAGAGGCTGCACCACTAACCGATACGGCGGATCTGATAGTTGATCTCACAGAGACAGGAACCACACTGCGTGAAAACCATTTGAAGCTATTAGAAGATGGTATTGTGTTGCGTTCACAGGCTTGCTTGATAGGCAATACACGACTTCTAAGAGAGAACAAACAAGCGCTAAATCTGGCATCAATCATGCTAGAGCTTATCGAGGCTCGCAAACAGGCTCGAAATCGGTCCATACTCACTGCTCATTTACAAACAAAGACCCAGGAGGAAATGCAAGACAACTTCACACGCTTGAACCAACGTTTGAATCGTTTGGTTTCGGGTTTAGAATTTCAGGCTTCACATACAGAAAGCGAGAATTCAATCAATCAATGCAGGTATACAATTTCTGGTGTGACAAATGTAGGAGGTTCTGCTAGTGATTTCTTAGAAATCGTTGCGGTATTGCGTAGCGTCGGAGCACTACATATTAACATCACACCGTTGACTTATCGCTTTGAGGATGAGTCTTCGAGTGTACGTACATTGAACAAAAGACTAAAGAGAAAACATTGAATGATCTAATCATTTTCGATCTTGATGGTGTCATAACCAGCGAAGAAGCCTACTGGGATGCAGCGGGGTTGACGTTACATGAATTACTTTATAGTCCACGTTATTGGGGCTTAGGCAGCGCAGTTGGACAATATCACCCAGCTAAAACATCACAGGAAAGTCGCCTTATTAGTCGTGCTGTCTTTTCTGAATCCGAAATCGTGGCTCTAAAAGGTCGCTCTATCAATTCAAACTGGGATACGTGTTATATTACTGTTTGCTTGCATCTCATTGCGATACTTAAATTATTACCGAATTTCTCTTCTTTGCTTCCCTTGGAACCCTGGGACGAGCGCTGGTTAGCGAAATTCAGGAGGTTGATTAGAGGTATTGAGGGATTTGGGAATACTATTGCGGTGGCTGAGCTGGGGTACAGTAAGTTTCCTATCCCAAACGTAGATCTTGAAGAAGTTTTTGATGATCCTATTTTTCAGGGCTCAATTGGACTTGAACTTATTAACTGCCTGGATCCTTTCGCAAGCAAAATATTGGATGAACCCATTAGAAATGTATTTTCGCGTCATAGTCCATTCTGGGCATTTTGCAGGAACATTTTTCAGGAATGGTATCTTGGGGATGCCCTTTACACCGATACGTATGGGCATGCCCCAATTCAATCCGGTAAACCAGGTTGTATTTCTTACGAAAAGCCCCTTTTACCATTAGAGCATATACGTGCTGCACTAGAGATACTTCGTACTCAAGGATATATGCTAGGCTTCGCTACAGGTCGGGTATACAAGGAAGCAACATACCCGCTTAAAATATATGGATTACTCGAGTACTTTACTGAGCAACACATCTCAACATATGATGATGTTGAACACGCCGAAGCTGCATTGCGCAATCTGGGAGATCGAACGCTCTTAAGCAAACCACACCCATTCCCATTTTTGATGGCGAAAGATAGGAACCACACGGATAAAGATAATAAGTCTAAAGGATTTGTGGTCGTTGGTGACTCTACAAGTGACATTCTCGGAGGACACGCAGCAGGAGCGATAACTGATAGCAGTAATGACGGGAGCGCGCACATCTGAAGCGCGTTCGCTGCTCGCACAAAGCAATCCAGATTTCACCATTGAGGATATAACGAAGCTTCCAGAATTGTTAGAACATCTCGATAGTCTGGCTACCATCCAGCATATGCAATTTCAAGAGCGTGAGAAAGCAGAGTTGCTTCTGCAACGCTGGCTAGCACGGCATATGAATGTGCTGGCTGAGAGTGTTACTCTGACACCAAAAGCGGTTTCTTTGAATTCATTCAATGGGTTTTACCGGAGTGATGGTGAGGAATATTTCTTCAAAACACATATTGAAGAGCAAGGTATTCTGGAAGAATACTACAATGCAGAGCAGTTATACCAGGCAGGTTACAACATTGTTAGACCATTGCGAACCATACACGAAGGTGGACAGCAGATGGTCATCTATCCAGTTGTACACTGGCCTGTCATGTTTGATCTCATGCGAGCAGTTGAGGTGGGCAATTCCAGAAGAGTATTCATGTGATCAACTAGTTTCTGCTGAGAAAGATGAATGTCGTCGATTGCTCGATATTTATCAAGCAACGTTTACCCAAAGTACGGCAGTTGAGCATGCGCGTGCTCCAATTCATCAACTTTACTGGCACCGTCTGGTGGGAGGACGCTTCAAAAGTTTTTACGAGGGGAAACACATCCAATACACTGCAAGGCATGCATGCACTTGAGGATAGCATTTCTTTCAATGAATTGCTTACTTTGCGTTGGGTAATCAATGGAGTATCACAGCAAAAAACGTTAGGAGAATTAGTCGAGCAAGCTAAAGTTGTACTCGATCCTGCGCAGGATGCTTTGACGGTTATCGGACACGGTGATGCCCATTTTGGCAATGTTTTCTTGGAAAATCAGAACAGATTTCTCTATTTCGACCCGGCGTTCGCTGGGCGACATTCGCCTTTATTGGATATAATCAAGCCATTGTTTCACAATGTGTTTGCAACATGGATGTATTTTCCACAGACCATTGCACAGGATCTTCAGTTGACTGTCTCAAGGCACGATATGAGCATTACTATCGATCACAACTACAAGTTGACTCCAGTACGTCAGGCGATTTTACAAACGAAGGTAGAGCATTTACTCAGGCCTCTGATTGCGAAATTGCGAGCGCGGGGGATGTTACCCATTCTATTGGAATGAGATCATACAACTGGCAATGATGTGTTGCCCACTCTTGACCATCAATTTGCTTGATCGAGAACGTATGCCCGCAACAATTAGTTGGTTGGGACTCTCACTGGCAGTACAAACTGGCAATAGCGGCATACAACCCTGGGGGTACGAATTATGATTGCAATCATCGATTATGGAGCAGGCAACATTCGTAGCATAGAAAAGGCTCTGGAGCATGTTGGAGCGAGTGTGCAGGTCACGGATGAGCCTGGTACAGTCAATCAAGCACAGGCAATAGTTCTGCCAGGTGTTGGCTCTGGAGGATCTGCGATGGCAAGAATGACTGAACGTGGCTTAGATGATGCTATACGCAAGGCAACACAGCAAGGCAAACCTTTCCTGGGTATTTGCCTTGGCATGCAATTGCTGGCAGATCATCATGCAGAAGGTGAAGTGGACGGATTGAGTCTCTTTTCAGGCGAAGTACGGCGTATTCCACATGGGCCGAAGATACCACACATGGGTTGGAACCAGGTAAAGCCACAACACACAGCATTAGCCATTTTTGAAGATATTCCTCAGGATGCTTATTTCTACTTCGCGCACTCGTATTATGTAGAACCACAGGATTCACAGGGCGTAGCAGCATTCACGGAGTACGGCTCTCCATTTTGTAGCGTTATCGTTACTGAACGAGTCTGGGGAACACAATTCCATCCTGAGAAAAGCGGATCTGTAGGTTTACAGTTGCTCAATAATTTCTTAAAGTGGATAAGAGAATGATCATTATTCCAGCCATTGATATTAAAGACGGTCAATGTGTTCGTTTATATCAAGGTGATTATGACCAGGTCACAACATATGATGTAGATCCCGTAAATATTGCTCAACGCTGGCAGCGTTTTGGAGCAAGCTGGATGCATATTGTCGACCTGGACGGCGCTGCAAAAGGTTACCCGGTGAATGTCGAATCGATCAAGAGCATTCGTGCAAGTACTTCTCTGCGTGTCGAACTTGGCGGTGGCATGCGAGCAATGGCAGATATTGGACTATATGCTTGATCTTGGTATTGATCGAGTTGTGCTTGGAACTGTAGTGCTTACTGATCGCACTTTGCTTATGGAAGCGCTGGCACGTTGGGGCGAGCGTATTGTTGTGGGACTTGATGCACGTAGCGGTTCCATAGCTATTTCTGGATGGCGCGAGACCTCTCAAGTGCAGGCAACTCGCTTGCTTCCGAACTATGTGCTCTTGGCGTTCAACGATTTATTTATACTGATATTGCTCGGGACGGTGCGTTGAAAGGCCCAAATATCGAAGAACTGAAAGAGATACAAAGAATGGTATCTTGTTCACTTATTGCATCTGGTGGTGTGAGTTCTATTGATGATTTGCTTTCTTTGGCAAGATTGGGCATCGAAGGTGCAATCGTTGGAAAAGCACTTTATACAGGCGATATAGACCTCGCTGCCGCAATACAGGAATTTGAGAGGTAGTATCATGCTGACAAAGCGTATCATACCTTGTCTTGATGTTAAAGCGGGACGAGTGGTCAAAGGAGTAAATTTTGTAAATCTACGAGATGCAGGTGATCCTGTGGAACTCGCCAGAATTCTATAACGCAGAAGGTGCAGATGAATTGGTCTTCCTGGACATTACGGCTTCACACGAACAACGAGCCACTATGCTGGATGTCGTCATGCGTACTGCTGAACAGGTTTTTATTCCTGTCACAGTGGGAGGCGGTATTCGCAGCGTTGAAGATATCCGTGCTACCCTTGGGGCTGGTGCTGACAAAACCTCATTGAACACAGCTGCTGTACAAAATCCTGACGTCTTGCGAGCAGGTGCAGAACAATTTGGTGCGCAGTGTATTGTTCTTGCCATTGATGCACGCGCAAATCCAATCATGCCAAGCGGGTATGAAGTATTTATTCATGGCGGTCGTACTCCGACTGGCAAAGACGTGTTGGAGTGGGCACAACAAGGTGTTTCTCTTGGTGCAGGAGAGATTCTTCTTACCAGCATGGATCGAGATGGTACACAACTAGGATATGATTTAGAACTCAATGCCATGGTTTCGAATGCTGTATCGGTTCCAGTAATTGCATCTGGGGGAGTTGGTACATTGTTGCACTTCTACGAAGGATTGACGAGTGGAGGAGCAGATGCCGTATTGGCAGCGTCGATTTTTCATTTTGGGAAGTTTCGAGTTCGCGAAGTCAAGGAATATTTGAAAGAAAAAGGAGTTGTAGTGAGGCCAAATTAGCGAATAAATTTTTTAGGTGCTTTTGCTAGATCCATCCATCTACCTTCAGTCTCTCTATCGCGACGGCTACTCCATCCCGATTATTCGTATCCGTAACCCAGTTTGCTTGCGCCTGTACATTAGCTGGAGAATTACCCATAGCAATACCAAACGCGGCCAGTTGTAACATTGCTATGTCATTATCCATATCACCAATAGCAATCATTTCAGAAGGAGCGATGCCAAGTTGCTGACCTAGTGCCAACAGCGCCGTCGCTTTATCGACACCCCGACGGATAATCTCAAGATACGTCTCGTACGAAAACTGTGCTATACAATCGCTCGGTATCGCACATGCCAAAGCAGTGAGACGTGGTAAAAGTGCAGTTTCTCCAACGATAGCTTGTAACTTGTGAGGTGCATCTTGAAAGTGCATAAGATCATTATCTACAATGGGAGAAACCCCAGTAATCATACTTTCATGATGTATAGCTTTATCCCACCTTGGGATATACCAATGTTCACCAGTAAACCAACCGATGCTGACCCTCAACTCCAGAGCATTGCTTAATACTTGACGCGCTGATGAAAGACTCATACGCTGTTCATTCACAACCTCTAGTGGGACATTCTGATTGGGATAAAGTCTACAAGTCAAAGCTCCTGTATAGCAAATGGCCAATCCGCTTATCTCCAGTTCCGCCATGATCGAATAGAGAGCATTTGGGCCTCGGGCTGAAGCCAGAACAACTTGTACACCTTGAGCCATTACTTGCTGCACAGCCTTACGGGTCGCAGCCGTAATGTGGAGTTCATCAGTCAAAAGTGTTCCATCTACATCCAAAGCCAATAAGCGAGCTTGTCGAGTATTTTTCATAAGAAAATTTGTACTTCCTTAACAAGATAATGTATGAGCTATTAAAAAAAGCCTTCTTTAGAGGCTTCTCAACAGATTTCTCCAAAAATGACGCTTCTTCATCTACTGAAGAAACAGAGCCTTCTTGCTCTTTATATTGCACCACCTGCCCCATTGTCAAAGATTGAGCGAAAATAGGGTAAACTGATTCTGCCCGAATTGCTTTGGTGGGATTGATATTCCTTACAAGGTAACGTATAGTGATTGAAGCAACCACTCTCTATTTGAACCAAAGCCAGCAGATCCAAAAGAGAATGAGGACACGAAAGATGCTAAAATTTGACCGCCAGGGTCTGATACCCACCGTCATCCAGGACGATGCTACAGGTGAAGTGCTTATGGTAGCTTTCATGAACGAAGAAGCCCTGAAACTGACTCGGAATTTGGGCTATACCCATTTTTACAGTCGTTCGCGAAATGCGATCTGGCGTAAGGGGGAACAATCGGGTAATGTTCAGGAAGTGCGGGATATTTTCGTGAATTGTGAGGAGAATAGTTTACTCATTCGAGTCGTACAACATGGTGAAGCAGCATGTCATGAGGGATATCGGAGTTGCTATTACCGCCGTCTACTGCCAGATAATTCTTATGAAAGTGTTGCAGAGCGGATCTTTAATCCTGATAGTGTCTACAGTCATTCTCAAAACATACAAGTCAAAAGCTCAACAAAGTATAGAGTTAGAAAAAATGTTGCGCCAGTTATATGGTGTCTATCTCTATTTACGCGATCACGATCTGAGCGAGGAATCGAATACGTCACGTTTGCTCCAAGAGCACAGTCAGAGTTATCTGGTTTCACGGTTGGGGGATGAATTGCAAGAGTTGGCTAATGTGCAAACTGGTGATCACTTCCATGCCGACCGCCAATCCGACACTATCCTTGAAGGGAGTCAGGTGGGTTACTGGTTGTTATTGTTGGCAGCAGTCATGAAAATACGATACGATGAATTCAGGCCGTACGAGGCAGTTTTAGATGGATACTATGATCAAAACGACTCAGGATGGTCCTTAGAACAACGCCAAAATTGTTTGGATCTACTTATTACGAACGAACCTACCATGATTGCGCAGGGGTTGAGAATTGGCTTTGCTTTGATAGGCTGGGCATGCGCTGAGGCCCAAGTAAATCCCCTGGATCCAACCGAATTTGACCTGGCACAAATGCGCCGGAAAGGCTTGATCGGGCAGGAATAAAGACCCGCTGTCACTGCTTGAATGACTTTCTGTAATGCTGCTGCGCAGCCACTGCAATGCAGTCAATAGAATGAGAGGAATATATGATGCACTTTTATGAGTTATCAACGATGACTGCTTCTCAACGATTACGTTTAATACGTCGCGCAGAATTACAGATTGATGAACTTACCGAGCGAGTACGACCCATCATTCAGGCTGTACGCGAGCGAGGTGATGAGGCGCTTATTGAATTTACAGCACGCTTTGACCATGTTCAACTTTCACCTGATCGGTTGCGAGTTGAACAAGATGAAATTGATAAGGCTCACCAATTACTTGATCCATCGGTGCGTGAAGCCATTGAACACGCTATTCGAAATGTTCGCACATTCCATGAAAGACAATTGCCGCATGAGCAATGGTTCACAGAAGTCGAACCAGGTGTTATAGCTGGTGAGAAGATCACGCCAATTACTTCTGTAGGTCTTTATGTACCAAGAGGGAAAGGTGCCTTTCCCTCGGTAATGTATATGCTAGCGACTCCTGCCAGTATTGCAGGAGTACCTCGTATCGTTGTCTGCACACCTCCCGGACCAGATGGGACAGTCGATCCTGCTTCGCTCGTGGCTGCTGATTTATGCGGCGTGCATGAGATTTATCGCATTGGGGGAGCGCAGGCCATTGCGGCGCTTGCTTATGGTACAAATACCATAAGACGAGTTCATAAGTTAACAGGTCCGGGGAGTGGCTTTGTAGCTGCAGCCAAAAGGTTGTTATATGGAACGGTAGATGTGGGCTTACCTGCCGGTCCAAGTGAATCTATTACACTAGCTGATGAAAGCGCCGATCCTGAACTACTTGCAAGAGATTTGTTGATTGAGGGTGAACATGGCCCCGATTCGTCTAGTTTGTTGGTGACCAATAGTCGTCGACTGGCTGAAACAGTGATGAGTGCGCTACCCGACAAAATAGCTGCGCTACCTGAATGGCGGCAGGATTTTGTCCACACGGTATTTGAGGCGCCGGAAGGAACAGGTGGTATAGTATTGGCCGCAAGCATGCATGAGGCTCTTGAGTTTGTCAATGAATATGCACCCGAACATCTCGAAGTACAGGTACGCGAGCCATTCGCATTGCTACCAAAATTGAAGAACGCCGGTGAAATATTGATTGGTCAATATACACCATACTGTACAGGCAACTATTGCGTTGGGACAAATGCCTGCCTACCTACAGGTGGCTTTGCACACACTTTCTCTTGTACCACTGTATTCGATTTCCTTAAACGAACAGGCATTGCATACGTTACAAAAGAAGGCTACGCTTCGTTAAACGAGACAACACGTCGTCTAGCGGAATTCGAAGGCTTCCCAGCGCATGCTAATGCGGTCACAAACAGGTTTAGCTAAAATGAAACCGAAACCAGGCCACCTTGGACTTAAATATGCAGAACAATTCAAGGATACCAGTGTTGTCGAAGTTTATCATTATCGCCTTCCCTACGCGGATGAGGCTATAAACAAGTTGATTGCGTTGGTAATTGACGAACTACGTGCTATTCTTGATGTAGGATGTGGTACTGGAGATCTAGCACGTCACCTGGTAAGCCAGGTAGACCGTGTAGATGCTGTAGACTTTTCTTCCTCTATGATCAATAAAGGAAAAACACTATTCGAAGGTGATAATCAAAATCTTAACTGGATATTTGGACGGATAGAGGAAGTCGAGTTACATCCTCCTTATGCGCTCATCACGGCAGGAGAGAGCTTGCATTGGATGGAATGGGATATAGTTCTCCCTATGTTTCATCACATGCTGACTCCTCGTGGATATCTTGCTCTTGTTACGAGGGAAAATGAATATAATCCTTGGGATGATCGTCTTCAAGAGCTTATTAATCACTTCTCAACGAACCAGGAGTTTCTGCCGTATGATCTGGTTGGGGAATTAGAGCTGCGTCATCTCTTCCAGCCACATGGATTCCTCGTTACTCAACCGATTCCCATGAAGCAATCAGAAGAGGATTATGTGCAATCGTTTCACTCCAGAAACGGTTTTTCAAGAGAACGCATGGGCGAAGAAGCAGCAATGGCCTTTGATGAAGAAGTCAGGAAGGTTATTTCACCTTATCTGCAAGATGGGCAGCTCTTACTTTCCGCCATTAGCACCGTCGTTTGGGGATTACCTCAAAAACCCAACACATGACAGACAGACAGACTCTAGAACTATCGTTGCATGTATATAAAAATGATAGTTGATCTAGTACCATAGAGTTACTAACCCTGCAAGCCAGACACAATTTCAACTTAATTCCGAAATCCTCTATCAATCTACAGTGTGTGACCCATTTGTGATAAGCTGACAACTTTATCTGAGCGTATTGTGATGTTCAACTCGTATATTGCCAGTAGCAAGGAGTTGGATTAGATATGACTACAGGCATAGCAGAACAAGGATCTCAGGGGAATATGCATTTCCCGAACCTTCAAGGCCTCACAACAAGCGAAGTCGAGTTTCGCCGTAAGCAAGGTCTGGGTAATGTTGCGCCGCTCAATACCAGCCGCACCTACATCCAAATCGTACGTGAGAATGTTTTCATTCCTGTCAATAATTTTATGTTTGTGCTTGGTATTGCCCTTATACTACTCGGACAATACACTGATGCTCTTCTATCTGTCGGTGTAGTTTCTTTTAATATATTAGTTAGCGTAGTGCAAGAGATACGAGCAAAGCGTACACTTGACCGCATCGCGCTACTGACCCGTCCTAAGGCGGCTGTCATTCGAGAAGGACAGGAGCGGCAAGTTGATCCAGGCGAGCTTGTAATTGATGATATCCTGGTTGTTCGTCCAGGGGACCAAATCGTAGTTGATGGAGTGGTGGTAGGAGATGGTCGCATGGAGGTCGACGAGTCGCTGCTTACAGGTGAATCCGACCTCATTTCCAAGCGCACTGGAGGCATAGTCTATTCAGGTAGTTTTTGCGTGACAGGTACGGCTTGCTACCAGGCTGTTCAGGTCGGCGCAAAGACCGTTGCCAACAAACTCACAGTTGGCGCTCGCGCCTTTCGTCGCATGTACACACCTCTGCAGCACGATATTAATGTGTTTATTCAGGCGATTCTATTGGTTGCAATATTTTTCGAGCTTCTACTGGTGGTCGATGCGATGTTCAGTCATTTTATACTTGTGCAAAGTGTAAAAATGGCCGTGGTAATCCTCGGTATTGTGCCAAAAGGCCTTATCCTGGCAATCAGCCTGGCCTATGCTCTGGGGGCAGTACGCATCATAGGAAAGGGCGCTCTGGTGCAGCAGGCTAATGCGGTTGAGTCACTGAGCAATGTTGACATGATCTGCATGGATAAAACAGGTACGCTGACAACCAATAATATGGCACTTGATAATATATATGCATTGAACATTGATGAGCCTGAATTGATGCATTTACTAGGTAGCTATGTAGCCAGTCTGTCTGTTGGCAATGTTACGATTGAGGCGATCGGTGCAGCGTGTATTAGTCAAGCAATGCATGTCAGCGAGGAGGTGCCATTCTCCTCGATTCGCAAGTGGAGTGCGCTGTTATTCGATGATGCATTGCAAGGAATCTATGTGCTTGGAGCGCCTGAGGTGCTCCTCACGCCACAGCATACTGACATAAACATAGGAGCACTGGTTGGCGAGGAGACGGCGCGAGGACGACGCGTGTTACTCTTCGCCCGCTCATCTTCCCTTTCTCCCTTACTCGATTCTGAAGGTGAACCACACCTACCGGATGAACTGATTCCACTTGGGCTGATAAGCCTGCGGAACGAGTTGCGACCTCAGGTGTTGGAGACTTTAACCAGTTTCGCTGAGGCAGGTATTCAACTCAAGATTATCTCTGGTGACCATCCCAAGACGGTTGCGGCACTTGCAAAGCAAGTTGGACTTGACCCCAACGAAATAAAGATGGTCTCAGGCGATGATTTGACCGAAATGGACATGGCACAGCTAGCTCAGATTGCAGAAGAGACTACGATTTTCGGGCGAATCACACCACAGCAAAAGGAGAGCCTGATACAGGCACTACGCAGCCGTAATCACTATGTAGCAATGATTGGCGACGGCGTGAATGACGTACTCTCTCTAAAGCAAGCTGATCTTGGAATTGCCATGAACAGCGGAAGCCAAGCAACAAGAAGCGTTGCCGATATCATACTACTTGGTGACTCATTCGAATCCCTCCCCCAGGTTTTTCTTGAAGGGCAACGCATTCGCAATGGTATGCAAAATATTTTGAAACTCTTTTTGACCCGCGTTTTATATATGACAATATTACTTGTAGGAACTACCATAGTAGACGGATTTCCTCTTGTGCCCAAGCAGAATGCAATCCTGACTTTTATAACTGAGGGTATCCCTACTCTTGGATTGGCGACCTGGACGCAAACAGGTCTTTCACCACGTAGTCATCTATACCGCTCATTCTTGCATTTCATCATTCCAGCGTCAACTACACTGAGCCTGGCTGGTTTGGGAGTATTTTTTGCAGTGCTCTCTTTGACCTCCCAGTTAACGGCTGCTCAGAGTGCGTTAACTACCCTCGCCGTTGTCTGTGGATTGCTTCTCATTCCCTTTGTCGTGCCACCCACAAACGCCTGGGTGGGAGGGAATACACTTAGCGGCGATTGGAGACCAACGATTATGGCGCTCGGTTTGCTCGTAGGTTATGGAGTAATGCTGGCAATACCTCCACTAGGTGCGATTTTCGAAATAAGGCCACTACCAATCGGCGTGTATGTACTGATAGGGGTCGTCTCAGTGATCTGGGCTCTGACTCTGCGCTGGATTTGGCGCAAACGCCTGCTTGAGAGATACCTGCAAGTAGATTGGGGTACATAGTCTCTAAGAAATGGAGAAACTAAAATGTTTACACAATTCCATGATCGAAAAGAAGCAGGAAAACTATTGGCGGCAAAGCTTACAGCATATGCTAATAAGCAGGATGTGATTGTGCTTGCTTTGCCTCGTGGTGGTGTACCTGTTGGATTTGAAATTGCTCAAGCACTACATGTTCCACTTGATGTCATCGTCGTCCGCAAGCTTGGCGTACCGGGGCAAGAAGAACTGGCGATGGGAGCTATCGCGACTGGCCGTGTACGCATTCTCAATAACGATGTTGTGCAATTCCTCGATATCCCCAACGAGTTGATCGAAAAGATTGCAGTGTACGAGCAACATGAGTTGGAGAGACGTGAACTCCTCTATCGCGGAGACCGCCCTGCGTATGACATAAGCGGTCGCACGGTCATACTTGTGGATGATGGCATTGCGACAGGTGCAACGATGCACGCTGCTGTCGCGGCCATTAAACAGAGACAGCCCAGCCGCATCATCATTGCTGTTCCAACCGCAGCGCCTTCAACTTGCGATGAGTTTGCTGTGGAAGTAGATGAGCTAGTATGTGTTATAAGACCGGAACCGTTCATCGCCGTTAGCTATTGGTACAGACAATTTTCGCAAACGTCCGATGATGAGGTACGTCGCTTGCTCGAATGGGCAAATCACAGAACATCGACAATACCGAGCAGACCACAAAATACACCCACAACATGGAATGAAGAGAAGAAATCCGGCAAAGATACATCGAAAACTGCACTTGGGAGGTATTAAAATGGCAACAAATCATCTTGAACAGTTTGTACAAATCCCAATCGATTCCACTAAACTTGAAGGATCACTTTCTCTACCTATACAGGCAAGAGGACTCGTAGTCTTCGCTCATGGAAGTGGAAGCAGTCGATTCAGCCCCAGAAACAATTTTGTAGCCCGAATACTGCGTGAAGCAGGTATCGGGACACTGCTTATTGACTTACTTACAGAGGAGGAAGACACAGTCTACCAGACCCGGTTTAATATCGATCTACTGACCGAACGCCTACTCCAGGCTACGAGGTGGTCACAAAAACAGCAGCGCACAAAAGACCTGGTGATCGGCTATTTTGGAGCGAGCACAGGAGCAGCCGCTGCACTCAAAGCCGCAGCCGCAGAAGGTTCTAAAATCGGGGCAGTGGTTTCTCGTGGTGGGCGGCCTGACCTGGCTAAAGAAGCGCTCGTGCTTGTTCAGTCCCCTGCCCTATTAATTGTCGGTGGCAACGATGATATAGTTATCGAACTGAATCGCGAAGCCTATGGAAGGTTAAAAGGGAAAAAGCAGTTAGTGATTGTTCCAGGGGCAACGCACCTGTTTGAAGAGCCTGGCGCGCTGGAGGAAGTAGCCCGGCTAGCAACAGATTGGTTCAAACAATACTTGATATAGGCATTTTTCACTTCCCAATTCGCAAGCATTATCCCCATTTTTGAAACAGTAGCTGAATAAACACAACGAACAACAAATGTGATAAGATTTTGGGAAACATTGCAGACATACATTGCCAAGAGGAAGAATATGGCCGTTTCTCATATAGCTGTAGATTATAGCCGTCCCATCCTACCAATATTTTTACAAGAGCATCGGGTTGGCACCGTCCACAGCATATTTAACAAGGCCACGAACATTGCTTTCGATGAAACCCTGCTGGCTTTACTCAGTGATGAATTGCCTCGCATGCCAAATAGCGTGCGGCTGCGTTCAGTTGTGTCAGATGAGTTATTGCCAAATCTGCAACGCGGTATGGAAGTCTTCGTTGGCAAGGGTACATTAGTTATACCTAACTGCAACTTCTCATTCCATCTTGCCCATACACCTTTATGGGAACCAAGACCGGATGTAAATTCGTACCAGTGGAACCGTGAAACAGTAGCGCAACATACTCGTTCGCTTACACAATTTCTTGCAAAAAAGCAACTTCAGGATGGGTTAGCTCCCCTCATTGGACCTTTATTCTTGGAGCAACCTCATCAAGAAACTCCTCTTTCACGCATGGCTATACCCAATTTGAGACTGCTCGCCCAGGCAAGTTGGCAGCAAAATATTATGGGTATTGAAGAAGCTACGCGTGGTCTGGCTGGTTTAGGACCCGGCCTCACTCCCTCTGGAGATGATGTACTTGGGGGGTTTGCAGCTATTATGGCGCTGTTAAGCACGCAACTTAGCACAGATTTTAGATCCCGAAAACACATTGCTTCAAAAATTGCCTCGGAGGCTAAACCTCGCACTACAAAGTTAAGTGGCGCATTGCTGGAATTTGCATCCCGAGGTGAAGTATCAGAGCAACTTGGCACATTACTACTGACTTTGATGCTACCTGACGAAGAATTTGAGACTGTATTCAAAGCCGCTGATCATGTGCTGGCTTTTGGTGCAAGCTCTGGCGGTGATACCTTGTTGGGTATGCTGCTAGGCTTGCGAGCATTAGAAGGTATAATCGATTAAAATGGAGGTTATCCATGGTCATCCGAGCACTGCTCAAACGAAATACGTACTATGATTCGATCACTTTGATGTCTGTAGCTCAGGCAACTAAAGATCTGCCTGGGGTAGAAGACATCGGAGCAGTCATGGCTACAGAAGTGAACCTTGAGTTGCTGCTCAATGCCAACTTGATGCCGGATGCATTTTTTGCCGAACAGCAGGCACCACCAAGCTCCGAGGATTTACTTATCGTGGTGCGTGCAATCGATGATGCACATGCGGAAGAAGCACTGATTGTTGCAGAAGACCGACTGACTTCACGAGGTGATCGTAGCACTCAGAGCAGAAGTGAAACGCTGCCAGCACGTTCTTTGGAGATGGCGCTAAAACGCAATGAAGCAGCGAACCTGGCCGTAATTTCCGTTGCTGGTGAACATGCCTGGCTGGAAGCAGAGCAGGCACTACGATACGGAATGCATGTCTTCCTCTTCAGTGATAATGTGCCTGTTGAACAGGAGGAGCGTCTGAAAGCTATGGCTATTAGCAAAGGTCTCCTACTGATGGGTCCAGATTGTGGTACAGCAATCATTAACGGCATTGGGCTTGGCTTTAGTAACGTCGTATCACGCGGCTCCATTGGCATCGTTGGAGCATCGGGCACTGGCATGCAGCAGCTTATCTGCCTGATAGCCGCAGCAGGGATGGGCATTTCACAGGCCATTGGCATCGGAGGTCGCGATTTGTCTGAAGCTATAGGGGGTGTAATGATGCATCGCGGAATTGATTTGCTGGCGAATGATGAGCAAACAGAAGTCATCGTCCTGGTCTCCAAACCACCGGCTGAACGAGTAGCTCGCGAAATTCTGGCTTCGACCCAGATTATGAAACCTGTAGTGGTTGTCTTCCTTGGAGCTGATCCGGAAAGGTTCGCTTCAGTATTAGGAAATACGCACATGGCAAGGACGTTGACCGAAGGTGCTGAATTAGCTGTATCACTGGCAGGAGGTGATCGCAGGCGAATACCAGACAAAGACACAATCAACAAATATGATTTGCCAAAGGAGCGCACAAAGCTGGCTTCTTCGCAACGATATATCCGTGCACTCTATTCAGGTGGTACGCTGTGTGACGAAGCAATGCTGCTGCTTAGCGAGCAACTTGGACCAATTGCTTCCAATATTCCTCTTCGTCCTGAATGGGCATTGACGGTTGGTGAAACTTTTCGCGGCCACACAGCGCTGGACCTGGGTTCCGACGAATTTACACGTGGACGACCCCATCCGATGATTGATCCAACATCAAGTTTGCGTTACCTGACCAATGCGGCAGATGATCCGGAAACAGCAGTAATTTTGCTTGATATCGTGCTAGGTTTCTGCGCGCACCAAAATCCAGCTTCTGTGTATTCGCCAGCTATTGTACAGGCACAAGAGAAGGCCAAAGTTTCGGGACGTTCACTCCCAGTAATTATCTCGTTATGCGGTACCGAGGGCGATCCACAACGACTCTCGATGCAACGGACAGCGCTTGAGGCAGCTGGTGCTATGGTCTTTGAAAGCAATCTGATGGCTGCACAGGGAGCAGCGTTATTGGTGAGAGATGCTCTTCATCAAGTATAGGAGGTCAATAATGACTGGTACGCTCGATCCTGATTTATTTAACACTCCATTACACATCATAAATGTAGGAGCTGACCTATTCGCTGATCCGCTGGCTTCTCAAGGCGCACCGCTAACCAGGGTTGCCTGGCAGCCAGCAGCAGGCAATACCGATGCATCACTGAGCTTGCTATTGAGAGATGATCGAGTTGATCATGCCAACCAGGAGGCAGTACAGCGCATGATAACCGCGCGTCCTCGTCTGGTTGATGTACGTCCTGCTCACGAGGTGATTCCAGGAATGCATAAGCACCTGCTGCTGCATGCTGGTCCCCCAATTACCTGGGAGCGCATGTCTGGCCCATTGCGAGGCGCGATCATTGGCGCCCTGCTCTATGAAGAGCTGGCCTCGGACCATGAGATGGCAGAGCGGTTAGCGTCGAGTGGTGAAATTGCTTTCGAGCCATGTCATCACCATAACGCAGTCGGGCCAATGGCGGGTCTCATCTCTGCCTCTATGCCGGTACTGGTTATAGAAGAGCCTATTCATGGACACCAGACGTTCAGCACGCTAAATGAGGGGTTGGGCAAGGTATTGCGCTACGGCGCCAACGGCCCCGAGGTACTCGCAAAGTTGCGTTGGATTGAGCAAGTGCTTGGGCCAGCACTGGCTCGAGCGGTGCGAGCTACAGGTGGTCTGGAAGTAAAGCCCATGACGGCACAAGCGTTGCAAATGGGCGACGAGTTACACAATCGCAACAAGGCAGCCACTTCTCTCTTTTTCCGCGAGATCGCAGCATATCTGGTTGAAACTGGAAACTCGATTGAGGAGACAGCCAGTGTGTTGCGCTATATTCACGGCAACGACTTTTTTTATCTGAATCTCTCGATGGCTGCATGTAAGGCGGTAACACTGGCAGCGCATGGCATTCCTTTCAGCAGTGTGGTAACTACCATGGCGCGCAATGGCACGGACTTCGGCATTCGAGTGAGTGGATTGGGTGACCACTGGTACGTTGGTCCATCTCAGAAAGTTAAGGGATTGTATTTTAGTGGCTACTCAGAGGAAGATGCGAACCCTGATATCGGCGATAGCACTATTTCGGAGACAGCGGGTATTGGAGCTTTTGCCATGGCTACAGCCCCAGCGATTGTGCAGTTCATTGGTGGGACACCTGCCGATGCGTTGCAATATACTCTGGAGATGTACGATATTACGGTGACTGAAGACAGTCAATATCAACTTCCGCCACTGAGTTTCCGTGGGACTCCAACCGGCATAGATATCAGGCAGGTAATACGCCAGAATTTGTTGCCTATTATCAATACCGGCATTGCTCATCGTTTGCCTGGTGTTGGCCAGGTGGGCGCTGGTATTGTGCGCCCGCCAATGGAGTGCTTTGTCGCTGCTGTTCGCGAATTGGCGAGAAATATTCAGAATGAAGCATAGGACGTTATCACTTCTCTCATACATGAATACCCTAGCCAGCCCATAATTTTACGTAGTTGGGTGTGTCTGACCACGTAATCGGGCTGATTCCTGCAAACGCAGTTGTTGACGTAAAATATCTCCAGCTTCATTCTTAGGGAGCACTTCAACGATCTCGACTTGCCTTGGATACTGATGTCGAGGCATATGCTCCTTACAAAAGGCAATAATTTCCTTCGGCGTTGTTTGAGCACCAGGCTTGAGTGAAACAAAGGCTTTAATTGTCTGGCCAAGGTACGCATCAGGCACGCCTATTACAGCAGCTTCCTCAATTGCTGGATGTTGAAGTAAGCCTTCCTCAACCTCCGCGGCAGAGACATCGTACCCCATTACATTGATCAGATCACTCTCCATCGCTCTTTCTCCTTAGACCTTTCAGTATTGGTAATCGGTGGCAATCTATGGTAATCTTACACTATTGTACACTGTTGTCGAGTCTACTGACTTTAGGAGAACACAACCATGCTAGTATCAAGAGCTCAATTAGGGGCTGCTGTAGCAGAGGCTCGGGCAAAAGCAGGACTAACACAATTAGAGCTTGCGCAGCGTGCCGGGCTAGAGGAATCCACGATCATCACTCTAGAGCAAGGGCAATATAAACCAGAATCGAGTGAACTAAGCCGAATTGCCGAGGCGCTTGGAGTTGATGAACTTGAGCTCTTGCGCAGGCCTTCTCCAGGCTATCTGATCATTTAGTTACTTCTCCGGGACGGATTACAGCATGGGGAGCAATGAGTAACAATTCATTTTAAGAATGTCAATCTTCGCCTTGATCGACATGTTGAGGAACCGCACCTGCTTCAGGGACTTCCACAAAGATCATCCCATTCTCTACTCGAACTGGAAAACGGATCAACTCGCTAGTTTCTGGGTTGATCCCTCGGCCAGTCAGAGCATTGAATTCCCACAAATGCGTGGCGCAGGTTAGAGTATGATCCTCTAGCGTTCCTTCACTGAGTGCTGAGGCTCTATGAGGACACCTATCCAGATAAGCCCGAACTTCGTCTTCTACGTTCAACAACAGTATTTTGATACCTCCTGCCTCAACTCCCAGCATCTCTCCAATCCAAAGATCTTCAAACGGCATGATCTCATACCACTGCATCACTCAATCCCTCTCTTATGTATGGTTTATATCTCTCATTGCGTCCAGACCCAAATCTCGCCGCATTTTTGTATAAGCTTTGGGAGACTCACCAAAATGTCGTTTGAATTCACTGCTGAAGTGCGACACACTCGTGTAACTGACATTGCTTGCAGCCTTTTTTACAGCGAATCCATTTGGAAGGGATTCACGAGCGTGTTCTAACCGCATCTGCTTAAGGAACCGAAGTGGAGAGACACCCATAGTTGTCTTAAACAAACGAGCAAAACTCGATTCGCTCATACACACTGCTTCAGTAAGATCACGCACTGTCAGTGTCTGATCCATCTTCTCATTCATGAAAGATATTACTGCGGGGATAGCACTGCCCGGTATCTTATGAGCGGCTCCCCCTTCTAGCCATAGGCTCTGTTCAGATCGCAACATCCAATAGACGATTTCTTTTAAGTAAATAGGTGCCAACACTCTACGATCAGATTCGGACTCTAGCGCAATCAGGAACCTCTGTATCGCTTTTACAAGTGACAGGTCAAGCACCCTCACATACACATCTGGCATAGGTGGAGTCGGTTCAATGCGTAATTCCTTAGGAAGGAGACGATTCATCTCGTCATTAACCTCATTCACCAGATCAGGCTCCAATTGCAGAACAAAAGAAAGAAAGGGATACTGTATTGACGCCTGCAGAATCTCTACTTGAAAACGCAAAACGCAATCCGCGCTTGATAACAAGGTGATGATACGGATCGTAAAAGTAGTTAACCGAACCAAAGCGCATGCGTTCACGGCCCTGAACGATCATACACAATGACTCAGAACTAACCTCATCCCAATGGGTCGAGATGCGTTTTGTTCAATACGGTAGAACATGAGTCCAGGCCAGGAGGTGCAGGTTGGCCCTTCATCTAATGCTTGCCGGGCGATCAAAGCAACGAACTCACCCGGCATAACTATTCCTCCCAATTGTGGATAAGCTGTCACAGTCTTCGTTGCCTCTTCTTCAGACTGCTTAAAGTCCCTGATTTACAAGATATACTGGTGACTGTTTTACCTCACTCTATAGCTGCAAGAATACCCGCTTCAGACAATACACGTTCACGTGCTGCCTTCGCTGCGGCCATGACTGTATCTGCATCCCGACTGAACTCCGGAATCTCGGCTAGCATATTAGATAGACCAGCCGCCGCCTCATCCGCCCTGGAAGTCCAACGATGCACCCATTTCCTGAGCACAGAGGCATTCTCAGGTCTTTTCGAAATAGCATAACGCGCTAGCGCAGCACTCCAGCGGGAGTTTCTCTCGGCATCGATGTTCAGGTTAGCTAAGAGCAGCCAGGTCAGCTGATCCTGGTTAGCATCTGCCACAATCCCCAGTTGCCGCAGCAAGATTTCGCTGATCGTTGGGAAGAGGACAAGATTGACAGCGGTCAAACACTCACCCCAGTCATAAGCGATAAGTGCGGTCTCCAGCGCGCGACGCGTGGGTTGCCAGTCTGGGTGTGCCTCCCAGATCTGTCGCTCATCAGTAGCAAATCCTGAATCCGGGTGAACAATTTGCAGTTGGCGTGTTCTATACGCTACGAGTGATACTAGACGTAACTGGTCCGCAGCAGCAAATCCTGCGCAGTTGGTGATGTAGGAAGAGGGTGCGATTTGACCCAGATATGCCTGCATCATCTGAATGGCATGAGCAGGATAGCGCATAGGTGTAAAAACGGTCGAGAGTACTCTCAACCACTGTGGCGATAGACTAGCATCATGATTCACCCTACCATACTCATCCATGATGCCTTCCACAACCGTCTCCTGCTCATCCTGCATAGTTACGTACTTGCGATAGGTTAGTTCATCTGGATCACGAAAGCCATGCCAATCTTCAGCTTGCAATGGTGAGTTATCTCGATAGGTCAGGTACCACATATTAACCGGCGTAGTGGGATTAGATTCCAGGGCTGCCGTCCGCTCTTTACGAGTCGTGTAATTGGCATCATGCGTAACAATTTCATATTCGCTCGGCACTCGGCGTATTTGACCAAATCTACTCCAGGTGCGTAATTTACGTGCTGGTGCCTGACTCATTAGACAAGTTCCTCCTCTCGCTTATACGACCACAAAATAGCATCCGAGGTTGTCTCGATGCGACCTGAAAAGGCAGACATCAAAGGCTCGAACTCCCGCATTTCAAAGGTGCGCCCAACATTCCGCTCGATTGAGGCACGGGTTACTTTCATACGACGCTCTGCCTGGATGCGGACATAGGCTCCACGATCAGTGACTTCGATTGTCGTACCTGGGTTGTCTTCCTCAATTGCCGCGATAATCGCATCAATGTCTTCTGACATGCGTAGCACCGGACCGACTGCATTCTTCACGGCATAGCTCCTTTCTCGACCCAGTCAACGTAGACATTCTGCATCGGCGCGATTCCAGCCTCAGCGACTGTCATATCGGAAGGCAGGTCACGACCCAGATAACGCACCACCATATCAGCATCTCTAGCAGGTACGCGCTTACCCACCACGTGATGGGCCACCTTAGCAGCTACTTCCTGCATGGTATCTATATCCAGTACAACGACCAACTGAGTGACGAAGTCATCATCAAACTTGGCATTGATAGGGACAGGCTGTGGATCAGACATTCTCTCCTCCTTATGATTCTGTAGTTGCCGCCGGATTGCGATACTCTTCCGCCCACTTGTAATTGTAGGCATCGTCTCCCATTACTTCTGGGGTCAGTCCCATCCAGGCCAGTATGCCACCTACATCTGGAGGTTGAATCTCCCCGGTGAGCAAGCGCTCAACAACGGTCTTCTGATGCATGGTATCCTTGTCCTCCCACCAGATCTGCCGACATGGCTTGGAGCAGAAATGATAGGTATAGCCGTTATGCTTAAGAGGATAGCTTCGTACAGGGTACTTAGGATTGTTGGGAGAAGCAGCGGTACCAATAGGCAGGTGACACAGATTACATAGCCATGGCAACGTTTCGGGAAGCGTTCCTTCCATATTACCAGCATTGACATTGTCAATTAGCGTATCCCAGATAGGGCCCCATTGCTCTTCCCAATGAGGGTATTTTTCTTGCAGCCAGGCTCGCTCGGCTTTAGAAATACCTGCCTGTGGTTTCCACCAAACCGTTGGACGCCAGAACCAGACACCCAGGTGCAACGAGTGATGCCACGTGTCCAGACCAGCGATGAACTCATCCCAGTACCAGGGTTTCTTCAGACCATAATCCTCAATCAGACGCAGAAATTCTGCTATTATCCACTCCTCCATGAACTCTTTGTAGGACTGCTTACGATGTTCAAGTGGCGTATAGTAATCCATACCTGGGCCCGTGAGGATCGAAAACAAGCGAGCTGATATCCAAAATGTTTTATCAATCATCCACTGCGCTCGCTTTGGGTCATGTTGCATAAGAATCTCAAGTGTCGGGCCACCCTGCTGCGCATGACGGGCCTCATCAGTCTGAGTGGAAGAGATCATGTTAGCAAAGCTGATATCTCCAGAATCGAGCGCGTCGGCTGCTAGGGCTACGAATTGCAGATTGGTAAAGCCAGTCTCAAAGGTGAAAGGCAGTTGAATGGCGATGTCTACCACGCTTGGATTCAGCATCATACCATCAAAGGTCGCCCTGGCTGCGATGATACCCCATTCATTGGTGTGGTAGGCTTTGAGCGCCCAGTCAAACTGTGGATCCCGAGAGATAAACTCATGAGCAAGATACAGATCCATCTGGGTGTGCCGAATTTCATCCAATGTTCCATACACTGCCATATTGCGCCAGGCAGGAGAAAGTCCAAAGCGTGCCATGCGCTGCTCAGCAAGTACAGCCAGGTACTCGATGAGTGAGACAGCACCGAAGTGCTCCTTAGCGGTCGACTTCCATCCCTCATCCAATGACTCGAAAATATTGGACCTTTGCAATGCGGCCTTGACCGCATAGACTGAACCTTCCTTCTCGCGCTGTGTTGCTACATAGTCATTGTAGGCGCACTTGTACGGCTCATCCCAGGCCTTCCATGCCTCTCGAGGCACCTTGCCACCGCCTGACATCCATTCAGGGAAAACTGCCTCTTCGTCGACATAGGACCTGGTCCAATCGACATCACGGGCGATGTTGTACCACTCCTCCCGCTTCATGCGAGCCATAGTATCCTCCTTTACTGCATCAATTCACATTTCTCCTGATATGTTGTTAGTCGACTTCGAGCCTTCCAAGTTGCCTGTACCAATCGGCAGTATCCCAATAGCCAGTTATTTCTTCGATCAAGCCCTCTTTGCTCATACGAAACAAAAAGACGTGCGGCAGATCATAGTGGAGCCCTTGATTGCCCATTGTGCCAAATGGCTTAGCCTGCGTGCCAGAGATCATCACTTCTGCTGCTACATTCCCCTCGTTATCAGAGGTGATATACATGATCCTGGTGGTGAGGTCAGGAAACGAGTCGATAAGTGTCGTCCAGATAACCTTACCAATGGTTCGTACCTTCCCGTCACCCCAAATCACACGTTGCTTACCCCATAGTTCGAATGGTACATAGTGGAAGTCAGCATTGTCCGAGCAGAACTCAACCATACGCTCTACATCATGCTCACTATAGGCATCAAAAAATGTTGTTACTACTTCAGTTGCACCAGGAACACTTGTCACACTCATGTGCATTTCTCCTCTCTTACGAAGTAATGGTAACGTGGTCCAGACGCTTCACACCCAATCTTCGGTAGAGGCGGTTCTGACACCAATAGGACTTAATACGATCAATTACTCCATCATTAATATGGAGAAACCAGACCTGTTCAAGATCCATCAGTTTCTCCTGATTGATAACGCCGAAGAAGTCGGCCGCCTGGGTTCCCTCAATCGTAATCTCTGCTACAGCGGTGTTGTCATTGCCAACGAAGAGACGTCGCACCCTCACTGAGAGATCAGGAAACGCACTCAAAAGTTGTTCGAAATACTGGAGCCCAACTAGCTCTACATCCCCTTGGAGATTTCAATGGAACCAGCGTGATCTCTGCTTGTGGAGCCACAAGTGCAAGAGCGCCACTGGAATCATGAGAGTCCATTCTAGCAAAAAACGTACGAGCTACATCTTGATTATTCATTTGACCTCTACCCCCAGTTTCTTCAAAATAGCTTCTGCCGTCGCCTCGGAAGAATCGGGATTCTGGCCCGTTACCACATTACGATCTACTACTACGTGGGACACCCAGGCAGCATCTCCATCATCAAAAACAGCCCCATAGTTCTTTAACTCTTTTTCCAGATACCAGGCTATACCCAGTTTGCCATATGGCGTTTGATCCTCCTCTTCATCGGTGAATCCAGCAACCTTATAGCCATCGAATAGCCAGGCTCCTTCAGGGCCAGCGCCAGCTGATAGAAAAGCTGCAGAACCGTGGCAGACTGCAGATACCGTCTTTTGTTGCATGTGTAGTAACGCAAGTACCCGAGCAACATTAGCATTAGAAGCCAGATCCACCATAGGCCCGTGACCTCCTGGGAAGAAAACTGCATCGAAGCTGATAATCTCCTCGTCAGTCATTTCACTGAGATTACGAGGGTGTTGCAACATTTCAATTGAAGCGAGCCGTTCGGCCACATGCTTTGCCCGTGCTGCACTCTCATCTTTTACCTCATAGACCAGGGCACGTAGATGCTCGTGACTTAACTTGCTCTTCACAACAGAATCAGTAGACAGGACATCAATAAAGTTCCGGTCATTGCGCCAGGCAAAACTTGCTCCCCGGGTAACTGCATTCCATGCAGTATCACGATCGAGTCCGCTGTCAACCAAGGCATTGAACACCCGCCGCGCCGCTATCAGATCTAGTTCAGAGAAATGATGGAGCGTCACCAGAATGTCATCCATGTCTGGCGCAAAGCTACGCAAGACTTGAGAAAGGAAATCTTTGTCTTCATCTGGATAGTGAAATCGTGGTTCAAGTCCGAAAGGATCAGCATGTGGTGATACTCCATCAGGGGTGGCAACCACTAAATCTACACCAGAAGCCACGAACTTGTCGTAAGGTTTAAGTACCTCATCAGCCCAGTACCCGGTTGTATGCCCTTTCTCGGATATAAGGTCAATACTGCGTGCACTGGAAACAATCATTAAAAGCCGCGCCATTAAAATACCTCCTATCCGCAATGCAGATAAATGACAGTTCTGTACCAAGTATGCGGTACTTTTCAATAGAATGCTATCGCGTTTCTGCTAGATTTGTGCCCAAAACTGTACTTTTGCGCGAAAAGGGATTTTATCAGACTATTTACAGGCAATAATCTTAAAAATCACACGGACTCAATCTCTTTTACACACTACTGCTAGCATCTCTTGCGGCGACAGATTGTAAGTTCCTTAGCCTTCGTGCATAAGTCCTGGGAGGCTCGCCGTAATAGCGCTTGAATTCGCAAATGAAATGTGAGAGGCTTGCATATCCCACTCTATCAGCAACCTCACTCACGTTTGCTCCACTCATGAGAAGCCTATTTGCTTGTTCCAAACGAAGTTGTTTGAGGAATTGCAGCGGAGATGCACCTGTCGACGTTTTGAATTTATGAGCGAAGCGGCTTTCGCTCATATTTACAGCATTTGCCAGATCTCGCACCGTAAGCGGCCTGTGCATTTCCTGTTTCATGAAACAAATCGCCTTGGTAACAGCATTACCCTGAACTTCTTGCGCTACACTCTCCAGAAGCCGTGCACGCTGCTCAGCTCTCAACAGTCTGTAAACAATCTCTCGAAGATACATAGGTGCCAACAGCTTGCGTTCAACATCTGATTCCAAAGCAAACAGAAATCGTTGTACTGCTCCAACCAGAGACCGATCAAGCACAGTTACATGAGCATCAGGCAATAAAGGCATTGACTCATTACTTAACAGTGTAGGGTCCAAGCGGTTTATGCTGTCGTAGACCTCAGTAACCAGGTCAGGTTGAACCTGAAGAACTAATGAGAAGAATGGGCGTAACGGTGACGCTTCGAGGATTTCCGCCTGGAAGCGCAGCCCACGAGTCATAACCAGGTAGTGAAAAGGATCATAAAAATAGTCTACCATCCCTATTCGGACTCGCTTGCGGCCCTGTGCTACCAAACAGAGTGACACCGAGCCAACTTCATCCCAGTGTGGGGTGATCTTCCGTTCGAAGCGGTAGAATGTAAGCCCTGGCCAGGCGGGATAGGTTGGACCTTCAACTTTCGCCTGCCGAGCGATCAGTGCCACCAATTCATCCAACTGGATCAATTCTCCAACCTGCGGAACACCTGTCACTGTCATCGTCACTTCCCTTGACCTTACAACAAATCAGATTGAAAGTAGGTGCAATTTCAAGCTACATCCACACGCAAGACAATAGCTACGCCTGTATCACCTGCCAGCGCGTAAACGGTGTCGACCAGTAACCGCCATAGGGTATGAAAACATGATTGAATTGCATGATACAGTTCTCTCCTTCACTTTAACAGCTTCGTTTAAAAGAGTTAAAGAGTCACTTTCTCAAGCTACTAGACTCTATGGTTTTCTATCTGATCTATATTCTATACACGTATTGAAAGGAGGGTCAACAAGAAGAAACACTCTACCAGTGAAGATATCAACAAGCCCGACGAATGAACGTACATCCACTACATTGTCATATATTTGATTCGATACCGGCTTTATATGAATGAAAATTTCTTTGTATCTCGTCCATACTATCTCCGCCGAATTTCTCAAACCATGCATCGATCAGTGAGATAGCCAGCATCGCCTCACCTACAACTCCCGCGGCAGGCACAACACAAACATCACTACGTTCATAGCGTCCCTTACTTACATTTTCATGCGTTCGAATGTCAACAGTAGGTAAAGGATGGGCAAGAGTGGATATTGGCTTTACGGCAGCCTTGACGACTATTGGCGCTCCATTACTCATGCCGCCTTCTATCCCTCCAGCATTATTGGTAAGATGCTGCCAACCTTGTTCGCCACTCCATTGAACAACATCATGAACCTGGGAACCCGGCAAGGCACTCGACTCAAAACCTCCTCCAATCTCAACGCCTTTCACCGATGGGATACTCATAAGTGCCATTGCCAATTTTGAACTGAGGCGGCGATCCCACTGACTATAGCTACCCAAGCCTATAGGGACTCCCGTAGCTACAACCTCAAATACACCGCCGCAGGTTTCTCCCTGTGATTTACAATCCTGGATATAATTGATCATTTGCTTCTCCAGCTCGCTATCTCCACAGCGCATTGGAGATTGTTCAACTTTCTCCCAGTATGCTGCTGTAAAATTACTTGAAACTGCACTTCGCTGTGCATTCTTATCGCCAACAGGTCCAACAGAGAGAACATGGCTATATACCTCAACACCAAATTCTTTCAGGAATGCCAGACATACAGAACCTACAGCTACTCGTGCAGCAGTTTCACGGGCACTGGATCGTTCAATTACATTGCGAATATCATCATACCCATACTTGATTACGCCTGCAAAATCTGCATGGCCGGGACGAGCTAGTGTAACAGCCTCTACTGGCTCATCCACCGGGGTAGTGCTCATCTTTAGCTGCCAGTTTTCCCAATCTCTGTTATTAATTTCAAGGGTAACAGGTGAACCAAGTGTTAGTCCATGGCGCAAACCTGAGCGAAAAATTACCTGATCTTTCTCAATCTTCATTCTCCCACCCCGACCGTATCCCCCTTGCCTACGTTGCAAATGGTAATTGATTTCCTCAGAATCTAGCTTTAAACCAGCTGGTAAACCTTCAATTATGGCCGTAAGACCCGGCCCATGAGATTCACCAGATGTAAGAAATCTGAACATCCTTTTAGCCTTCCTTTGCAAGACCTATAGCCTTTTGCATGATCTCAATTGGTGCGGGACGGCCCGTCCAAAGTTCAAATGCTAAAGCACCCTGATAAAGTAACATTGATAGACCATTTAAGACCTGGCATCCGTGCGCTCTGGCAGTACGTAGTAGTAGAGTAAACGACGGATTAAATATCATATCCATCACTAGCGCCGTACTCGGCAACATATCAACATCGATCAGTAATTTCGAATCATCCATGCTTAATCCTATGGGAGTAGCATTAACAACCAGATCAGTATTAGCTAGAATTTCCCTCACTTCAGGATAACCAAACAAAGTTCCTCTAATATGAGCAGTTCTATGAAACTTAACAGAAAATGTGCTTAAATGACGAACTATGTTTTGTATATGGGCTTCAGTGCGGCCAAGTAACACCACTTCACCGATACCTTTTTCCAGAAGTCCCATAGCAGCCGCGCGAGCAGCTCCCCCTGTACCTAAAATCACTACCTTTTTTCCAGCGCAATCAAAGGGATAAGCATCAAATTCTTTCAAGGCCGTGATGAAACCTGGAGCATCAGTATTGTACCCATATAAGCGACCATCACGATTCACAATGGTATTGATAGCGCCGATACGAGCAGCAAACGGATCAAATTCATCAACCATTTGCACGACAACTTCTTTATATGGGATAGTAATATTTGCACCTAACATTCCCGAAGATCGAAGGGAAGCTATTTTTGCTGCCAACTGATCTTGTGGCGTTTCCCATAATACATAATTGGCTTCAATATGAAATGCGTCAAATGCGGCCTGTTGCATTATAGGCGAAAGAGAATGGGATACTGGATATCCAACCAGACCAACCTGTTTCACAAGATTTCCTCATCCTCACGAAGAAGGCCAACAAGTGCTTCCAGGGCAAGAAGATATCCTCGCCAGCCAAGGCCCGTAATCATACCCCAGCATACTGGAGCAGTTACAGAATTATGACGAAATTGTTCTCGCGAATAGATATTTGAGAGGTGAACTTCAACGGTTGGTTTTGCCAATCCAGATATAGCATCACGTAAGGCAAAACTGTAATGGGTATACGCTCCGAGATTTACAATAAGTCCATTAATTGTCTCACTCTTTTTCTGAATAATGTCGATAAGTTCGCCCTCAGAGTTTGACTGGAAAATTTCTACTTCGCTATCAAGGTTAGCTGCCAAATCGCGTAATTTTTCATTAATCTGTTCTAAAGTAGTTTTACCATAAATCTCAGGCTCTCTTGTTCCTAACTTATTCAGATTAGGGCCATGAAGCACAAGTATCTTGATCATGTTACCTCTCTATTATTCACTACATACCTTTGCTACTGCATCTTAAATCAAAGGGAGAGAAATATCATCATAGATCTCAGCCTGTCCTATCTTCGTTGGGAGTATCCACCTCATATGACCTGAACGCACTTTTTTATCACGTTGCATCTTCTCCATTAGAGAAATGGCATCGATACCTGGGCAACTCTGAGGTAAACGAAGTTTTAGCAATAGCTCGCGCTGGCGAAGTGCATACTCATTTGCAAGTAAACCTCTCACTACTGCGATCTGTGCTGCTACCGCCATCCCAACAGCTACAGCCTCGCCATGTAACCAGGATCCATAATCTGTCACTGTCTCTAAAGCGTGACCAAAAGTATGTCCATAATTCAAGATGTTACGCAATCCCCCATCACGCTCGTCACGTTGAACCACATCCATTTTCAATTGAATGCAGCGTGTGATAATCTTCGTTAGTAATGTAGCATCTCTAGCAAGCATCAAAGATGTATTGCCTTCAAGCATCTCAAAGAGATCCACATCAAGGATCATACCGTATTTGACAATCTCTGCCCAGCCCTCAAGATACACTCGTTCTGGCAGCGTTAAAAGGAATGCAGGATCAACAATAATAAGTTCTGGCTGATAAAATGCTCCGATAAGATTTTTGCCTTGAGAATGATTAATGCCTGTTTTGCCACCTATGGCTGAATCTACCTGGGCAAGTAGTGAAGTAGGAATCTGGATAAGTGGAATGCCTCTATGATATGTAGCTGCAACAAAACCAGCAAGATCACCTACCACACCTCCACCTAATGCAATAATTGGCTCACGTTGTTCAGCTTTCTGCTCTACGAGCCAATCGAGAATTTCTTGCCAGGACCAAATTGATTTACTACTTTCCCCAGCAGCAATGGTAAAAATCCGCGGGAAAAATCCTGCATCGCTTAATAAGCTCGAGATTGGTTTACAATACAGGTGACCTACGTCTGAGTCAGTGACGATAAAAACACGTTGTGAAAATCCCGATGATTTCATAAATTCTGGCAGATAATACAGTCCACCCCATTGGATGATAGCTCTGGATGTAACATTGCTAAGTTGTAATCGTTGCAGTTTCTTGAGATTGCGATGAACCATTCATACAACCACTTGAGAGAGCAAAAGCGACAATTTGTTTAGATATGATATCCACTGTATTCTCATTGGTATTAATACTTATTCTCGCTTCTTCATACCATTGTGCGCGAGTCTGAAATAGGCTCTGCAAACGTTGCTGTCCATTTGTACCAACAACGAGGGGCCGTTCCGCACTTTTACCGGATTGAAGAACGTGCTTTTGAATGCGTTTCCAGGCAATCTCTACTGAGGTCTCCAAATAGACAGTCATGCCATTCTCCCGCATAAAAGTACGGTTTGCTTCAGAAATTATAGCTCCTCCTCCAGTAGCAATAACAACATGCTCATTGTAAGCTGCCAAAGCGAGCGCTTCAGATTCCATTTGACGAAATTTTTGCTCACCAAATTCATACCAGAATCTGCCCAATCGACATACCATTTCGTTCCGAAAGAAGTGCATCAGTATCAATAAATTCCCAATGTAAAAGTTCCGATACCTTCCTTCCAATGGTAGATTTCCCTGAACCTGAAAGACCTGTTAAAAAAATTCGCTGCATCAAATATAGACTCTTTCTCTCATCACTTTTTTAGTATACAGGCTCTATATTTGCGCCAAGCCTACTGAGATCGTGTATGAAGTGTGGATAGCTTTTGGCTATATGAATTGCCCCAGAAACTGTAATAGGATGCTTAGTAGCAAGCCCAACTGCTACGAAAGCCTGTATGAGACGATGGTCAGAATGGGCATCAAATTCCACGCCCCCCCGTATGCCATCAGGTTTAGCAGGATAAATTTCGATTGAATCTGCAGACGGGATCACATGACAGCCTGCTTTGTTCAACTCTCGTGCCAAATCATTGATACGGTCACTTTCTTTTGCGTGCAGGTTCGCTACGTTATAAATACGACTGGGACTATTTGCAAAGCAAGCAGCAGCAACAATGACCGGCACGCTATCGATGGTTCTATTACCATCAATAGTCACCCCGTGAAGAGATCCATCAGATATAGCTGTTATAGTGTTCCCATTTCTTGAGATCGTCATGCCCATCTCAGAAAATACCTCCAGGATGGCTTCTCCATTTGTATCACCCGCTTGCAAGTTGGTAATCGCAATCTTGCCTTTGGCAATCGCTACTGCGGCAAATAACGCGGCAGCAGAAGGATAATCACCAGGAACAACATAGTCTCCTGGCTGATAAAGCTGCATTCCGGGGACAATATAGTGTTTGTAAGGTTCTCTGATAATGACAGTAATTCCCGCCTGCTCAAGCACTTCTATCGTCAAATCGAGGAAAGAAGCAGATGTTAATTCATCGACAATCTCTATCTCCAATCCTTCTTTGAGAAGAGGCGCTAAAAAGAGGAGTGCACTTATATATTGCGAGCTTTTTTTACCCGAAATCCGTATATAGCCTCCGTGAACCTGTCCACCATGAATTTTAATCGGCAGTGTCCCCTCATCTGAAGGACTCTCCACAAATGCGCCAAGTTGGGTCAGTGCTTGCAATAAGTCAGCATTTGGACGACGACCAAGCGATTGCGGATAGGGTGTCGTAAAAGTAATAGGTTCGAGGGACAGAGCACAAATCCCCAGGAGAAGTCGAAGGACTGCACCAGCATTACCAACATCAATTGTGACTTCCGATGGAGTTCTGAGTATTCCTCCTGTTCCAAGGATAGAAAGAATACTACGCTCATCTTCTCGACTCTCACAATGAATGTGCGCTCCGAGCTGTCTACATGCATGAAGTAGTACATCTGTATCATCGCTTATAGCAGGATAAAATACGGTACTTTTTCCTAGAGCTAAGAATGCGGCTAAAATATAGCGTAGAGTATGATATTTTGAAGATGGCGGTAGTATAGTACCGTGTAAAAGCTTAGAAGAATGAATGCGTATAATATCAGGTAAGGTTTCCAAGGATACTTCCAATCGATCAAGACAAAAGCTCATGTTAAATTCTTATGGAGAGTGTAGAGGATGACCGCAGCCATGTCAAGATTGGCTCTAATTAGCTCTTGACAGCATGAGCTAATTACATGTACAATCCAACCATCATGAATATTGATTTGCGAACCCAACTAAATAAAGTTTTTGCATGGTACTTTTATTTTAGCCCTCCGGTCTAACCGAGGGCCTGTTGAGTTGCGCAAAAAACTCCAGGTCTGAAGATAGACCGGAGGGAAGCAGAGGAATTGAACCTCTGCTTTTTTGTTTGCTTTTTGCATTGATTGAAAAGATCGAGGTGATGCAATGGAAAAATTAGCTGTGTTGGGTCTGGGACTGATTGGGGGGTCACTTGGACTGGCACTGCAGCAGGCAGGAGTAGCAAAGCATATATCTGGTTACGACAGCAATCATAGCTCGACTTACCAGGCATGGAAAATAGGAGCGATCACGGAAATCTGCGATAAGGCGGAAAATGCGGTTGAGGAGGCGGATATGGTGATACTTGCAACCCCTATTCTCGCTATGCGTGAGCTACTTGAGCATATTGCACCCAGACTCAAACGTGGAGTTCTTGTAACCGACACAGCAAGCACCAAAGTCCAAATACTCAAATGGGCAACAACATCGTTACCAGCTCATGTAAGGCTGGTGGGAGGTCATCCAATGGCTGGTAGAGAGCTTTCTGGAATCAAAGCTGCTGAAGCAGGATTGTTTGAAGGTTGCGCTTATTGCCTGATTCCTGCTGGACACACATCAACAGAAGGAGTAGAGCAATTGAGCGAGATTGTCATGAAGCTTGGAGCACATCCGTTAATTCTCGATGCTGATCGACATGATCGACTAGTAGCAGGCATCAGTCATTTGCCATTTCTGCTCTCTAGCGCTCTCGTGCAATGTTTGAGTAAGAAGGAGAACTGGGGAGAGTTGACCAAGCTTGCAGCCGGAGGATTCCGTGATATGTCGCGTTTGGCGGCAGGAAGCCCAACTATGTATCGCGACATCTGCGTGACAAATAAAGAGGAGATATTGATCTGGCTCGATACGCTGGCATCAGAACTTGACAATATTCGTGCTTTAATCACCCTTGATGATGAAGTCCTGGAGTCTTATTTTACACAGGCAAAGCAATTACGTGAAACAGCATTCAGCTAGTTTTTTATCATACGGAAAAGTAATTCCAATATCATTTACAGAAAGGACCTAGTACATTGATTATCACAATTCAAAATCAGGCTAGTAATGAAGAACGGAATCAGTTAGAGACACTGTTGGAGCAAGTAATCGGAAACCATAAACATTCTGTCTCGACACTGATGGATGAACGCGAAGTTATCGTGTTAGATGGCAGCCTGCTTGATAAACAAACACTTGCAGCTATCAGTCAGCAGAGAGCGGTAGAGAGAGTCGTGGAGGTCAAAACACAATACCAGCTAGTCAGTAAAGCTTTCAAAGCTGAGAGCAGTAGAATCGAGATAGGTGATCCTGAAAAGAGTCAATCAGTCACCATCGGCGGTTCTAATGCAACTCCTGTTGTTATTGCAGGACCATGTGCAGTGGAGAGCAGGGAACAATTGCTAAGCACAGCAATTGCAGTAAAAGCCGCAGGAGCACAAATTTTGCGAGGAGGAGCATTCAAACCACGAACATCACCTTACCAGTTCCAGGGACTCGGTATCGAGGGACTCCATTACCTGAAAGAAGCGCGAGCGCTCACCGGTCTTCCTGTTATAACCGAAGTTATGGAACCTGAAATGGTGGAAATCGTAGCTGAATATGCTGACATCTTGCAAATTGGCAGCCGCAATATGCAAAATTTTCCATTATTGTATGCTGCAGGACGCAATAGCTTTCATCGACCAGTTATGCTCAAACGTGGATTATCAGCAACCATTGAAGAGTGGTTATTGGCAGCGGAATACATTGTGTCGGCTGGGAATCCAAATGTCATCCTTTGTGAGCGCGGAATTCGCAGTTTTGATACACAAACACGAAACCTTCTTGATCTTTCATGCATACCCCTATTACATGAATTAACCCACCTGCCAGTGATAGTAGATCCCAGCCATGGAACGGGACGACGCGAGTTAGTTCCAACAATGTCGCGAGCTGGAATCGCAGCAGGAGCAGATGGATTAATCTTAGAAGTTCACCCCGATCCAAACAGCGCTCTCTGCGATGGGCGTCAATCGATTACCCCAGACCAACTGAAGTCAATTGTCCGTGAAGCACACATAATGAATCAGTTGATGGAAGACATAACTCACCATTCACATGTGGCATAATTGGTTTTACTGAATCCAGTTTGTTGAAAAATACTGAAAGAGAGAAGGTAATGTATTGTCGAGGCATACGTGGGGCAATCACTGTTGATAACAATGATCGTGAGGAAATTCTAGCAGCTACAACTGAGCTTCTAAGTTTGATGGTACACGAGAATAACGTACATACCGAAGATATTGCAAGCGCTAGCTTTACGCTTACAGATGATCTGGACGCTGTATTTCCAGCTCTGGCAGCGCGACAGATCGGTTGGAACGAGGTTCCACTCATATGCATGCGTGAAATTCCAGTTCCAGATAGCCTTGAAAAGTGCATTCGAGTTTTGTTGTTAGTCAACACTACCTGTAGCGCGTCAGAAATAGAGCATATTTATATGCGTAAAGCTATTAGCTTGCGACCAGAATTTGTATCTGAAACAAGATAGGTCGAGTACATCATGCATTTCTCGCGAACGAACCTAATACTTTGCAAAAAGTAGTAAAACTGGCTAGATCGGCAAGCGCGGTACTAACGCTTGAGTCGTCACGATGCCCCTCAAAGTCGAGGTAAAATACGTACTCCCAGATGCGTTGTCGAGAGGGACGAGACTCCAGTTTCAGCAGGTTGATTTGATGTTCAGCCAGTACGCCAAGACATTTATGGAGAGAGCCTGGTTGATGCGCCGTAGCCATCACCAACATGGTCTTAGCCTCACCCGCACGACGAGGTGCAGGTTCTCTACCCAGCACAATAAAACGCGTATAATTATCTTTAATTGTCTGGATATTACGAGCCAATATTTCTAATTCATATAGATCTGCTGCACCTGCACCTGCAATTGCAGCCACTCCTGCAAGATTTTCCTCGCGCACCATTTTAGCGCTACCAGCCGTATCATACGTTGCCACAACTTCAACATTGAGTTCTCGTAAGTATGCATCACACTGCGCTAACGCTTGGGGATGAGAAATGACTCGCGTAATGTCACTAAGTTGTTGTCCAGGTAAGCATAAAAGACAGTGATTGACCGGGTGGCCAATCTCACCAATGGCAAAGAGGTCATACTGTCGCAACAGATCATACACTTCATTAATACTACCTGCTTGCGAATTTTCTACGGGTACTACCCCTGCATCAACTTCGCCCCTGGCAACTGCCCTAAAAACATCTGCAAAACCCCTGTAGGGATTTGGTTGAGCAAGCGAACCAAAAAAGTCTTCACAGCCTCATCCCCAAAGGCTCCGCGTTCTCCCTGAAATGCAACGTTGATAGTCTGTTGTGCAGGTATTATCTTTTCTTCGTGCTGATTCGTCGACTGTACCACAATATGACCTTTCTTAAATACGTTATGTTGTTTGGCAAATTGTGTCAGGTTAGAGAGGGATTGTCAAGATAGCATTAAACGCGAGAACTGACAGTAGCTATGCCTCATTCACTGCCTATGTTCAGATTTCAACGATCGGCGAAGTTGCCACAAAAGTATCGTCGTTGCGATGATTATTGTAACCAACGACGCAAAAAACAGGATAACCCAAAACACTTGAGGTATAGTAGTTTGCTGTGCTGGGATTGCATTATTTACAGGTGTTGGGATATCTAACACTGGCGGTGGATAAAGACCGGTGATAATAAAGTGAGGCGTTCCGCCGACATGAACTGTATATACCAGCCGATGTGCTATAAGATCCCACATGGCTACTTTTCCCTCTCGAAGCGCTATAAAACCGAGTAGCCCATCGCTGGTGATCGCAACTGATTCAGGTATACCTTGTGTGTGAATTACTCGTTCAGGTTCTGTTGGTATAGCTGAAACACGCATATCAACTGGACTCAAGACATTAAGCACCTGGTGCTGCTCATCAGGTACATAGACCTCGTCCGTTAATGCATCGTAATCCATTGGACCAAATATTCCTCCGTTGAGAATTCGACGCACTTCTCTAGTCTGGAGACTGACGGCATCAACACTCCCTTGACGTGTAGTAACGTACACCGTTTCTCCCGGAGGTATCGAGAGATACTGTGGACCATCTGGAAATGGAACTGCTCCTAACATTCGATGCGTCTGATCATCGAAAATTGTCAAGCTATCAGTGCTGGCAATCCAGAGTTGGTTTGAAACACTGCCGTTTAGATTTGATCCGGCAGTCAGAGCTACAGCTAATCCGTATACCGAACCATTCACTTCAAAAGTATTCAGGATTTTACAATTTGTCGGATCAAGCGCGGTTACTTGTGCTGATCCACTTCCCGCAGCATACAAGATGTTCATATCAGGATCAACTGTCAAAAGTGATGGTTGACCAGGAAGATGTGCAATACAGAATATGCGACCTGTGCTAGCTCTGATAATAGACACCTGTCCAAGAGCGGGTTGTGAGACGTAGAGTAAGCCACCATCCTGGCTAAGCAAAATTGTTTGCGGATCACCCGATATAGAAATTGTTTTCGTTATTTTTGCCTGTCCTACATCAATAACACTAACACCTGAGGATGTTCCCGACACATACGCCAAATTAGGCGCACCTCCATCAGCGCGTACACCTGGTATGAAAAAGAAGCTGAGGGGTGAGCAAATGAACAGAAGAGCAATGGTCCATTGCCATCTTTCAGAGACTAATCGCATCTACTGTATACCCTTTCAAAGGAAAGATATGCCTGCAGCATGTACTGTACCTTAAAAGGTAATGAGTGTCCAATTGTACGTTACAGCAGAATATTTCTTGGAATTTGTCGCAGTTGTCGCAGTTGTCGCGAATATTGCAGATGTATCAGTTATAACGATTATCACAGTTATATCAGTTGTTACGTTGAATCGTTGCAGGTATGACTGCTCAAGCACCTTAGAGATCTATACGGATATATCCCGATAGACTACTTAAATGATCTGGTATATACTGCTTTTGTATTTACTCAGGAACAATAAACAGGACTAGTAAGAGGAATAGAATAAGACTGTTATGTCATCTGCCACACCCTCCACGTCTCATTCAAAACAAGAAGAGAGACACACAAAAGTAAAATCCTCCCGACACAGGAGAATCACTCAAATTTTCGTTTTTGGAATACTGATTATTGTTATCGTTGTAGCGTGGCAGTTTCTTAACGCTTACAATAATAGTACTGACCCTATTATTACAGGCCGTCCACTTTCCAATCCACATACACACCTACATAGTGTAGTCCTGGGAGAGAAACCAGGGGTACTCTATTTAGGAACACATTATGGCCTGTTCACAAGTACAGATGGAGGTCATTCCTGGCCGCAGTCACACGGGGCAATGAGTAATTACATGGTTACTTCTATTGCAGTAAGCCCATCCAATCCTAACATCCTGGCTCTGATAGTCATCCCAACGAGCGGACTGGGACAACAATCTGGGATCGCTTTCAGCCGAGATAACGGAACTTCCTGGCAGATCAGTGCTCCTTCTGGTTTATCTTCTTCTGCTTACCCTTATTCAGTGAAAGCTGGCACTGGAGGCGCTGGACAATTCTATGCTTACTATTTCTATGCAGGTTGGCTAGAGACTCGAGATCTGGGTGCGCATTGGTATCCAATCACAAGGGGTACACTTTCGGGAATGCAGACTCCCACTTTACTCACCAATTCTAACAATCCCAACCATCTCTTCCTGGGAGGAGATCAAGGACTTTTTGAGAGCCATGACGATGGAAGTCACTGGTTACACATTTCTGCTATTCAGGGGAACGTACAGAGTATAATAGCAACGAATTCTACACCACGCATACTTTACTGTGCCACTGACCAGGGATTTTACCACTGGAAAGAAGGAAGCACCCGGATAATACAAGTGACACATATTCCTATGACCCCGCCACCAACACGCCTAGTGATTGATAAAACAGGCAAGGCACTGTATGGACTTTCAGGGCAAGATCTCTGGTTCTCCTCTGATGAAGGTAGTTCCTGGGTGCATCGCTGGCACTTTGACAGAGGTGATCTGATTTCACTGGTTGTAGATCCCACGAACCCTTACACACTCTACGCAGGTTTCTTCCTCCCACCCGAAGTGATATATAGCAAGGATGGTGGAAGTTCCTGGCAAGCACTTACAGATTGAATGAATAAAATCCCAAGTTACATTGAAGGATTTTCACTTATGAAGACATCGAGAATATATTGGCCGATTGCAATACTCGTGTTTATGTTTATACTACTTATATTTCTTTTTCCTGGCTCACCGAATGTTTACGCGGACGGCGGCGCTCCAAACCTGGCCTACGTGTCAGGTTCTCAAAAGGGGATCAGTATCATCGACATCGGACAACAAAAAGTTACTGATGGCTTTACAATGAAAAGTGATCCAGACGCAATTTATCTCAGTTTAGACGGGCGTTTTCTGTATGTTACACAGCCAACATCAGGACAGGTAATCATGCTTGCTGCCAAAACCGGGCAGACCATTTGTAGTGCGAATGTACCAGGGCAACCTTCGCTATTAGCCTTTGATCCAGGGTTAAACATCCTCTATACCGCGGGTAATGGTGGGACAAGTGTTACCGCACTGGACCCAAGCAATTGCGCAATACAACAGACAATCCATATGAACAGTCCCATTTATGGCCTTGCAGTTGGCATCATAGGCTCAGGCGCCCCTGGAGAAACTACCAATCAGCTTTGGGTTGCTGATGCTACTTCGTTGAATGTTTTCGTAAACAAAAAGCTACTAGGCAGTTTACAAGTACCAGGTGGTCCACAATATATCAGTATTCCTCCTGGTTTTACTGCATATGTAACAACCCGACAAGGAAGTGTCTACGCAGTTGATCTTACTTCGCGCAAGCTTTCACCGGCACTCATAAGTGGGGGGTCTTTTGGACCAATGGATTACAATGCTTTCACAAGCGAAGTCTACATCCCCGATATGCTGAATAAACAAGTTGATGTGCTTAGCCCTATATTTCCCGGCACGAACACACTTCCACGTGAACCAAATTATTCGATCCATCTTGGAGTTGTGCCACAATCGATCGCTATTACCAGTGATGGACAATTAGGCTTTATTGCTCTCGCTAGCGGCAATGTCGCCATGTTAGATATCCCGGGCAAGCAAATTATCAACACTATTCTGGTTGGTGGCAATCCACGCTTTATCATTACAGGTCTATATCCACCACTTATTGGAACAACCCCCCAACAAGCTTCTGTATGGGGAACCGTTATCAACATTGCAGCATATGCACTGGTGATTGGATTGCTCATAGTTCCGTTAATATTGTTTCAAAGATATGCTCGCAGTAAAGTCGATCACCAAGTGAAATCATAAGATGCTAAAAATGGCATTTCGGTTGGAATCGTACACAAAACAATATAAAAGAAGGAATGAAAACACCTTAGGGTAGAAAATAGGGATTCATCCTGATGGCACCTTGTCAAAGTTCAACTATACTTAGTTCGTGCAAGAGGTCTCGATGAATTTTTTGACCTTACTCTTTCTTTTGAAAGTGAGTGAACCAGTTTGCGCACATTCTATTCTCGAATACAACTTCCATTCGCATTCATACTCAGCATAGGTCTGCTATATTTTATGACCGGAACTGTTTCGGCTCATTCAACAATTCCGCTACATGCGAAAGTTAATAAAGCCATACCAGCAATAGGTTCGACTATCTCTCAAGCTCCCACTGTGGTGACAGTATTCACTTTGGAGAACATCAATCCCGATCCAAATAAAAGTAACCTGTTCGTTTACTCACCTGCCGGTGATCTTATCAGCCAGGGGAATGCAACAGTATCCTTAACGAATCCAAGGGAGATGTCTATCAACATTAAGCCAGACAAGGCTAACCTGAATGGGGTTTATGTTGTCAGATGGATTACCGTCTCAGCAGAAGATGGAGATCCAGACCAGGGAGCCTTCGTATTCACCGTCAATGCAAGCGTAGCGACAACACCTACGCCTGTGGCGACAGCAACACCCTCAACAGCTCCATCAACTACTACAACCAATGGTGCAGGAGGCATACCGATCTGGGTACTCATCGTCGTTGGTTTTGTGGCCTTACTCATTGGATTAGGGATTGGGATTTGGCTCGGTCGACGTCGTACCGCATCTTCGATAGGAGCTATGCGTAAAATAGTGGCTGATCAATCTCAAGAAGAGTCCATCAAGCATCCTTAGAGAGCGATACAAAGATTACACTCTCAGGTACAAGAATTGGAAGGTATAACAATTTATGCGTGTCAGACCTTTTTTCTGGTTCATACTAGCCTTCTCGTGCATAGGTGTGTTAATCTTTGCCGCATTACTACACACACAAGCACCTGCTATGATGCAGGTGCATCTTGATCAACAGCGTCCTGTTGCAAATGGTTTCACAACGTTGGAATTGCACCTGACTGACACTGAGGGCTTGCCTATTGAGCAGGCGCAAGTCTTGCCAAATGCCAGAATGACTAACATGAGTATGGTGACAAACCAGATCCACGTCGAATCGTTGGGACACGGTACCTACCTGGCTCAACTTCAATTAGACATGGCTGGGCCATGGGAGATTAGTATCGAAGCCCATGCGGATGGTTTCGAACCCATAGCCAGGAACTTGTTTGTGCAAGTTGAATGAAGCAGGATGGAATACTTGACGCATTAGAACTCTGGACCTATAGTGTGAATGAGAGGCTGAGTGTGTATCCTGAATGGGAAGTGAGTCACAGCTATGTCCAAAGTTTTTCATATCTATGCTAAACCATTGGAGCGCTTGAAGCTCTCTCTTTTTGAGAAAGTCATCCTCGCTAATAGTGTGATGCTTATATTTGTGGCATTAGTGGGTCTGTGGATCACCAGTCACAATCTTGAAGCACACCATTATCTGATTGACACCAGCTTTATAGTGTTAGCGACGCTCCTTGGTTTACTGGTGAATGTGGCATTAATCAGAGCAAGCTTTCGTCCATTATTCGGACTTATGCAGACTATCCGAAAAGTAAGCGCAGGGGACACGCATACTCGCGCACAAGTTACTTCTACGGACACCGAAATCGGTGAACTTGCCCAAGCATTCAATAATATGCTGGATCGACTCGAGCAAGCACGTAGGGATCAAGCAATGCTAATCCTTCAAGCGCAAGAGGAAGAACGCCGCCGCCTTGCACTCGAATTGCACGATGAGAGCAGTCAGAACCTATCTGCATTACTGATACATACAGAGATACTAAATCAATCCCTGCAAGCGATACCTGACCAAATAACCACTCAACCAGAATATCAACAACTAAGTGAGGGTCTTCAAGTACTGAATCGTCTCACACAAAAGACATTAGACAATATACGCATTCTGGCACAGCAGTTGCGACCAAGCGTGCTTGATGATCTTGGATTGTACTCAGCATTGCGCTGGTTAGCTGAAGATAGTCGTGAACGACTGCAACTGCCCGTAGAAGTTCAACTAGAACATGTAGAAGATACTATTCGCACACAGAAACAAGCCGCTCTCTACGAAACGACTCTCTTTCGCATTGCGCAGGAAAGTCTTACTAATGCAGCACGCTACGCACATCCCCAATGTGTCTGGCTCTCGCTTACACAAAGTCAGCAAGCAATTTATTTACAGGTATGCGATGACGGTATTGGATTCGATCCTTCACAAAAGTTTGCAGGTTTAGGAATAGCAGGTATGCGTGAACGAGCGTCATTACTGGAAGGCTCATTGACTATCGTTTCGCGGCCAGGGCAAGGAACGACAGTGGAAGTCTTTTTACCTCTATCAACATCAAGCATTAAGGACTAGGAACATGCCTGACAAATCTGTCTCTTCTTCAATGATACATGTGCTACTTGTCGATGATCACGACATCTTACGCCAGGGACTTAAGATGCTGCTCAGCATGCAGCTAGGGATAAAAGTGGTAGGAGAAGCACGCACTGGACAGGAGGCAATCGTTATGGCAAAGGAACTTATGCCAGATGTAGTCGTAATGGATATTACAATGCCGAATATGGATGGGCTGGAAGCTTGCCAACTCATTCGTAACCAGCGGCCTGCAACTCAAGTATTGATACTTACCATGCATGAAAGCGAGGAATATTTTTTACAAGCACTGCGTATGGGTGCTGCTGGATACCTAGTGAAGAAAGCTGCGCCATCTGACCTACAAATGGCAATCAGCTCAATCGCACAAGGGGGCGCTTTTCTTTATCCAGGTCTGGCAAAAGCGCTCATTCGATCTTATACATCCTCTTCCTCGTTTGAAACTCAAACGACTCACGGCTACAAACCAACTAACACTTCGAAGCTGGCACAAGCATTGCAGGTCCTAACTCCTCGTGAAATAGAGATACTCAAACTGGTAGCAGAAGGTTACACAAACCAGGAAATTGCTGATCAATTGACACTGAGCATTAAAACAGTGCAAGCTCACCGCGCGAATGTGATGGAAAAGCTCGATTTGCGTGATATCACACACCTGGTACGTTTCGCAGTCCGATACGGCTTGATTTCACTCGAACCGTAGCGCTTGTTCATTTTCAACAAAAATGGTACTCTAGCCCTATGATTCATTGCACACATGAGGAGAAAAAAGGGGAAAGACCATGACAGATCATCCTACTCATCTTCAATTTACCAATCCTCAAAGCTTATTTACTCCACCAGGTTATACCCAAATCGTTGAGGTTACAGGTGGACGAACAGTATACATCGCAGGACAAACTGCTTTGGATCAATCATTTAAGATCGTCGGGAAAGGTGATTTTCGCGCACAAGCGCAACAAGTTTTTGAAAATCTCAAGGCAGCATTGACAGCCATAGGAGCTGATTTCACACATGTTGTTAAACTGACGATCTACCTCATAGATATGACACAATTGCGAGTTCTGGCTGAAGTGCGTGATCGTTATGTGAATACAGATTATCCACCTGCAAGTACCGCAGTTGAAGTACGAAAACTAGCTCTTGATGATTTACTGCTTGAGATTGAAGCTGTCGTGAGTTTGCCTGCACATTAAATGCCCTCAAGAGGTAGGACACATGCGCATAGTATCAGTGAGGAATCAAAGAGATCAAAGAAATGTTAGACCTTCCTCACCTCTTCGTGTGCCTATCCTCTGGCCCTGGATTCTGGTATTTGCGGCCTGGACTGTAGTGCTTGTGGCAGTTCTCTCGAAGCAGACTTTCATGATTAACCATAATTATCTGCTTACTCAGAGTCATCTACCATGGATTATTGCCCTGGTCGTTTTTCTATTTTGCTGGCAAGTGATGACTGTTGCTATGATGCTACCTTCTAGCATGCCTCTCGTTTACATAATAGTGGATGCCAGCCGATATCAACAACATTCGAGTGCCATACAGGCAGCTTTTTTGGCGGGATATGCATTTATATGGACCTTATTCGCAATTGCAGCTTTCATAGGAGACACTTTGCTACACGGGTTGGTCAGCCATTGGTTGTGGCTTTACATGCATTCCTGGCTGATTGGCACAGTAATCTTTGCTATTGCTGGCGGATTTCAACTAAGCCCATTTAAGCAGCATTGTCTAAAAGACAATCGAAGCCCACTTAGCTTCGTTGAGCATCATTTTCGATCAGGTATAGGTTCATCCTGGCACCTGGGCTTGAGATACGGCATAATCTGCCTGGGAAGTTGTTGGGGATTGATGCTGATAATGTTCGGCATCGGAGTTGGAAGCATAGTGTGGATGGCCTCGTTGACTGGAATGATGGTAGTAGAAAAGACCTATCCTGGTGGCCAGCGACTTAGTCAATTGCTGGGAATAATACTGCTACTACTGGCATTGTTATGGTTCTTGCATCCCACCTGGCTACTGGCTGGTAGTGGTGTGTAAAGTAGAGTCACTCATTCTGATTTTACGAGTGTATATGATGGGGCACTCATGTGCATATACTACTTCATTTTAAACTTCTCCATGTAATTGCTTCTGTGAAGGTTGTGCATCTTTATCAAACTGCTATAATATGCTCTGAGAAATTGATGTTCATATCACAATTAAAAAGGTAATGATGAGGTAAATATGTGTCGCCCTTTAACGTTTGTCCGACCTCCGAAATATATTGTTGGGTCTTTGCTATTAAGTATAGTTGCATTACTTTTTGTCGCATGTGGAAGCGACACTTCTTCAGCACAGGTGACTGCAAGCCCTACTATAGTTCAAGTAAATGGATTTGGTACAGCCGAAAACCACGTACATTCACTGGTTGTTCTCCCACCGAATGTCCTGGTGATGGCAACACATTATGGGTTGTTTCGCTCGCAAAATGGGGGGACGAGTTGGCAAGAGGTAGCAGGCGGCAGCAATCAAATGATGGAAGGACTCATGACCTATTCACTCACATATAGCACCCTCAATCCACAAAGACTCTATGTCTTGACACAACCCGCTGTCCTACCGCATACAGGAACAGTTGGACTTTATACAAGTGCTGACCAAGGACGAACATGGAAGCTTTCTATTGCTTCCGCAAGCATTACAAGTAGAACAATCTTTGTCGTTACTCCTGGCAATGATACTCCAGACGAAGTGTACATTTATCTATCCGAACTTGGGCCATTGGGTTTGAAAAGAAGCCTGGATAATGGACAACACTTCACCAGTACAGGTACCCTACCATTTGGAATGATCTTTGGTGTACTTGCTATTCCAGGAGCTCCGGGACACTTACTTGCTTATAGTAGTGATGGCATGGCTTACAGCACTGATGGCGGTATCCACTGGGAGGTTATCAAAAATATTTCCAGTAGCGTCAATGACGTAACTACTGCCGGGCCTCATAGTCCGATATATGCATCGGGTGACGCTGGAATCTATTCCTCTAATGATGGTGGCAAGACTTTTCAATTAGTATATACGCAGGCATCATTTGCCTCATTGACAGCTGCACCAACGCAACCTCAAGTGATTTATGGGAAGACAGGCACGAGTGTATATAGAAGTGATGATGGCGGTCATAGCTGGAACACTTTACCACATATCAGTGGTAATTTAGCAGTGCTTTCAGCTGATCCTCTGAATGCCTTGAGTGTTTATCTATCGCTTTCTTACCCCACTTCGCTCTATCGCTTCAGCCAGGACAGCAAAGACTGGTTATCACTCACCCCACAGACATAGCAACCGAATAAAGGATTCTTTTATAATGAAAATTGTGTATCGCGTTGGCTTGTTGATGCTTGTTCTAGCATTTCTCTTATTACTCTTCCCACTTTCCCGGCAGGTCAATGCGGATGGTGGCGCTCCTAACCTGGCATATGTGGCTGGAGCTGCACATGGAATAAGTGTAATTGATATCAGTCAGCAAAAAGTTACCAGCAATATAGCAGTAGATGGTGATCCACAGATGATTTTGCTCAGCCTGGATGGACGTTACCTCTACGTCACACAACCAACACTTGGGCGTGTCGCCATTCTCTCCGCGGGAACAGGAAAGATTATCTGTACGGTCAGCCTCCCTGGCCAACCATCTCTGCTAGCACTTGGACCAGAGACTGGCGCTCTCTATGCAGCAGGTAACGGTGCCAGCATTGTCAGTGTACTCGACCCTACTACCTGTGCGGTACAACACACCTTCCAGACACAAAGCCCGGTTTATGGGATTGGGGTAGGTCTTGTCGGCGCAGGTAACAACCTGCACGATCAACTCTGGGTTTCGGGTACCACTTCACTTACCTACTTCGATCCAAATGGACAACCAGCTGGGAGTATCGTAGTAGCAGGTGGGCCACAGTATCTTAGTCTGCCTGGTGGCTATTCTCTATATTTAACAACCCGGCAGGGAGGTGTTGACACCCTGGAATTTGCGACACATAGCGTTATCCCACTCATATCAGGAGGCACGTATGGACCAATGGATTACGATGCAGTCACGGGAGAGATCTATGTTCCAGATAAAAAAAACCAGCAACTTGATATTCTCACACCCTGGGCTCCAGGCAGCGCGACGCCACGTGAACCGAATCGCATTGTACACCTTAGTAGTTCACCTCAGGCGGTTGCCGTCACAAGCGATGGACAACTTGCTTTTGTAGCTCTTACAGCGGGTAAAGTTGTGATGATGGATGTCCCTGGAAGAAATATTACAAACACGATAACTGTTGGTGGAACTCCACATTTTATCATTACAGGCCTTTACCCACCGTTACTGGGAACAACGCCTCAGGAGGCCTCTAGATGGAACACTATCATTGATATTGCAGCCGGTTTCATCTTACTTGTGCTCATTGTCGGTTCTATCCTACTAATCAGGAGAAACAAAATTCTTAATAACTCAAGAAAGTTGAAGGAAATCTAAGTCCACATGAGGATTGATTCAACGACAGCCTCTGTAAATTCCATGGTACTTCCTTTGCCTCCTTGATCGAGAGTCAAGCTAACTCCTGCACAGTATGTTTGCTCAATCGCACGCTCCAATGTCTTAGCTTGTTCAGTATAGCCAAAATAAGCGAGCATCATCGCGCCCGAGAGGAGCATTGCGGTGGGATTAATGATTCCTTTACCAACCAGATCAGGCGCTGAGCCATGTACTGGTTCAAAATATGCATAGTGCTCACCATAACAGGCACTGGGAGAAAGACCCAAACCTCCAATGCTGCCACTGGCAACATCAGCCAGAATATCGCCATGTTCATTTGAGAGAACTACCACATCAAGTGTCTCTGGAGCCGCAATTAAACGTCGCGCCAAATCATCGATAAGAAACTCCTGGTAACTCAAACTTGGATATGCACCCACAGTTTCCTTTACTATCGTACGTAAGCGTCCATCGGTACGAGGTAATATTGAGTATTTGGCACCAAGGGTTACAATTCCGGGATAGCCAGTCGACTGCCGACATAGCGAAAGCTCGCATGCTGAAACCGCCAATCGATACATTTGTTCATCTGTGCATACACGCACAGCGTATGTTCCCTGCTTTTCTAGAGGAGGAGCCTGCCACCATGACTTGCTGCTGGCTAATGCACCTAACTCACTCACATCCCCTTCACGGGGAGGATACATGCCCTCCAGATTGTCGCGAATTATTACGTAATCGATATGCTCAGGATGAAGCATAGGACTACGATATCCTGTATACCATCGCACCGGTCGAACATTCACATACGTCTCTTTACGCCAACGGAGATACCATAGGACGGGCCTGCTTGGGCCACCACTAGCGCCGAAGATTGTGCAATCTGCAGCATCAATCTTTTCTCGTGTATCATCTGGGAATACGTCACCAAAGTGTTCTTGCGCTTCGTGTCCGCTTAGTGCTTCAACAAAGCGCATATCTGGCACTAGCATGCGCAAAATCTCTACAGTTGGGCGCATCACTTCAGGAGCAGCATCGTCTCCAGCAATAACACAAACGGTAGGAGACTTAGAAGGGATTTGCAAACGACAAAAAAAACGCGGAATCATCGCAACGTTCCTTCCTGGCGAATATATTCGATGATCCCACCTGCAGCAACGATACGCGCCACAAAAGGATTCAAAGGTTCGGCCTGAAATGTCTGATCTGTGGTCATATTACGAATTGTACCTATTGCCAGATCCACTTCTACCTGCTGTCCATCTATGCTGGCTAGCACAGCCTCTTCGCAGACAAGTACAGGCAGACCAATATTGACGGCATTCCGGTAGAAGATACGTGCAAAACTGCGTGCAATAACTACTTGAATACCGCATGCCTGTATGGCGGCGGGAGCATGCTCCCGCGATGAGCCGCAGCCAAAGTTGTGGCCAGCCATGACAACATCCCCCGCTTTCACCTGCTGCGCAAACTCAGGTAACACTTCACAAAGGCAATAACGAGCCAGTTGTGAACGATCAGTAGTTACATTGTAACGTCCGGGAATGATCACATCAGTATTAACATTATCGCCCAGCATCCAGATAAGACCCATTTTTTTATTCCTTTCGTTTTATGGGCAAAGTTAAAATTTCCCTACAAAAATGACGCCCGATACAAGGGCCGCAGCCGGGAGTACCAACTGATGCACCAGCCTGTACAAACGTTTCGAGATAACCTAACCGCATGGCTTCCAAATACACCTCGCGAGAGGCTGGAATCACTACCATACGCGTCTGTGGATGAATTGTTTTTCCTCGCAAGATGTTTGCAGCGATTGCCAGATCATCAAGACGTCCATTGGTACAGGTACCGAGAAACACCTGATCGATACTCACATGCTCGACTTCATCAACTGATGTAACATTGTTGACATCTGGCGGGCAGGCAATCATCGGCTGCAATCGCGAAGCATCTATCTCTACAACTCGTTCATATTTTGGGTTGTGTGGGGTAAGCATAGGATAGTCGCGTTCGGTGCGACCGCTAAGCCATGCCCTGGTTGTTGCATCTGGTGCAATCAGTCCTGCCTTGCCTCCCATTTCAATAGCCATATTGCAAAGCGTGAAACGTTCGCTCACCGACATCTGCTCAATCAGATCTCCGGTGTATTCGATAGCACGATAATTAGCGCCATCAACGCCTATTCTACGAACAATTTCAAAAGTCACATCCTTGGCGTAGACACCGAACGGGAGAGTTCCAAAGATGTTAATATTAATCGTAGGTGGGATGCGAAACCAGGTACGTCCTGTAGCATAGGCCACACCAATATCTGTGGATCCCATGCCTGTCGCGAAAGCGCCAAGAGCACCGTACGTGCACGTGTGGCTATCGGCCCCAACGATTACGTCTCCAGGGAGAACATACCCACGTTCTGGCATCACCTGGTGACAAATGCCTTCCTGCAAAATGGTAATATCTTGCTCCTGCGCGAATGTGCGAATGTCACGTTGCAATGTTGCCGCCGCAATAGTCGCAGCAGGAATAATGTGATCAAAGACAATGTGCGACCGTTTCGGATCGAAAACACGCCCATCGTTTTGTTGCGCTAACTCCCCAAACGCCTTGATTGCCAGCGGGGTTGTGGTATCGTGACTCATCACGCGATCAACTTCCACCACAACCGTATCGCCCTGCTCTACACTGCGACCTAACTTGTTGCTAAAAATTTCTTCAGTTAATGTTCCCATACGACACTTCCTTTCTGCTGATACCATGTCTGAATAAATTCGTCTACTTCTTCCTGGTTTAGCGAACCAAATTCAGCTCGCTCTTTAAGTGACTGGGTTAGACGACAGACCTCGTCGCTACTCAGATCTAGTCCCAATGTTGCGGCGCGATGGCCAATAGCATATCTTCCTGTGAAACGCGATCCAACATCGATGTGACGCATTAGTCCAAAATCGGTTGGAGTGAGCACCTCATACGACCGAGGATTGCGCAGCACGGCTTTCGTATGTATTCCTGCTCTATGTGTAAAAGCGCCTGGAGCAGTGATTGGCATATTAAAGGGAATAGGAAGATCAAGACACTCTGCCACAAACCGATCGAGGGAGGTAAGTTGTATAAGGTCATATGCCTCCAACAGTTCCGGATGATGAATATAGAGTTGCGCGATAAGTCCACTGAGCGAAGCAATGCCATTGCGTTCACCGATACCCATTACTGTGACATCAAGGCAATCTGCGTCAGCTTCCAGCGCGGCAAACGTATTAGCCAGGGCACATCCCGTATCGTTGTGGCCATGGAACTCAATGCCAACCTGTGGATAGCGTTCAGCGCAGAGACGGACAAGTTGTTCAACCTGGCGAGGAGTCGCGATACCGACGGTGTCCGGCAAACCAATGCGCTGCACCCCTGCATCGACGACGGCATCAAAGACGGTCAACAAGTCAACAAGATCGCTACGAAATGCATCCTCAGCTGAAAAGCGCACATAGCGTCCAGCGGATCGAATGAGTTGAATCAGTGGCAAGGTCTCCGCAAGCATGCGGTCGATACGGCGACCATGGCTATAGGCACGTAGTTCTGCTGATGTGCCATAAAAGAGGTATCAATAGTTCTCAAAAACGCGGGAGAATGTCATCAAAGAGAGGAAATGTCCATACGTTTTTCTCCTCTTGACTATATCGAAAGGATGTTCTAAAATAGGACATAGGAAGCATCGGGAATCTTCAGGGGAAATGGGCAATGATTCGCGCACATAAAATACGCTTACATCCCACAACGGAACAGGCAAACTACTTTGCTAGAGCCGCAGGGACCAGTCGCTTCGTGTGGAACTGGGCGCTTGCGGAATGGAATCGGCAGTATGCGGCGGGCGAGAAACCAACCGCGCTCTCGCTCAAGAAGCAGTTCAACGAGATCAGGCGCGAACGATTCCCCTGGACGTGGGAGGTGACGAAGAATGCATCCGATCAGCCCTTTCTGGAACTGGGCAAAGCCTGGACAGCATTTTTTGCAGGCAAGGCTCGCCGTCCCAGGTTCAAGAGCAAAAAGCGCTCTCGTTCCTCATTCTACCTGGCCAATGATCAATTCGAGCTGGGGGATTTTCGCATGTGGATACCCAAACTCGGCTGGGTCAATCTAGCCGAGAATTTGCGTTTTCAAGGCAAAATCACGGGCGCGCGCGTCACGAAGGTGGCTTCATGGTGGTTTGTGTCGATCCAGGTCGAACTGCCAGATGGGCGTCCGGTCAATACCAACCCACCTGTCGGCGTTGATGTGGGCATCAATCGGCTAGCAACTTTAAGTGATTCGACGGTGTTTGAGAACCAAAAACCCCTGAGAAACGCTCTCAAGAAGTTGGCTCATGCCCAGCGTTCCCTTAGTCGAAAACAGCCTGGGAGTAAGAACCGAGAAAAGGCGCGCGAGAAGGTTGCACGCTGCCACTACACAATTGCGTGCGTGCGTGACGATGTGCTCCACAAGCTGACCACAACGATTGCGAAAACGTATGGGCTGGTGGGGATCGAGAATCTGCACGTCAAGGGACTTCTGCGCAACCACTGTCTTGCGCGTTCTCTCTCTGATGCAGCGCTGGGACGGCTCTTAACCCTTTGGAAACGAAAATGCTGGCCGCCGGAGGGCAGGTGATCAAAGTGGATCGCTACTTTCCCTCTTCCAAACGGTGTAGCCACTGCCATTGCGTCAAGCCTGATTTGACGCTTGCAAATCGGATCTATGTCTGTACTAATCCCATATGCGGCTTCACCGCCGACCGCGACTTGAATGCCGCTCTTAATATGCTACAGGAAGCCCTTCGCCTGTGGGGTGAATTACAGGTCGTCTTGCGTACTGGCTCGGAGCAGACGGAAAAGATGCCTGTGGGAGGCGAGGTAAGACCGCAAGGTGCTATCACCCCATGGCTCTCCCCTATGAACCAGGAACAACGAAAGGTGACGTAAAACTGTGCTTGCGTCTGTTTTACTACATTAATCGGAGCAGATTTAATCCATAGACCGGGGTGTCGAGCGCGGCCTGGACATCAGCCTCAACACAACGTACATGCGCAACGATATGAGCGCGCAGACCAGCTTCACACAATAGATGGGCAGTATGCTGTGCGCCTGGCGAACTGATTGGAGAAGGAACTTCAATGAATGTTACACCTAGAGCATCCAGCAAGCGTGCTATCGTTAATCGTTGCTCAAGGGTAAAGAAAGCTCCAATATACTGCTCACCCTCACGCAATGAGGAATTGAGAATAGAAAGTGATCTCATGATATCGTCTCCACATGTAGTGCAAGTTCCTTCAATACCAATTCAAGAATATCAATAGCCTGGGTATATTCAGCGATATGTATATGCTCCTGGGGTGTATGATCGAGATGCGAGTCACCTGGTCCATATGCGACAATATTCTGTCCCCAGGCTGGCCCTACAACATTCATATCAGACGTTCCTGTTTTGTGTTTGAAGATAGGTTGCCCTCCGATTGTTCGAATAGCTGAAATGAAAGCACGCGATACAGATGTCGTGCGTGTTGTCTGAAATGCCACCTCTTCACCTGAAAAACTGAGATGTGCCCTATCTTCGTCAGCCCACTGCTCCAATTGGGCACGTAAAGCCGCGATATCATAGCCAGGAGGTAAGCGGAAACCGATACGTAGCTGCGTCTGATCCTCTAAACCGTCCTGGTTGGTGCTAATCCCCCGCAGCAAGGGCATGAGCGCAGCAAATGTTGAGTTTGTAGCATATTGCTTATTCCATTCAGCAGTGTGTTGACATACTCGATGCCAGAAAGTCACAGCCACTTCGTTCGTATTTTGTTGCGACCCAGCACTGTGATGTGCTGGACGCTTTATGCAATATTCCAGCAGCAACCTGCCCTTGTAACCAATCGTCACCGCCTGACTTCCACTAGGCTCGCCAATAACACAGGCAAAAGGCTGGAAGCGTTCTACAACAGCTCGAGCACCCCGTGAGGTAGCAAATTCTTCCTCAACAGCGCCAACCACCATAATTGGGTGTTGGAATGAGTCTACATGCGCAAAGCGCGCAAGGCGAGCTACGGCACATAGAAAGGCAGCTAAAGGCCCTTTTGCATCTACTGCTCCTCTTCCATGTAAAATGCCATCCTGTATTCGAACCGGAATGTGACCATGAACGGTATCCATATGACCAAGCAAGATAATAGGCTGTGATCCCGTATGTTCCTCACGAGGATGGGTACTTGCGATCCAATTTCCAACATCGTCAACATAGCTATGCAGACCTAATAGTTGCGCTTGCTCAACCAGGTAATGAGCCAATGCGCTCTCCTGGCGAGAGTAGCTGGGTATGGTGAGCATTTTCTGGAGGAGAGAGACTTCGATGCTCTGGTCATACTCTGAAGATATAGAGTCAACTCGTGTGGGTGCTATGTATGTGGATCCCCCTTCAAGCAATACTTCTTCCACTACGTCCAATACACGTTCGAGTTGCTCCTCTGTAATCACCAGAGGTGGCAACAAGCGAATGACGTTCGATCCAGCCTGAAGAGCTAATACGCCGCGTTCACTCAAAGCTTCAAGGTAAGGTTGCACTCGTCGTTTGAGTTCAATACCAAGTAACAATCCCTTTCCTCGTACTTCGCGTATAAGTGGAGAGTGTAGCGTCCTGAGTCGTTGCAGGGCATTCTGTCCAAGAGCATCAGCACGTTCCGCAAGTGCCTCTCGTTCAAGGATATCAAGGGTAGTCAGTGCTGCGGCACAAGCTAATGGATTTCCGCCAAAGCTACTACCATGTATGCCTCTGGTTATACGCCCGCTCTCCATCACACGTTGGCCTAAACAGATAGCCCCCATTGGAATACCACCAGCCAGGGATTTTGCCAAACACAGAATGTCCGGCTGTAGATCGTAGTGCTGGCATGCAAATAGTCTTCCTGTTCGTCCAAAGCCTGTCTGTACCTCGTCAATGATTAGCAAGGCTCCACGTTCATGGCAAAGAGATACCAGGCCATGTATGTATTCCTCACAGGCTACATGCACGCCTCCTTCACCTTGAACCAATTCAATAATGACAGCAGCAGTTTCCTCGTTGATTGCTGCAACTGCTGACGCGAGGTCGTTGTAACGAACGTGGCTAACATCAGGGACAAGTGGAGAGAAAGGTTCACGATAATGTGGCTCCCATGTCGTTGAAAGTGCACCCATCGTGCGGCCATGGAATCCGCGAAACGTTGCAACTATATCCTGTGCGGCCTGTGGCGATACGTGCAAATTTGAGAGCACCCTCCACAGCCTCAGTACCACTGTTACAGAGAAAGATCTGATCGAGTCCATCGGGCAAAAGGAGTGCAAGACGTTCAAGTAAGCCGGGCACGCATATCGTTGTAGAAAATTTCAGGACAGGTGACGAGACGTTGTGCCTGCGATGCAATTGCGGCAGCAATTTCTGGTCGTGCATGCCCAATGTTTGCTACTCCATAACCCGCGGTGCAGTCGATGTATTCGCGTCCCTCGACATCCCATACTAGAGCACCGCTGCCTCGTACAATTGCTATAGGACGCTTACTGTACACGCCACTCGTGTAAGTATTTTCTAGTTCGATAGTTGCATTCATATGAGATTCCTTTCAGCGTGGATAGGCAGTGATTCAATGACTGTTCCAGATCCATTGAGCACATCAAGTAACGAGTTACTGCCTATACAGACCCTTGGTACACCATTTTGAAGAGCCTCTTGCGCTCCGAGCACTTTCTTGCGCATTCGTCCTCGGGCATATGGAACGTAGTCTGCAAGTTGATGGGTTGGGATTGAGCGAATGAGGGTTGTTTGATCTTCCGGATTTGCCAACAACCCTGGGACATTTGTCATGATGACCAGCGCATCAGCATTGAGAGAAGAGGCGACAGCGCTGGCAACTCGATCTCCATCAACATTCAAGCGTTCACCATCCCTGCTTATAGCTAGAGGTGCGATGACCGGTATATAGTCACTATCGAGTAGTTGTAAGAGTAGAGCATTATTTACGTGTTCAATTTGTCCGGTGTAGTCGTCATGCAATATTTGCACACGACCACCAGGCAATACCGCACGTACCGCCGATTTTCGTCTCGCCAATAACAGTCGTCCGTCAACTCCCGCCAGTCCGAGAGCATTGACACCGAGATGTTGTAAGGTTGCCACCAGTTCAGTATTGATCTGGCCAGCAACAGCCATTGCATAGATACGCAAGGTCTCGCTATCGGTGTAGCGGCTGACCATCCCGCCCGGTGAGGTAATCATGCGTACTTCATGTCCCAAACGTTCGGAGAGCATGTTTGTGAGGTCAGAGCCTCCGTGAATCACTACAAAACGTTGCCCATCAGTAACACATTGGGCAATCTCATGTACTATCTTCGTAGTAGCGACACCACTACTGCCGCCAATCTTTACCACAATCGTCATTACAATACTCCTATACTGGATGCAGGCCGGGAAATGTTAATCCAATTGACTCGTCCCATTCACACATACAGTTGAGCGCCTGTACTGCGTTTCCAGCAGCGCCTTTCATCAAATTATCCAGAGCAGCGATGACCACTACACGCTGCTGGTCACGATCAAGCTCAAACCCGATATCACAGTAGTTACTTCCTACCAGAATCTTGGGTTCGGGATAGCGATACACTCCGTTTCGCTCTTTGACCAGGCGAATGAAAGGCTCTCGCTGAAATGCTTCACGATAGAGGCGCCATAATGTGCGCTCCTCTACGCTTTCATTCAAAAAAACTTGGGCAGTAACAAGTACTCCCCGCACAAGTTCAATTGCCGTGGCAGAAAAAGCAATACGCTGGCGAAGTTCAGCACCTTCTTGGAGTCTAAGCTCCTGTATAAGCTCGGCGGTGTGGCGATGCCCTGTAGGTTGAAATGAACGCACGGCTCCACTCCGTTCCGGATGGTGACTGCCAGGGCCAGGAGTTGCTCCTGCTGCTGATGAACCAACTTTGGCATCTACCACAAGTGGAAGGGCATAATTCACAAGGCCTGCGCGATAGAGGGGAGCCAATCCTAGAATTGAGGCTGTTGCCATACAACCAGTGCCACTAACGAGTGTCGCCTCAGGCAGTTCCTCTCGATGCAATTCAGGCAGACCATAGACAGCTTCTTCCAGGAGATTGGGCGCGATGTGAGGTACGCCATACCACTCTTCGTAGAGTGCAGAAGAACGCAGCCTGAAATCGGCTGAAAGATCAACGATACGTGGTGCGATTGATCTGTAGCGCTCAATCTCTCCGGCAGTCACACCATGAGGTAAACAAAGAAAGAGTACGTCACACGAAGTCAGATCATCTGGATGCGAGAAGCGCAACGTGCTAATTTTGCGTAAATTCGGATGCACGCTATGCAAGTAACGACCGGCATGACTGTTAGACGCCACCTGTGTCAATTCAACGTTCGGATGAAAGAGTAGAAGCCGTGCCAGCTCTCCCCCGGTATAACCAGATCCACCGACAATAGCAACACGCTGTCGATTCATCTCACAGCCTCCTCACGCACGCCACTCATTATATAGTCAAGCATCTCATTGGGTATATCAACTCCGGTTGGAGCAATGCTATTACGAAACTCCATGGTAGCGTTGATTTCATTGATCAGTAGCCCACGTTGCGGATCTTCCAGCACGTCGATTGCCAGAATGCCTCCACCAACAGCCTGAGCAGCACATACACACAGGCTATCAAGCTCAGGAGTGACCGGACAGTTGCTGGCAACAGCACCTCGAGCTGTATTTGTGACCCAGTGTTCGCTGGTGCGATAGATCGCACAGATGGTGCGGTCGCCGACGACAAACGCACGAATATCTCGTTGCGGTTTTGCGATATGCTCTTGCACATAATGGACGTGGTGCTGGTAGGAGCCAAGTGTCTCCTGATGTTCGAGTACCGCCTCAGCAGCATCACGGTCGTTAATTCGCGCTAGCAGGCGCCCCCATGAACCAGTTATGGGCTTGAGCACAACAGGGTACCCCAGCATCTCTATGCCATGGATGGTTACCTGGGGATCAAACGCTAGCAATGTGTGCGGTGTCGGGATACCTGCGCGGAGTAGAGCCAGCGTTGTGAGCAACTTGTCGTTACACATTGCAGTAACTGTGGCTGTGTTACATACACGCACGCCCCAATGCTCCAATACATGGAGTACCGCTAATCCTCGTGACTGACTCATGCTGCGACAAAGAACAGCATCGTAAGCACGCCATCGCTCATCTGGATGAGCGAGATCTAGTAGCAATTCGCCATCATCTATGATGTCAAACGCAATAGACCTTTGTCTTAGCGCTTCAATCAACAGTTTTTCTTCCACGCGGATGCGTGATGTGAGTATAGCCAGGCGCATAGTGTCACTCCCCCCAATCTTCTTCGATCTGAGGTGCCAGCGCTATAGATGGAGGTTCCAGGCGCAATACCTCCAATTCCGCGCTACAATCTGGACAGTAGATGATCTCTCCAACTATGAGATCCTGGACAGTAATTTCGGCTTCGCATTCTGGACAATGTGTCATGGGTTGTGTTCCTCCTTCGAATTTGACTACTTGATTTCAGACAAACAAAAACGCTCTTCATCCTTCACTCAGGGAAGGACGAAGAGCGTAAATAGACGCGCTCTCGTGGTGCCACCTTCATTCGTCGATGCCTCACGACATCAACCTCGTCGAGTACTAACATACTCCAGCCCGCTAACGGGGGCATCCGGCAAAGGTCTACTTTCGCATATTGCGATTTCTTCTCGCAGCTCCGGGTTTTATTCACAGTGTATTAACATATGAGCTTTTCACCAAACGCTCGCTCTCTTGACGCAACAGGAACTGTTACTCGTCCCTTCAAGCTTTTATCATATTCAATTGTGGTTAAGATATAGCATGAATGTTGTTGTCTTGTCAAGGCTTTTCAAATTTGGTTCTCCATCCTTGCGGGGGAAAGTGGTGAAACGTTCATGCGCCATTGCCCAGTAAAATGCGCAATCGCAGATGGGAGCGATTGCGCTAGCCATAGCCTTGGCGCATGATGGCTTTGGTGCGGTTGTTCTTGCCTTCCACAAAGCATTGGAAAGACGCATGGGCAAAAACTGGAAACAGGCGAGGATTTCATGTCGCCAGTTTTTACAGGCAGAGAGAGTTTTGCGCAAAGGCTCAAGCCCAAGCGTTTGGACTCTCGAATCCAGGCATCCAGGAGCGTTTCGGCAGTGGTGACCGTAGACGTTGCATACCAGGTCCGTAGCTCTTCTGTGAGCTGCCATGCCATCTCCAGGACGGGAAGCTGTTCGCCAATGCGGGTGCGATCTTGTGCCTGCTCTTCTGTGAGGTCTTCATGTGCCTGCAGAAACAGCAACGGTTTGCCTTCCAGCAACGGTTTCCCTTCTTTCTTGTGCGCCCAGCTTTGCAGCACTTTCTTGAACCCTTTCATCACAGGCTGTATCACATGAAAGTGATCGACGACAATGTGAGCATGAGGCAAGCAGAGTTGAACCGCCGGGCGATACGACGCACGCATATCCATACGCACCGCTTTGACCGCATCAGGCGTACGGAGCCGTTCGAGCAGCGTCATGACTTCTTCTTGTTTACGTCCAGCCCTCACTTCCAACACCTGACGAGCGACCAGATCGCAAAGGATCGTATCATAGTGGTGTCCTGTGCGGCGTGCATCCTCAGCAATGCCGAGAAACGCCGGAGTGTCGAGCGGCTGCAGCTCATCCAGGTTCAGTCCTTTTCCGTTGAGTTTCTGGAGTGCCACCGTGTGGAAACACTCCTGCACGAAGCGGGGACCGACTCCAGTGGCAGTGGCGACATGCGAAAGAGGCTGGGTACAGCCCAGCTCGCCGATCTCCTCGCGCAAACGGGCAGTCGTCTTTCTGCGCCAGCCACACGCCGTCTCAGGTTCGCGTCCCGGCTTTGCGACACTGCAAACAGCGCAAGCGGCGGTTCAGTATGATCAACTCGACGGGATGCTCTCGCAAGGCACAATCTCGTTTCTTTCTGGGTCGCGTCTCATGAATTTTGACGCACTGCTTGTGACAATGAGGGCAGGTGGCCTGGGTCGTTGTTGCCATTCCCTCCACTCTCATCGTCCCATTGGCGAGCCAGTGCTGGCTCACACTATGCAACCCGTCGAGGTCTCATGGCACCAGTATGGCTTCGTTATTGGCTGCTTCTCCTGTGGTATGTTGACTTGACAAGGGGTGTCCTCCCCGGCTTGATTGGTTTTCGAACCCTCGTCTAACGAAGCACAAACCCTCTGTTCTTTTCCTCCTGCCTTATTTTTACTCAGTTTCCCCCGCAAGGATGGAGAACCCAAATATTCTGAAACTTTCGCCCTTGATTTCCATGTTTTTGTATGGTAATCTCGTTGTGAAATACAAATTATATGGAGGTAGTAATATGTCAGTAGTAGTCATTCCTTCGGTATCCACGTTGAGTGGTGTTCTTCGTTGAGTTAATCTCTAGCCTAAAGCATCGAGAAGGTGAATCCTCGCGAACTCTCGCGATTTCACCTGCACATTTCGGGCACTTAAATCTATTGCTTCTTTGATCCACACAAGGCAATAACGAGAGTCGCTCGTAGTTTTTCCTCTAATGTTCGGCCTGAGACATACTCCAACCAGACAAGGTCGTTCTGAAACCACTCCGCAGATACTCGCTTCACATCTATAGTTCTTCTTGCGTGATTCCATGCCTTTATTGCCGAGTCGAAATATGCTGTATGTCTATTGATGCAACTCCATGCAGCACTTGTGATCCGAAAACATGCTCTCGTCAAAAAGCTTTTCTTAAAGGCAATGAGTTATGCAAAAGAGGCAACATCACACGCTATAGAAATTAAATCATGTCAATACGCCCAAAGGAGCTAATACTTTGAAGAGATCTTTCGAAGATAATTCTGAAGAAGAGCTTGTCACATTCGAGAAAATAAAGCCTGGTTTGCGCGAGCGTGCTCGATCCCGCTCTTATACACAAGCCAAACCTACAAAGAAAGCGAGTTATGAAAGTAGTTCTGACGTTCAGCGTTGGTTGCGCGAACAATCGTATGATGTCCAGCAGCCTGACACGGGTTTCCATCCTACATTGCTGACATCCAGGCGCGATGCGCCCTGGATACTTTCTTCGCTAGAGCCATTCTATAAGCAGCATTTGATCACAGATGTGCTGCATGAAGCGCATAGCGGCAAGGAAGCAACAGTTTACTGTTGCAAGGCTCATTCATCGACAGGAGTAGAATACCTGGCAGCAAAGATATACCGGCCACGTATGTTTCGAAGCCTGCGTAATGATGCCATCTATCGCTATAGCCGGGTTCAACGTGATGAGCAGGGTCAAGCGGAACATGGTAACAGCCGCAGGGGGAGCGCTGCAACACGAAAGACCGAGAAGGGACGTGCGGCCCAGGTAGCATCCTGGATCGAGTACGAGTACCAGACTCAACGTTTGCTCTACTCCCATGGCGCCAATGTACCTTGCACGTTTGCGCAGATCGGTAATGCTGTACTGATGGAGTATATCGGTGATGTAGGTGACCCAGCTCCCCGACTCAGCGATGTTGTACTTGAAGTTGAGGATGCGCAACCGCTCTTTAACTGCATTATGAACAACATCGAGCTTGCTCTGAAACATGGTCGCATTCACGGCGACCTCTCGGGATACAATATTCTTTATTGGAACGAGGCTGTGACACTGATTGACTTTGCGCAGGCAGTCGATCCGTATCACAATTCTGATGTGTTCTCGTTATTCCTGCGTGATATTGAGCGCATCTGCCAGTACTTTGAGCAATACAACGTGCAATGCAATGCAAATGAACTCGCGCGGGAGATTTGGAGCGGCCACATGGGACCAATCCCGGAACTGATTTGAGCAGCATCTCTATGCGCAGATTTCATCGATGGTTTGTAATAGTGCCGATACTCCTGTTTTTATGAGGAGTATCGGTACCTGGCTGTGGATCAGGATTCACAATATTGTGTTTCATTGACTTTGTGATAGAAATACTATATACGCTAATCATCCTAAGCTGTCACTTGCTAAAGCTGTTATTTTCGTCCAGCATCGTAGATTGATTAGAAAGAAGAACATCTCATGGTTACTTCCCTTACACCGATTGGTGTGACTGGTTCTTCAGGACAACTTGGAGGCAGAGTAGCGGCCCGACTTGCAAATCTTGGCCAGCCTCAGCGGCTAATCGTAAGGAATCCTGCTCGTGCCCCACAACTTCCAGGCGCTGAGATTATGAAGGCATCCTACGAAGATGAAACATCTATGAAGGTAGCCCTCGGTGGAATCAAGGCATTATTCCTTGTCTCAGGGTATGGGCTTGATCGCATGGAGCAGCACTATAGCGCTATCGATGCTGCAGTCGCTTCCGGGGTCGAACGTATTGTCTACACTTCTTTCCTGTCCGCTGCCCCGGTTGCGACTTTCACACATGCCCGCGAACACTATCTCACAGAACAACATATTCGTGACAGCGGTTGCAGCTATACATTCTTGCGACCGACTTTTTACCTCGACCGTGCTCCTCGCTGGTTCTCCAACGAAGGAGTTGTTCAAGGACCCGCTGGCAACGGAACCATTACCTGGGTTTCACGCGATGATCTGGCCAATGTAGCTGTCGCTGTTCTAACTACCAGCGGACATGATGGAGCAAGCTATGAAATTACTGGCACGCAGGCTCTCACGCTCAATCAGGCTGCAGATGAGTTTTCACGCGCCACAGGTATCCCAGCCTCCTATTGGCCTGAAACTATTGAGGAAGCTAAAGCATCACGAGCAAAGTTCAATCCTACTGATTGGGAACTCGATGCCTGGGTAAGTACTTACGCCGCAATTGCTACAGGTGAGCTATCTGTTGTTAGTCACAGCGTCGAAGCCCTGACAGGACATGCTCCCCAGACGCTGGCTGACTACTTGTATAAGCATCCAGAGAGCTATGAGCATATTACAGCGAACCGATTCTGAATATCTTTAGCTCGCTTATGCGATCACAACAAGAATTTAACTATCAATTTCTTGACCAGTTAAGTATTTTCTATCTATTATCTAAAATAGCGCTCATATAGCGCTCATTTTGAGCACTATTTTTGGGGCATAACCATTGGTTTTGTTGTGAGCATACGGATTTAGTAGACAGTTATGACTTCTAATGATTTTGATGATTAGGTTTTTATAAAATAATCTATAATAAGCATAATTGCTAAATCATCCTGTATTGGCTCACATTCTGAGGTCATGAGCCAGTCTCACTTGATTATCCAACTGTAAGATTTGTTAGCGATAATTGAGCAAAGGTCTCAAAGCCGTTGATTTTCTGCGCTGCAACATTTACTGAATACCAACTTGCAACTCTTCTTCGCTCTTATAGAGACCGTAACCGCTCTCGATAAGTTCACACAGTCTTCGCGTGAAGCGTGCTGCTGGTGCGCCATCGAGAATGCCATGGTCAAAGTTGAGAGTCAAACTAAGATATTCATGAGGCTCGATGTGTCCGTCAACGAATGCTGGCCGCATGGCAATACCGCCAACCACAATACTCAAAGTATGGATTGGCAGATCAATGCCCCAGCCACCTCGATCGCTAAACATGCCAATAGCTGTTAACCCAACTGTACCCATGTTTTGTTTGAGTAATTGAGGGCTCTTGCTCAGTGGTCTGCTCCCGACTCCCCTCTGCACGCTGTTTGATGCCGAGCATCAGCTTGCGCATCATTGGAAAGTCCCCGATCTCCATGAGGACCAGATCGGTCACAATCGTGGGTCTTTTCCATCGGTATTGACACTTCAGCCTAATGATGAGGCGTGTAGACTCTTCGTCAATGGGGATCAGCTTCCACGCCCAGGTACTTGCAGCTTTTTTCCAAAGCATCCAGCTATCAGGTTCGAAGGCCATCACACGGAAAGCCGTCTCCTCGGACACCTTTCCCGACATAGGAATCCAAGTACCCACCTCAATATGTTGAAGTTCGGGGATGATGCGTGTGGCGCTCGGCTTGCCGAGGTTGTCCAGCAGATCGTAGCTGTAGAACCCAGCCCGACCGTACCCAATTTGAACGATCCAAGGCCAGATCTCTTCAGGGCGAGCATGGATAGTTATGGCACGGGTTATGTTGAATGTTGGTTTCTCAATGAGCTCATCTCCTTGCATTGCAAGTATGACCTCATCATCGGTTGCTCCCCATCGTGAGTGCCAGGGACGGTAGAAACGCAGGAAGAGACCAAACGCAGTTCCGCCCAGGAAGGCTAATCCTATACCCATCTTTTTGAACATGAAAAACCTCCTTTGCGCCTTTCTGTGCAATGGCTTATTACGACACTCCTGTGTATTTTGTTAAAAGTCATAATTAGCTATACATCTCCTCATGCCTCTCAGAATTAGAATGCAGAGCAATTCATAGAATTCTTCTTAAACGAGCGACGCATTCTGAAGAACTTGATGAGGCGTAATTCCCTCTATATCCTCAGGTGCCTGCTTACAACTCCGTTCCACACGCTGCTTGATCGTTTGCAACATCATGCGCGCCATGAGGAAATCTGCTGGGAACAACATCGGTTTGGTCAGCATCCTGAACATTTTAGGCTCATAACTGGCTCGAGTGCGTACAATCAGCCTCGTGATGCCTTCCTCTTTCTCATCTAGGATAAAAACCCAACTAAACTCTCCATGTAGCCCAAATTTCGGGTCATTCCGCATGGATGCCGGTGCCATAAAGAGGATATGGGTGGTCGAGAACAGTGCCAGGACGTGATCTGGCTCAAAAGTAGCCACTGTGAAGAAAGCCGTTCCTGGAGGGCCATCTGAGAACCGTGTCTCCAACCTCCAGTTGTTGCAGTTCGGGGATGATATAGTCAGGGCTGGCAGGGTGGCTTGTACGCCAAATGTACTTGTCAACCCACTGGTACCAGCGCGCGTCGGTATACCACCAGCCACGGTCGTAGCCCATTTGCACCAGCCACGGCCAGATATCAGTTCGGGAAGCATGAATGGAGATGGCATGCGTTGTTTCTAGCATGGGATGTGGTATAAGATCATCGCCTGGCAAGGGGCGATGCACTTCGTCGTCCGTTGCTCCCCAGCGCATTCCTAAGCGACGCAATAAATATGCGCCAGATACTCCTGCTAGCAATCCAAGACAGAGCTTATTTTTCATGGAAACGTTTCTCCTTTCAATTCAATGTACCTTCGAACGCACTCGTTGAGTTAGCTCAATAGGCTCGCTTGCGAAATAATGCCAGCGCCAGGACGAGTGGTAGCACTGCTGCAACCAGGCAAATGGCGAACTCCTTAAACGGAAATCCCTGACCCAGATATACGGCCTGGTTCGACCAGTAGCCAATCAAATTCCAGTCACCCCAGCCGGGGATAAAGCTGGGAATAACTGTGAGTAGGGTGATCACAAGCGCACAGATCAATGGCCACAATGCGTCCTTAAATAGGACCGAGAACATAAGTGCCAGACCTAGCCCAAATAACACTCCCAACCACAACAAGAAAGCAGAAATCGTTACTCCGCCGATGTCCTGTGGATGTCCCATAATTGCCGCCGTCACGAGCAATGCAATACTGGTTATTGCGCTGATTGCAAGAAGAATCAAGGCACTCACTGCGTACTTGATCAGCAACATTCGCTCGCGGCTGATCGGTTTACCTAACAGAAAGAAGATGGTCCCTTTGTTCACCTCTCCTGCAATCAATCCAGCTCCTAATACGATTGCCACGATGACCATGATCTCCGGGCCATTTTTGGCAAACCAATTCCCCCATACATAGAGGTTGTAGCTGCTAGTCATCTGCTGCATTTGCTGCTGTAAGAACTGGGGCATTTGTTGCATGTTGCTCGTATTCAATGCCGATTTGAACAAGCCATAGGTAGCCGTCGATACTTCGACCAGCACCAGGGCTATCAAACCGCAAATGATCGCTTTCCAGCGCGCCTCAATGAGCTCCTTAACGGCCATGATCTACCTCCTTCATGGATTCCAAGAATAAATCTTCGAGATTGAGATCCACCATTTCAATCTCGCGAATAGCATAGGGCCTGATCTTCAAGGATTGTTCCAACAGATCTACGTTTCCATGGGTGAGCAGCCTGACACTGCGTCCTTCCTGTGCTAGATTTATAACCTCGGGCAAACGACGAAGCGTCTCGATTTCAGTCGCAGGTGGTAGATCAACATAGGTCAGCTTGACGACCCTTTTAGCCTGCTTCAGGTTGTCGAGCTGATCACATAGCACCAGTTTGCCTGAATGAATGATGGCTACCCAATCAGCCACCGCTTCTACCTCGGAGAGAATGTGCGAGGAAAAGAAGATCGTCTTGCCACGAGAAGCAACTTCGCTGACCAGAGTGTTCAGGAACTCGTGTCGTGCCATTGGGTCCAGCCCAGCCGTCGGCTCATCCAGTATGAGCAATTCTGGATTACTTCCCAACGCCAGACTCAATGCTAACTGGGATTTCATGCCTTTCGAAAGGTTTCCCACCTTCTCTCTCGGCAGTAATCCAAACAAGCCAACATAACGGTCCACCACTTGCTGATCCCACTCCTGACTGACGGAGCGACAGAATGCACATAACTGTGGAATGGTGAGAAAATCATAAAGGCTGTTGGTTTCACTCACATATCCTACTCGAGCACGTACCTGAAGGCTCTGGCTTGCAACATTATTGCCGAACACCTGTGCTCGACCCTCATTGGGTGGACGGAAGCCGAGAAGGGTTTTAATGGTCGTTGTCTTACCCGAGCCATTAGGACCGAGGAATCCAAAAATACTTCCAACTGGCACGGTGAATGTCAATCCATCCACGGCTCGCTTTGAGCCGTACTTCACTACGAGATCTTGTATATCGATGGCGATTGCTTGTTTATACGCCGGGTGCGACTGATTACGTTCCGTCGTGAGTATACTTTGTTGTTCGTTCATACGTTTCCTCCTCCTCTCATGACTAAAAATCTCCTTGAATACCCTACACGGAGATGGAAGTTTCCGCGGAGAAGACCTCCATAATATTCGGTATATAGTTCACAAACACCGATAGGTGGCCCTCGTCAGGATAGAAGTGGGCCTGACTTTTCGGGATGGCAGCAGCCAAGGAGCGGCCCATCGCGATTGGGATATCGCGGTCAGCCTCTCCATACCAGAGATGAACCGCCATCTTAATCTCCTGTGGGCGGAACTCCCAGGGGCTGACCATGAGGGCTGTATCATGCTGCGCCCCACGTGGCCCGCGACGTTGCGCCTCCCGCATGGTTTGCAGATACCACTGCTGGACCTCTGGCCGCTTCAGCACCGTTTGATCTTGCTCAGGGAGGGCAGCCATCGTCTGAGCGATGAGACGGTTAGGTGTGAAGTGCGCCATGGCCCCCATCATGCGCAGCATCATTCTGCCTCGCACTGGTTTGTCTCGGCAGAGGGCAAAGAACTGACGGCTCATCGGATTGATGCCATCAGCGACCTCTGTTTCGGTAAATGTTCCAGCGCCGCTAACGATCCCGACAGAAGTAAGGCGTTCCGGAATGGCCAGGGCGCACACGGCTGCATACGGGCCACCACCAGAAAAGGCCAGTACGGAAAAGTGGTCAATGCCAAGTTCTTCGGCGAGTGCCACGACATCTGTCGGCCAATCAAGCAGGCGCCGACCTGCTTGAAAATCGGAGAGTCCCATTCCAGGTCGATCTATTGAAATGATCCGCAGATGCAACAGCGTAGCTAGCTGCTCACCACCGAACATCTGCCACTCGATACGCGAACTGGGCGTGCCATGGAAATAGAACAGCGGCTTGCCATCGGCCGGTCCGTATTCGTTATAGCCGAGCTTGCGTCTATCGGACAAAGTGACGTGTTGGTTGACTCTAGACATATATGTTCTTCCTCTCTTGACATCTTTGCGTCCATCACCGATGTGATGGATACATGCTTCATGCAAAAACGCCTTTCCACTTTGCAGTGTAAAGTAGCAAGTTCACAGATAAATCACAGACAAGGTACGCCTTCTCACGACGTCGTCACGATTGTGGTCCGTCTATCTTCGTCCTTCCTAACTGAATCACCCATCCTAAGTTCTCAATGCCCTTGAAAGGAAGTACTTTCTGTCCGCACTATTGTTCTACCTATGTCCGATCAGGTGTCAGGTGGTCATAATTTCGTCTGAATTGTGATTGTCCTGTGCTCATCGAGCGATCCATTGTGATGGAAAAGTGAGATCAAGAGGCGATACTATCTTTTGGAAAGATGTAATAGCCCATTTGCAGAACATTGTTCGGCATGGGTACTCCAACTGAAAGGTAGAAGGAGAAAAAGCATGAACACCGGCGGAGAAATAACACATGTGACGAGTCAACTCACTACAAAGACCGAAGGACGATTTGGTACATTGGAAGCAGTTCTTCGAGTACGGAACTTCCGCTTGCTGTGGATTGGGCAGGGCATCTCGGTTCTCGGGGATCAGTTCTACATGATCGCCCTACCCTGGTTGGTACTGCAGTTGACCGGTGATGCACTCGCGGTTGGAACCGTCCTGGCTCTGGTTGCTTTCCCAAGAGCCCTCTTCATGTTGGTCGGAGGCGCACTCATTGATCGCTTCTCACCACGAAACGTGATGCTGGCCTCCGATGCGCTTCGCCTTGTGCTTGTGACAGTGTTAACGCTCCTGATACTAGCCGGGAGTATTCAAATGTGGATGCTCTATGGCTTTGCCCTTCTCTTCGGGCTGGCAGCCGCGTTTTTCTATCCGGCCCAACCTGCTCTCATCCCGCAATTGCTAGAGGAGGATGAGCTGCAGACCGGAAATGTCCTCAACATGGGAACAGCGCAACTCGGTATCTTTGTAGGACCAGTGGTAGCCGGGGGCTTGATCGCCCTGCTGGATACTGGAAACTTGCAAGGAGCGGCTGGAACTTCGCACACGCTCGGTATCGCTATCGCCTTCGGCGTCGATGCCTTGAGCTTCCTCGTTTCGCTCGTGACCTTGTGGATGATACGCCTCAAAACTGCAACAGAAGCTGCTGACACGTCGGAGAGGAAGGAGGGCATGTTTTCCTCTATTCGTGCAGGATTGGTGCATGCCTGGAATGATTACCCGGTACGCCTACTCATCGTCTTCCTTGCCGCGATTATGCTGCTAATAAATGGCCCCTTTGTCGTGGTCATCCCCGTGCTATCCGCAACACGCTTCGCCGGTGGTGCGGCGGCATTCGGGATTATCATGTCAGCTTTCGGCGGTGGTGCATTACTGGGAATGGTGCTAGCGGGCGTCCTGCCAAAACCACCTGCCAAGTACATCATTTCTATGATCCTGGTTGTGATCAGTAGCATGGGCATCGCCTGGGCACTGTTGGGAATGGTCACCTCCACACTGCTCGCCGCGCTGCTCGCCCTGGCAATGGGAACAGCCAACGGCTATATCGAAATTATGCTGATTACCTGGGTGCAAAAACGCACACCTGCACAGATGCAGGGGCGCATGATGAGCCTTGCGATGTTTGTTACCATGGGCCTGACCCCAGTTTCCACTCCCATAGCAGGTGCCTTAATCAAACTGAACCCAACGTTGTTCCTACTCGTTACAGGCGGGCTGGCGGCCGCACTTTCACTAGTGGCAGCCCTGAATTTCCTGTCGCACGAGAAGGATATGGCCAAGCTTGCAATCCACTAAGCCGAATATGTCTCTCGGACAGAGGATAGCAATGAAAAAGGAAAACAATCATGAAACATAAAGCCATGCGTATAACAATCTTTGTTCTGGTCGTATTCGGCGCCCTCACAACCCTGGCGGGCGGCATAGGGCTTCTCACAGGAGCCATTGCAGCTCCACTCGAATGGCTGGAAGGTTCACCTTTCGTTGACTATACCATCCCCGGCCTGGCACTGGCAATCATCATAGGGGGAAGCATGCTTCTCGCCGCTGTGACCATCTTCACCGGGCGCGAAATTGGTGTACTCACGTCAGGCTTTGCCGGGCTCACCATGATGATCTTCGAGATCGTAGAGGCCCCAGTCATTGACCCTTATGCAGGAAGCTCACTAGCGGTAGCTCTCTCGTTGCAAATCTTTTTCCTCGCACTTGGACTGGCAATCTTTGTTCTTGCTACAACCCTCTGGATGATCGAATTTCGAAGTCAGCATTTCCCAGTCAAACGTATGAGTCACGCTTGATGTCGAAAGAGATAGGCACAAATTAGAAACGATTCGCGATCGATAGTAGAACGGAAGTGGTGGGTCAGTCAGTGGAGGAGATTGCCCCCTACAGTCTACCTCTTGCACGAGTCGTTCAACACCAAAAAAGGCATAGAGCACATTCCTGCGAGAAAGTTGAAAATCATGTTTGAAAGCAAGACTCCATTCGAAAGCAAAACGTTTAAAAGAGCCTACCTCTTCGGTTCAGTAATCGTGTGGGTGAGTATCCTGATTGGCACAGCCGTGATCCTCTCCGGAACACCATACTTTGCCCAGATTCTGCCAATCCTGCTTGTCGGACTGATCTGGTTCATTGTTCTCTTGCCCAGCGCATACTTCTGGACACGTCCGAAGTCGGACCAGCCGTCTCTGACGAAGTAAACGGAGCATATTCAAGTTATTGGATGTGATGCATATCCTGTACAGCTAGCATGGGGAGAGAAGACAAGCGGAACGTCTTGTGTGGTGTCTGTGACTTGAGTGATGCCTGGCTGTGAGGCCTTTGTGATGTGTAAAGAATATACTCGAACTGTGCGACTCTTCTATACGTTCGAGAGAGTCGCACACAGATGCTGTTTGATGTCATGCGATCCATTTATCTTGCAGCGGGCATCCTAAAGGAAGATGCAGCTATTCAAGCGGGTGAAGGTTTTCGTATTATAGCTACGAGTTGTCATGCGAGACTTCACCAGCATTGCACCTATTTTCATCGATAGCGGGAGGCTATCAGTCTCAGGCGAGGAACGACCCTGTCAGGACAAAGCATCACGATTTATAAGGGAGAGAAGCAGTGCTTAATATACACGGCGATCAGAAAATAATGGTCTCCGATTCCTCTCTTCTTTCCGAAGAGGGGAAGCAGATACCGACAAGTGCACCTCCAACTGAAACCGGCCAGGACTGGTTGAAGCGATGGTGGGATGTTGTGAAACGCTACCCCATTCTTTTCGGGGTGGTAACGCTGATGCTTGCAAGTTTTGTATTCTGGCTTGCCGGGCATGGGGATATTGCCAACTATATATTGCTGGCAGTTGCACTGTTGGGAGGAATACCCCTGCTTTGGGAAACAATAAAGCAGTTGTTTCACAAAGAATTTGGGGTCGATGTGATCGCCATCCTGGCGATTGGTGGGTCTATTATACTGGGACAGTACCTGGCCGGTGCGCTGGTTGTACTGATGCTCTCTGGTGGCGAGGCCCTGGAGGCCTACGCCCTGCGGCGTGCACGCTCATCTCTCTCTGCCCTGGCTGAGCGTGCCCCGCGCAGTGCGCACATCTGGCGGGGCGAGGAACTGATCAATATTGCAGCGGAGCAGGTCGAAGTCGGCATGGTTATCGTCGTCAAGCCTGGGGAGCTGGTCCCTGTTGATGGCGTCGTGACCTCCGGCTCCTCCAGCGTGAGCGAGGCCGACCTGACGGGCGAGCCTGTCCCGGTACGCAAGGCTACTGGTATGCTCATCCTGTCTGGCAGCGTGAACCTGGATGGTGTGCTGGAGATTCGTGCCAGCAAGCGTAGTGCCGAGAGCAAATATGCGCAGATTGTACACTTGGTCGAGGAAGCCCAGACACAGAAAGCGCCCATTCACCGCCTGGCTGACCGCTACAGCGTCTGGTTCACCATCGCGGCAGTATCCCTGGCTGGTCTGGCCTGGGCCATCTCGGGCGATAGCGTCTACGCGCTGGCTGTGATGGTATGCGCCTCGCCTTGCCCGCTGATCCTGGCAACTCCGATCGCCATTATGTCTGGTATCGACCTCGCTGCTCGCAATGGCATCATCGCCAAGGGTGGCGCATCCATCGAGCAACTGGGGGAAGTGGATATCGTCGTCTTTGACAAGACGGGTACGCTCACACTGGGCATGCCTAAAGTAACCGCCATTGTCCGTGTTGAACAGGAACAATCTGACACCGGAGCCGAGAGCAATGACGAACGCGTGGAACCTCACCTCCATACCGAGAGTGATGATGGGACACTGCTGCGCTTAGCTGCCTCGGTCGAGCAGCTTTCCACGCACATCCTGTCGCGCGCCGTAGTGGAGGCTGCACAGGAACGCTTACTAAGTCTCAGTTCGGCAGACGATTTCGAGGAGGTCTTTGGCAAGGGTGTGCGCGGACGCGTGCCGCTGATCACTCAAGACAGGCGAGATATGGGGCAGAGCGCGGGCAATGACGTGGAGGTTGCAGTGGGGAACCGAACCTTCATGCAGCACCTCGGCATCTCGATACCTGACTCCCTGATCGCCGAGCGCGAGCGACGTGTAGAGAATGGGCAGATCTGTAGCTTCCTCGCAGTAGAGAAACGAGTTGAGGGACTGCTGGTGCTTGAAGACGTTCCGCGTGCAGAACTCTCACGTCTCTCCCCGGATTTACGCGCAGCGGGTATTAAAGAAACCATCCTGCTGACGGGCGATAGCGAGGTGGTGGCACAACAGATCGGCAAGATCGCCCAGGTTGACCGTGTGATCTCGCGTTGCCTGCCTGAGGACAAAGTACGCACCGTCAAAGAACTCGAGCAGCAGGGGCATCGCGTCCTGATGGTAGGCGACGGCATCAACGATGCTCCGGTGCTGGCAAGCGCCACGGTTGGCATGGCGCTTGGCACGCAGGGCTTAACCGCCGCCGCTTCCGCTGCCGATACCGTGCTTCTCTCGACGGATATCCTGCGCGTGGTGCGAGCGGTGCGCATTGGTCGCTGGGTTATGCGTGTGGCCGTGCAGGGAATCTGGGTTGGTATGGGTCTCTCTGCTATCGCGATGATCTTCGCCGCGTTCGGCTACATTAGCCCGGCGGCGGGTGCGCTTATACAGGAAGCCTTTGATGTGATCGTAATCCTAAATGCCCTGCGAGCGGGAAAAATCAGATTCTGATCTGGAACGAACTAGAATATACCCTGGATTGGCCTGAAATCATTCAGCCTTCTCAAGCACTCGAGGCTTTTCCCTTAGGCTCGAGATTGCTCTACCCTGCGGGTGGGATCAAACAGTACCTGTGTTTGCACCAGCGCAAAGAGGTTCCCGAGACTGTTCCAGTGGATGCTGTACCACAACCCATTGGTTTGGTAGGAGGATGAAAGGTACAGGTTTCATATTGAAAGTGATGTAAATCATGAAAGGAAGGTTGCTCTTGCAACAAGAGCAGATGTCCCATGGGGACATACCACCATGAGTCATCATTTTGCTGAGACTTTATAGTACAATGATTTCAGAAAGCATCCGTCCTCTACACGGAGATCTATTGAAGGTGAATATCGAAAAAGAAGTTAAAGCTCGCTTTTTGGTTATGATGGCTATGGGTATAGGAGATGCTGTTGCTGTTGGATTAAGTGCCATCGATCAAATTCTCAAAAACGAGCCAGAAACAGACGGGAAAATAGATGTCGTCTGCAATGACTTGCAAGCCGATATTTTTAGATTTGATCCTCGTATACATACTATTATATGTGTAGATGAATCCTTCTTCCCTGCGATTGATATAAGCTCATTGGACAAAGGAATCGCCCTGAGACCCGAAGCGATCAAGTTGATACATTTGCTACGAGATAGACATTACGAGGGAATCTTTCCTGGCAATACATCCCCTTTCTTTTACGTTAGATTACAAGCACCTATTATGCAGATGGGTGTCTTCAATCTGTTCAAAGATTATATGTCGCTACGATCTCTTGGTGATATGCCTGTAAGCCACATAACCCGTCGAACCGTCAATGCCTTCTTTGGCAACCGATTAGCGGAACCTGCTTTTGATGAAGAAATCCCGCTCTTTATCACTACACACCACATTCAAAAAGCAATAACTCTAATAGAAAGCCTTAAAGATCAAGAAAGTAGTTCGGGAAAGCAGAGTCAGCTAGTTATGGTGGCACCTGATACAAGTTCTATCATAACGCGGCCACCAACTGACCTGCTTGCAAGAGGTATTGCCGATGCCTTACGTAGAAATCAGCACATCGATATTTACATTCTGCCGGGTTATACTAATAGAGATGCTGCCAGGAACTTGTACGAGTCTCTTGCTCCTGATTTTAACGAGCGCATTTTTATGATACCTCGGGAACCTCCTCTCTCAGTGCTTGATACGACAGCGCTCATCGATCAAGCGGAAATATTTATTACCGGTGATACTGGAACGATGCATCTCGCAGTAGCATTCAAGATACTTGTAGAAAAAGAAAGCAGTTATTCTACAAGGAATTCGAGAAAAGTGATCGCTTTATTTGGCGGCACTAACCCAGGTTTACATGGTTACACTAAGCAAACTATTATCTTGGGCAGGGGTCGGAAGGAGCAGTCTGCTGTGATACCTGGTATTTTCAAGGAGGCCTACAATGGAAAAGAGCATAATTTCTTCGATCATATTGCTCCACACGAGTTGGCGGATGCTATTATCAGCCAGTTAGAGATAGAGTAGATAATGGGATGCAAGTGCTGTTCTCTATACTCTGTACTTGCTGATTTAGTTGAGCAAGCTCGATGTGGACGATATAAAGACTGCTGGAGTACCCGCAATCCGCACATAGCCGCTGTACATTGCAGACTGCTCCAGGTTCCGCTTAACCGCTTAACTATAACATTGACGTAAACGGTAAAGTTGTGATATAATTTATATGTCCCCAATATTTGATGGGCAATTTTTGCTTTCCAAAAAAGCGGAAGATGGCAATGCTATGATTAATGCTGGAGAACAATTCTCCGTATCGGACCTGAACTCATCTAACTTGTTTACGATTGAACAGGTCTCAGCTCGAACTGGGCTAACGAAACGCACGCTGCGTTACTACGAAGAAGTTGAGTTACTTCCTCCCACTGATCGCACTGAGGGTAACTACCGACGATACAGTGAAGAGGATATTCAACGATTGGAGCGCATCAAAAAACTTCGAGATCTGCTTGGTTTTTCTCTAGCTGACATTCGTGAACTACTGCTTGCTGAAGATGAACGCGGGCAGATCAAGGTTGCTTACCAACATGAAACTGAAGCCGCAGCTAAAATTGACCAGCTTGATAGAGCGGATGAACTTATTCGCAGCCAACTTCACTTAATCGAGCAGAAGATGGAGGGACTCGAGCAAATGCGTTCAGGACTCCTGTCAAAGCTTGAACATCATCAATATTCCCGCGAAGATTTATTACATAAAAACACATAATACGAATAACATTTTTTAGACTAGATTGGATCTTTATGAAATCTCTCACTCACACAGGGGAGGGACAGATTGTTCCTCAACTGGAAAACCAGCAGCAGGTCCATGGCCTGCTGCGAACATTTATTGCACTACGCCATCGCAATTTTCGTCTTTTCTGGTTCGGTCAGCTAATTTCGTTGATTGGCACCTGGATGCAGACCATTGGTCAGGCGTGGCTTGTATTGCAATTAACACATAGTGCCTGGTTACTTGGCGTTGTAGGTGCGTTGCAATTTTTGCCAGTCATGCTGCTCTCGCTTTTTGGTGGAGTTCTAGCCGATCGTTTACCAAAACGCAAAGTATTATTATTCACACAATCGTTCGCAATGCTGCAAGCAGCCGTACTCTGGATTCTTGTGGTAAGTGGGCATGTACAGATTTGGGAAGTATTGGTACTGGCAAGCTTGCTAGGTCTTACTAACTCGTTTGATATGCCAACCAGACAGGCTTTTGTGGTTGAAATGGTAGGTCGGGAAGATTTACCAAATGCCATCGCTTTGAACTCATCGGTTTTTAATATGGCACGTGTTGTCGGCCCTGGACTTGGTGGTCTAATTATCGCCTTTCTTGGTATCGCGCCACTCTTCCTCCTCAATGCAATCAGTTTTGTGCCAGTCATCATAGGATTAGCTCTGATAAGGATGAGCGAACTGCATGCGCTTCCAAAACAATTAATAGCAGGTGATAAGACTTCAAAGCAAAGTACCTTACAAAGTTTGCGTGAAGGATTGGAGTACGTCCTCCACACTCCTTCCATACTCCTGATTATCGCAGTTATCGGCATAGTTTCGCTGTTTGGCATTAACTTCAATGTTATTCTGCCACTCTTTGCAACAGATGTATTGCATTCGGGAGCTTTAGGATTCGGATTCCTCTCTGCTGCATTTGGAGTAGGTTCGTTGTTCTCAGCTCTCTGGCTTGCCTGGGGGAATCGCAAACCAAGCATACAGTACGTATTAATCGCCGCAGTAGCATTCTCAATTCTCGAGATTATCTTCGCGTTTTCGCATCTGTTTGCGACTCTCACTGATTCTAATAGCTCTTGTAGGATTTGCAATGATCGCATTCTCCGCAAACTCTAATACAACACTACAGACTGTCACTCCTGACCGTCTACGTGGTAGAGTAATGAGTGTCTATATGGTAGTGTTTGCCGGAAGCGTTCCACTAGGTAATCTTTTTACTGGCGGCTTAGCACACTTCTATGGTGCACCTTTTGCCCTGATAGTTGGCGGCTGTTTGAGCCTGGTCGCTGCAGTTGCCGGTTGGATACTGCGCAAATCCGCGGAGAAAAGTCTTGCAGAATCCTCTATTGTCCGTTCATAAATGGCGCGTGCTTCCATTGACTATTGCTCCTCAGCAATATCATATTGATCTGAGCGAGCAACTACTTGAGGCAGCATTGCCAGGTGAACCTGCAACACTATATTGGTCAAAGGCTGAGTCTACAGGGTTAGTTTTAGGATTCTCCCAAAAGGAGAGTGTTCTCAATCAAGCTGCCTTGATTACTCAGCCAATCCCCCTCTATCACCGACGCGCGGGTGGAACCGCGGTTTTAGTAGGCCCGAACCTGCTCAGTTTAGATGTGATATTGCCAGCAGGGCATCCATTTATATTACCTGATATTGTTGAGTCTTATCGCTGGTTTGGCACAGTGTGGGTAAAAACGCTTGGAAGTTTAGGAGTTGAAACACGCGTAGTTCTACCAGAAGAAGCGCATGTACAACGTGCTTTACTCAAACAAGAAGCGACCCAAAGCAGGGAAGCTATCCTCAATCGTGCCTGTTTCGGCTCAATCTCGTCATATGAAGTGATAGCGGAAGAGCGTAAAGTTGTGGGGTTGGATATGATTCGCCGCCAAGCAGGTAGTCTGTTACAGGCAGGGCTGCTACTCAAATGGGACATAGAGCCATTAGTAGAGCTGCTTGGCCATACTCCAGAAGAACAGGTTATTTTACGTGAAGGGCTGCCAGAACGAGCTATAGGGTTAGATTCGCTCTTAGGTCGCGCTGTTTCAGCGACGGAGGTAATCTCCGCATTTGAAGAAGCGCTTTCAACGATACTATAAAAAAGAGCCGACCCTTGACACATCTACCTTATACATCCTATAACAAAAATGCCTATAGTTCTTTTAGGAAAATATTCTGAAACTATTGAAAGGTTAGATCAATATGGCAGATAGAAATGCTCCTGGAGCAATACAGGTAATTAATACGCCTGACTACGAGGCAATGATGATTGGAGCACATCCGGACGATGACGATTTCGGGGCTGGAGGAACCAGTGCACTTTGGGCAAAGCAAGGCAAAAAGATAGTATGGGTAGTAATGACTGATGGAACCGAAGGGAGCGAGGTTCCATCGTATATTGATACAGATTTAATGCTCGAACGTGAACAAGAACAGCGCATGGCGTGCGAAACGCTTGGTGTTCAAGCTGTTGAGTTTCTGCGTTTTTCGGATGGACATTTGACGAACAATGAAGCGGCCCGAAAAGCTATTGTGAGGTTGATTCGCAAATATCGCCCGCGTGTCGTTTTCACACATGATCCAACCCAGCACATCTATGCTCCCGATCCTTATGAAAAACCCGAGGACACCGCATATCTAAATCATCCCGATCATAGAGCTACCGGCAATATTGTACTCGACGCTATCTTTCCAGGGGTAGGTAATCCTCGTTCTTATCGTGAACTTCTTTCAGAAGGGTTCCTGCCTTATCAGGTTCACGAACTTTACCTTTTCTTCACTGGCGAAGATAACACCTTTATTGACATCAGCGAGACCATCGAACTCAAAGTTAAAGGGCTACAATGCCATGTGACTCAGTTTGGTCCAGAGGCGAATATTCTTGATATGATGCGAAGGTGGGGGGCTGAGACTGCAAAGGAGGCAAAGGAGAAGAAAGGCTTAGAGATGGAGTACGCTGAAGCTTTCCGTAGAATCAAGCTCTATGTCCCCAAAGAAGAAAGAACGGAATCAAACAAAGAAGAAGAAATGGAAATGTAGATAGATACATCACACTTCCCTGGATATTATCGTTCGAACGTCCAGGGAAGTTTTCTTTCCAGTTATTGTGGCGTTACAATGGCATAGAAGCCTTCCCACCAATTCAAGAACTGAGCGCGCGAGAGCACTTTGCGATTCCAGAGAGATGAATCGGCAAGTTTCACTATGTTGCTATTTCCACCAGTCACAACGAGAAGATGTCCTCCAGCATATCTATCTGGCGGAAAACTTACAATGACAGGCTTGCCGCTATTAGCAACAGAATAATCTGGTCAAGAGATAGATTATGACCCCACGTCGTTTTGAAACCAAAACGGGTGGCAGTGCGCTGTATGCCTATATCTTCAAGTAATCCCAATTGTGGTGTAATTTCACCAATTTGAGCTTCGACTTTCAAAACATCTGTTATGCGATAATGACGGCCATACGAGTCGAACACCTCGGTCATTGAAGCGGTCGAACAGGCAGAATATGCCCAGAGTTGGAATTCTTGTGTCGAATTATATTGTGCTGGATCAAGTTGGCTGAGACGCACAAGATTTTGTGACGCCTGAAAGTTAGGTGTTTGAGTCGTTTTTACAGGCGTGTTCAGGTTAAACAAGAGCAAGTTGATCAAGGCTTGATGAGGAAGCACAAAGTTCAGAGCATAGATGCCAAGAATGAAAATGGACACAAGGCCGATAACGATTACAGAATAGGGAACTGACTCCTTTGTATTACGCCACTTGAGGTGTTCAAATACTGCCGAGGCTGAAATATATCGCGCAATACGAAATTCACGCCCTATATTGAGATGATCATATCGCACTGGCATCGAATCCACAACACGTCGTTGAGCAACAGGCAATGGACGATCTATGTAGCGTTGTGCTGAAGGAACAGCATCAACAACGCGTCTACGCGGTAAGGGTATTGGATCGATACTCCGTATTCTTCTCGAAGGGATGGGTTCAAGCATCCGTTCTCGGCGCATTGGGGCTGAACGAATGTCGCGACTACTCCTGCGCGCTATAGCAAATTCAGGCTGCCGATCCTGTTCTTTAGACTTCGTGGAAAGAAAAAAGCCGATCACCGTGATGATGAGGGCAAAAACGAGCAGCATGAGCAGGAGAAGGAACATAAATACGGACTCCTAGCTTTGTTTGCAAGTAAAAATAGGTTGAATAAATAAGATCGAATTAGCACAATTTTTCTAAAACTGTACTCAAAAAGTATACCATATGGCACTAGCTAAAACAACGGTTAAATTGTACAGTTTTGCTGATTGGCTGGGATAGAAAGCACTCGCCTAAGCACGTGTGTAGCACCAGGACAGCGCAAGCGCACATACCCCGTACCTCTATGTATGAGCGTGTAAGCCACCAGGACAGCGCAAGCGCCCCAACCACCCATCATCCGCTCCCCTGTCCCTACAAATCATGATTGGCGCAAGCGCCAAGACATCCCACGTTAGCAGTACGAGTCAAAGAAGAACTGGTCTACGCTCACGTACATTACTGAACGTTCTGTCAAGAACAGGAAACATCCCTAACGGACAAGGCATCTTATGTTAGGGATGTTTCCCTGTTCTTGACACTTCACTATACGTACTGACTTCTCAACACTTTTTTATCGAATTTTCCTACGCTTGTCTTAGGGATGACATCAACAAAGGCAACATCGTCAGGAAGCCACCATTTGGCAACATGCGGGCGCAAGTAATCGATAATCTCCTCTTTTGTGATCTGTCCATTATAATCTGGTTTTGCCACTACGAACGCCATAGGGCGTTCGTCCCACTTCGGATCTGGGATGCCTATCACACATGCTTCCAGGACCTTTGAATGGCCCATTATCAGGCCCTCCAGCTCGACTGAAGAAATCCACTCACCACCCGATTTCACCAGATCTTTCGTACGATCAACAAGTTGGATTATACCGTCTTCATCGACTACAGCAACGTCACCAGTACGCAGCCAGCCCTCGGCGAATTTGGCATTGGATTCGCTATCCATATAGTAGGAGCGAGCGATCCAAGGACCGCGTACCTGAAGTTCACCATAGCTTGTATTATCCCATGGCACCTCCTCACCGGTTTCCATACTGACAACGCGAAAATCGACGCAAGGTAGAATCGTACCTTGCCTGGCTTTGATGCGGAATTGCTCACTAAGCGGTAGATCTTGCTGGTAGCTGCGAAGTTTAGAGACAGAAGCTAGAGGTGAGGTTTCGGTCATACCCCAGGCATGGACAATATTAACGCCTTTGTTATACAGTCCCTCTATCAAGGAACGAGGCACTGCAGAACCACCACAATAAATGGCACGCAATGAGGTAAGATCGACGGGTTCCTTTTCAATTACACTCAACATGCCAATCCAAATTGTGGGTACGCCAGCGGCAAGAGTTACATGTTCTTGAGACATCAGGTGCGCTATTCTTGCGGGGTCCATAAAACGCCCGGGGAAGACGATGTTCGCTCCCATCATAATGCTTGCATGTGGAAAGCCCCAGGCATTCGCATGGAACATTGGCACCACTGGTAAAACAGTATCACGTTCAGAAAGGGCTGCGCCATCCGCAAGGCCAACACCCATGGAGTGTAGGAAAGTGGAACGATGGCTGTAGATTACTCCCTTAGGATTACCGGTTGTACCTGATGTATAACACATTGCGGCTGCCGCATTTTCATCGAGTCGGGGCCAATCATATTCTTCAGGTTGACCAGCAATGAAGGTTTCATAGTCCACTGAAGGTTGCAGTTTACCTGTAGCAGCCGGAGCGTCGCCCATAATCACATATTGCTTGACGGTAGTCAGTTGATCGGCCAGGCTTTCAAGGATAGGCACCAGATCACCATCGACGAAGATCATAGAATCTTCTGCGTTATTGATAATGTAGATCAATTGATCAGCGAATAGGCGAATGTTGAGAGTGTGTAATACAGCTCCCATACAAGGAATTCCAAAATATAATTCGAGGTGACGATACGTATTCCAACCGAATGTGGCAATGCGGTCACCTTCTTTCACGCCTGCACGATGCAGTGCGTTAGAAAGTTGTGCTGTACGTTGACCCCAATCACCGAATGTGTAGCGATGAAGGCCAGAGTCAGTCTGAGTGACGATTTCTTTACGATAAAATAAACGAACGGCCCGGTTGTAAAAATGCTGTAATGTCAAGGGATAGTCCATCATTAAGCCTTGCATATATACCTCCTGAACAGTGTGACGATACTTTATCGGGATTGCAATCAGTGAGCCACTGGTAATTGTAATTCTACAAGGCCTGAATGAATTACTCAAGTTTTATGCAGAGTTTTCTTTTTTTTGCTCATCAATATAGGAAAATATTCCAAACTGTTGTCGCCTGCTTACTTGTCTGGTATGCTGTATATAGTAGAGTATCTCATAGAAATTGACACTATCTGTAAGGATGAGGCGTGTAAAGTATGAACCTGTAGACAGAAAGTGCGAAATTGCACTTACATGATGAATTGTTTCTCTACATTAAGAATTATGGAGCTTCGGAAGATGACCTTACAGCAAAACACAAGACGTGCTCGCGGCCTGGCCGCAATGAGCCCAGAACGCCGAAGAGAGATTGCCAGGATGGGTGGACGTACCTCACAGGCCCGTGGAACTGCTCATCAGTGGACAGCAGAGGAAGCTTCAGTAGCGGGCAAGAAAGGAAGTGCCCGCTACTTGCTCAAAAAAGCGGATGAGAGTAGATCCACTCAGTGATCTATACTCTCAATATTTGCTGCTGCGACTGTATCTCCTCGAGCTGCGGCCCAGCGAAGCACTTCTCCTGCAAGGTAGAGCGAGCCAGTCGCGCAGATCAGGTCTTCTCTACTTGCTATGCTCAGGGCAAGATTCATAGCAGCACGGCTATCCTGTGTAGTATAGATTTGTACATTAGGTGCATATTGAGCAAAGGTTTCTTGCATTTTTTCTATTGTCGCAGCACGTGGATGGACCATGCGTGTTAGTATTACCGCATCGACGAACTGCAATGCTTTCGCTATGCCAACAAGGTCCTTGTCACGTGCAAGGCTCAATACTATAATCAAACGCTGCGATACAAATGAGTCGCGCAAGGCCTGTAAGAGTTTTTCCATAGAATCAGCATTATGCGCTCCATCAACAACAACTGTAGGGTTGTGTTCAACAACATCGATCCGGGCAGGCCAACGCACATCGCGCAAACCAACACGCAAGGCCTGTTCATCCCATGAAATACCCTTTTTGCGTAGTTCATCCAAGGCAGCCAGGGCAAGTGTGGCATTTTCGAGTTGATGCTGACCCGCGAGGGGAATTTCCAACTGGGAATACGTGTGTTCGGGTGTCCAGACGGTAAATCGCTGGTGTTCCTCAGTACGTTCTTCTAACTGATAACAGTAACTTATCGGAGGTATGCGACCTTGCTCAACCTCAATCTGAGCAAGATCAGCCTCAGAGGAGCCAATGCGCACCATGCGAGCATGCTGTTTATTACTCACAAATTCAATTGCCAGGAGCGCCTCAATAGGACGAGCAGAAGTGACAACCACTCCATTCGGCTTTATGATACCAGCCTTTTCGGTAGCAATATGGTTTAATGTTTCACCTAAGATCTGCATATGATCATAGCTGATCGAGGCTATCACCGAGACAAGAGGATGGGTGACATTCGTTGAATCGAGGCGTCCACCCAGACCAACTTCTATTACCGCGTGCTGCACATGCTGCTGGTGAAAATAATAGAGAGCGAGCGCCGTGGCTACCTCATAGGTTATGAATGGGCCCAACTCACTACGCTGCTCTAACTCTTCTACTGCAGCACGCACAACTGGCACCAATTCTGCAACTTCGGCTTCACTAATGAAGTTACCTTTGACACGCATGCGTTCACGAAACGTATGTAGATCAGGTTGCGTATACAGACCAGTACGTATCCCGGCTTCACGTAAAACTCGTTCCACGAAAACTGCGGTAGATCCCTTTCCTTTTGTGCCAGCGATTAACGTGTTTGTATAGTTGAGTTGCGGGTTGCCGAGCGCACTGAGGAGTTGGGATTCTCGTTTCAAATTTTCTTCAGGATTGCGAGTTCCTGAACCACTAAGCTCAAAACCGCTAAGGCTGTAGAGATAGGCTAATGCTTCTTGATAATTCAATGGATTTCGACCCTTTTTAGATCTGAGATACATAGCTAGTTATTCTTGCGGGCCTACGGCCCGCCTTTGAGGAGGAAGTTGGGGCACAGCCCCAAACCCCAGGTGAAGGCCGCGGCCCTTATCAATCCTGCTTCAGTTGGTACTCCCAGCTATGAGTGAATGTCAGTTGTATAGTAACAATCCTGCTTCAGTTGGTACTCCCAGCTATACGTGGAAGTCAGTTGTTTGGTAAGAAAGATGGTTTCATGATATCACAGTTGACAGAAATCTTCTCTTGACGCACAATGCATTTAACTGTATCAAAGGAAAATGAAAAAGATGAGTGAGAGAACTGAGTTAAAGGCAAAGCGCAGCAGCACTTCACATGCCTATAGTTGTCATGAATGCAGTGAAGAAGCCCTAGGACGATGTCCTCATTGCCATAAGAGCTTATGTATGGATCATTTTCCCAGAATGCTTCATGCTCCTTGCGCTCAAAATTATATGAAGCATGCACAGATACACGTATGCTACGTTTGTGGCACTCGGGTCAATCCTGATCAATGGTCGCTTTCACGGACATCTCATCGAATAGATAATTTCACATGCAACGGCTGTGGACGCTATATTTGTGACGAACACCACACCAAAGTCAAAAAAGAACAAATCTCTGTTGTACGTGAGGGATTACGAGGTCATCGTTATCAAATAACCTCGCGCTACTGCGAACTCTGTGCGCCCATCTCGCGTGTTGGAGGCATCAAAACTCTGTCATACCTGGTCGTGTTTGCTGGAACAGTATTGGCAGGTATTTTTTTCCATTTTCACCCATAGTACAAGCATTCAGGAGGAAGAAGTAGCACTACTACTTGTATCTGCTTCTAAAACAGCATGTCATTAACACCAACTATACAATCTACGCTACAACGCTATCAACCAGAAATACTTGCATCACTACAGAGTACAATTCAGCGAGCGAGAGCCAGTTCGGCACTTCAAGAAGCAAGTAATCTAGCTCCTTTCTATGGACAAATGCAGTACCACCTCGGGTGGGTAGATACCAATTTTTCACCTGTAACTGGCAATCCGGGAAAGCTCATGCGCCCAACATTACTACTACTGGCATATGAAGCGACATGGTGAACTAACCCAGCATACCGAAACGGAACAGCATAATGCCAGCCATTTACGTCGCGCATTACCAGCAGCGGCGTCGATAGAGTTAACGCATAACTTTACATTGATTCATGACGATATTGAGGATGGTGATAGAGAACGCAGGCATCGCCAGACACTCTGGAATGTGTGGGGAATTCCACAAGCGATTAATACTGGCGATGGCATGTTTGCGCTAGCTCGTTACGCGCTCTGGGATGTGGTCGATGAAGGTGTGGACCCCTCGATTGCCGTTCAACTAGGAGCCGTGCTTGACAAGGCCTGCCTTGTGCTTTCTGAAGGCCAGCACCTGGATATCAGCTTTGAAAATCGAGATGATATTTCTGTTGCAATGTATGTGGATATGATTGGCCGCAAGACCGCCACGTTAATGGGCTGTGCAGCTGAAATGGGAGCCATGTTAGGGACACGCGATCCAGAAACAATTTTTCGCTTACGCAGCTTTGGATTTTCCATTGGCACAGCTTTTCAAGTACGAGATGATATGCTCGGCGTCTGGGCAAGCACTGAAAAGTCAGGCAAGACGCCAGCCGGAGATATTTATCGCCGCAAAAAGAGTCTGCCCGCTTTGCACGCACTCGAACACGCGGCAGCTACTGATCAGCAGTTTTTACGCCAGGTGTATACACAAAAGACACCTCTTATAACTACCCAAGTTGAAGAAGTATTGGCAATTTTTGAGCGCACTCATACCAAAGAATTTTGCTGTTCGTTCTTGATTGAACAGTGTCAAAAAGCATATGAAGCCCTCGCAGATGTCCCACGTAACTCACATAAGATCGCTCATCGCGCAATTAGTGATATGGAAATGCTGGTACGCTTTATTGAAGCGACAGCAAAGGAATAACATCTCACTGCAATCGCCAGATTGTCACATTATTCCCTGACGCAGTCGCCACGAGTTTGTTATCTGCTGACCACGCAAGAGCCAGCAGAGGCGCATCATGAGCTATCTTGAGCAACGGCGTTTGACTCTGGGCGAGGTACCAGATTGCGAGCACGCCATCATCTCCGCCAGTAGCCAGGAAACGCGCATCCGGAGACCAGGCCAATGTACGGACATGACCTTGATGAGCATGAAATCGCTGTGGCACATCTAAGCACTGGGTTCCAAAGCCATTCTGATTCTGACTCTGACACATAAGTCCATTCCAAAGACGCACTATACCATCATCCCCACCGACAGCCAGTTGTTCACCAGCCGAAGCGAAAGAAACAGCTCGCATGGGGATTTGAGCATCCATGAAAAATCCATGTACCTGTTGCCCATTGTCAGCATTCCAAACACGGACAACACCACCATGTGAAGAGGTGGCGATCGTTGCACTATCTGGCGCCCAGGCAGCTGATTCAATTGCAGTCGTATGCGCTGTAAAAATCGTTTGTGGGGTATAGGAGGTTGTATTCCAGACGACTGCTTTTTTATCCAAACCACCTGAAACCAGCATTTCTGGCTGCCGACTGGACCAGGCAAGAGTTGTAATCGCGTCGGTATGTGTTTGCACTGGCCGAGCAAGTTGAGCGCCATTCAAGGGATTTAAGAATTGCACCTGGTTTGCTGCTCCTAGCGCGAGTTGCTGCCCATCTGGCGACCATGCCACACTACGCACAGCACCATCCTGTCCTTTGCGTACCAGTACATTCCCTTGAAGATCCCAGATAAGTAGCTGCGCATCGTTCGCCCCACTTGCCAGCATTTTGCCATCAGAAGACCATGTTAGCGCGCGAACAGTTTGTTGATGTTGCGAAAAAACCAGCACTGACGTTGCTTTTGTAGGCAATACCTGTCGTGTTACAACCGATGTTGCTGGTGCATGCTTCGCTGGGGCGTGCATCATTGTTGATAACATAGTAGAGTTTGTCATCATCGAACGATAGGCAGCGTAGCCTAAGCCAAGCCCTCCAGCTCCTAGAGCGGCTCCGCTTGCAACTAATAATGCCCTTCGCGTCCAGCGACGACTTTTCTTTTTATGGCCCACAACTGGAAATGAGGCAGAAGTATCTTTTCCAAGCTCAGGAAAACCCTGGACATCGGTCATTGTCTGTGAAGAATAGAAGGAGTGTGGGGCTTGCACCGGCTCGCTTTTAAATAACGTTGCAACGGAACCATCCATTACATACGAATTGAGAGTTAGCTTTGCACCGGGATTTACACCAGATGCTTCTAAACTCTTGTACTCTGGTATAACTGGCCCGCCAGAGTGATGGCGCAAGACGTAAACAAGTTTATTGCCAAAGAGGTCGGTTTGTGGCAATTTTAGTTCTTCCACAATCGCAGGTACAAGCGCAGCCACAGGTGCAGTAGCAACCACTTCCATTGGGCGGACAGCTCCGTATGCATTCTCTTCAATCAAAATCTGTACTGTTTGCATGTGTAACTTCCCCTCTATCGAATTTACGACACGCCAAAGTGTACCATGCTGACTCATTTTCCTTCATTTTTATGGGGTAAATTGGCTATACCATATTTAAGATAAGGAGTAACTATTCAGGTTCTTTTTCTCTTTTGCCGCCTCCGGCGGGATAGAAAAGCAGGGGTTCCGAGTGGCCTGCAGGCCACTCGGAACCCCTGCTAATACCAACTTGCGTTCTAAGAGCTACTTCTAAAATGAGGGAAGTAGGTCATCGAACGGAGACGTTCCGGATCGGCTTCCAGCTGATTAAGTCCGTCACATACTTTGTCAATCACCTCATCGAGAGAAGCAAAAGCGAGATTCGTCAGGTGTTTTTCGCGCACTTCTTCCCAGACATGTTCGACCGGATTGAGCTCAGGACTGTAGGCAGGCTGAGCAATCAGTCGTATATTTGCCGGAATCTTGAGATCTTTTGAGTGATGCCAACTCGCTCGATCGACTTGCATCACCACAAAGTACTTCGCAAACGTGTTGGACACATGCTCGAGAAACAGATTCATCATCTCGGTATCGGCAGAGGGCAGAATGAGTGACGTCATTTTGCCTTGAGCTGGCGCTACGGCCGCATAGACGTGAGTATATTCGCGCACGATCTGATGTGGCGCATGAGGCCGCACTCCAGGCGGAGCCCAGGCACGTCTGGGGATGCTGACGCGACCGAAGCGGCCTTCATCTTCGGCCATCTTTAACACGGGTCTTCGGTCGTCAGGATCGCGTGTGGCCAGTGCCGCTTGAATCGCCTGCGCAAAGTTTTTTTAAACGCGGCTTGCTCTTCTGGATTGGCTTTGGGATGACGCGGACGCGGCACGAGCTTGCGCCACCCATGACGATCCAGCAAGCGATAGATGCTCGTGATATGCACCGTATGCTTGACCTCTGCTTCAAAGGCGCGCTGAATTTCTTCTCCCGTGGCAATTTCTCCCCGTGCGGCTCGCGCGAAAAAGGGCTGGAGAAAGTTCCGTTCTTGCTCCAAACTCATGTATTCATGACGACGTCCACCCTTGCCTGGCGTTTCGATCGCGGCAAGTCCCAAGCGGTTATAGCTGGAAATGACGCGGCGCACTGTCGGCACTGATACCCCCATATCTCTGGCGATCTCTTCGGCTTTGCGTGGCCTCATCAAGGCAAGGTAAATGATCCCCCAGCGTTCTCGAACCCACGAACGTGGATCGAGTTTCATGCGACGTTTGACTTCTTCGACTGGATAATGAGCTGCAGCTCGTGTGACTCTCGTTCCCACAACGGGTCTTTTTCCCCTCTTTCATCGTTTCTCCTAGTATATCACACGGAGCGCAAGTTGGTATAAGAGTTACAATAAGGGATTTGTTGGACCATTCAACAAAAAGAACCATTATATTTGTTAGATGTGAGATTTTGTCGAAGAAAGACGCATATATGGAAATTAACAAAATTATAGGGGTAGGCTGAAACCAACCGAAGGCCGATACATCGGCACCTACGAGACTCTCAAGCTTCAATCGGCGTGTTGAGCCGGACACCCGCTGGCACCTATCCGTCTCACCAACGCTGCTACGCAGCTACCCTACGGGTCAGGTGAGACGCAAGGAGAAGGGGTGTCCCTACATTTCACTCGGTCGCATGAAGCTTGACGGAGCATTACGGGTATTTTGTTCAATACATTGATTGCTCTTTTTTGTGTAATAGAAGGTATTACTTTATGCTTATTCAAAAATTACGATTTTTTTGTTTGGTTGTACTGACTTTAAGTTTTCTAATTCCTGCTATCGCCAATGCTAGTTCTCTGAATTCCTCTCACCAGCAAGCTGTAACAGATTTTCCTACAGTTGATCCCAACTATATTTATGACCAACTTTTTTATATGGTGACCCACTTTCAGCGCCGTGAGGCAGGCTATGATAACAATTTACCCATAACTGTGAATGGGCATGATGAGTTTGCAGCGTATTGGGCACAAGAAATGCAACGGAATTTAGCCGGTTTTGGAGCACAGGTGAGCCACGATGCATTTTCCGTGCAGGGCTGGCAGGGAAGGCCAGCTACCGTTCCAGCTTTCAATGTTGAAGTCACCATCCCGGGAGTCTCTCATCCTGAGCAGGTTGTTGTTATTGGCTGCCACTACGATGGAGAAGCAATTTCAACACAATCAGCCAACGATGATGCCAGCGGCTGCGCCATTGAGCTGGGAGTTGCAAAGGCAATGGGAGCATACTGGCGCAGTCACCAACTTTATCCAGCACGAACATTACGTTTTGTGATTTTTGATGCGGAAGAACAAGGTCTTTACGGCTCATTCGACTACCTGAATAACACGATTAATGGTGATGTAAAGAACCTGGTTGCAATGTTCAATGAAGAGCAGAATGGCATTGCTTATCCTTTACGCTACCTTGGGCAATTGTCAAATCCAATCCTACCTTTCTATATTGATATGTCTCCATTACAAAACAATGAACTATACGCGCATCAAGACCAGCTTTCACAACAGCAAAAAGATGCTATTTCTCATTTTCGATCACTCATGCAGCAAGCAGTTATTGCCTCATTCGCACAGTTCCAAAAAATGGGATATCAGATGCTTTCGTACCACAACAGCAATCAACAGGATGTATTTCAGCCTATTTTTACACCAGACCAGATGAAAAACATACAGCAGGAGGACGATACTTTAGGTGGCAGTGATCAGATCCCATTCACACTCGCAGGTCTGCCCTGTGCCACATTTGTAGGCAACTCCAGCTATTACGATCAAAATCCTCCTCCCTGGTCATATCCTTTTGATCAGCCACAAGATACTATTCAGTTGATGAACACGTTTGCTGACGGTAGTTCGCAGAAATCGTATGCACTCGTTATGGCGCTTGGTCTACCTGGAATGCTGACAACGTGGATGCTGAATCAACCAGATATACTTGGCCAGGCGTCTCACAATCAAGGTCCTATTGCGGCAATCAGTGATGTTGGGCAGACATTAGCAGGTCACAGTTTCACCCTTGATGCACGGGCTTCATACGATCCATCCGGAAATGCTTTGACATATAGCTGGGACTTTGGCGATGGTACCAAGGCTAATGGTATTGCGGTTACACACACGTATTCTAGAACAGGCATCTATGATTTGAAATTAACCGTCGGTTCAGCCAATGGCACACTTACTATTACTAAAGTGATCGATGTAGTCACACAACCAACCAGTTACAACAATCCCTATGCCTCAGAACCACAAAATGGAGTTCCTCCGGTCAATCCTGCAGTGACTCTCCCAACACCGAATAATCAACTTTCAGATAAAGTTACAACTACTACTGCTGCAACTGCAACGGCATTGACGTCAACCTCCAGCACAACGAACTCTTCTGTTGGCTGGATCATTGGTGGCCTGATTTTTACTGTGCTGCTGATTGTGGGTGTTGTGTTGGTTTTTGTGGGAAGAAGGGCACATGTGTAACATTTTATTGTCGTAACATTAAGTTTCAGTCTTAACTTTTCCTTTCTTTCTTTCACAAGGCAGGATATTAGGCGATTAAGATTATGTTTGGAGTTTTTTGGCTCCTAAGGAGGATGGCTTTTTATAGTTTAAGCGTAGAGAAGATGAATTTTGAGTAAAAACTGCGGACATAATCCGCTGTTGTGTCTCGTAAAGTCGTACCCATAGCAAAGTCTCATAAAGTCGTACCGCTCAAACACTCGACGAGAGCCAGGCGTCGCTGCTCTTCCGGTGAGAAAGGGAAGGCCAGTTGATAGGCTGGCAGAGCCAGCATCCAAGCGAGATCACCCATCAAGTCAGCCTTAGTAAGGCCGCGAGCGGTGACCGTTACAGGTTCAGTAGCACCTTCAGGTTGACAGACAAAGGCAACATGGACTGGATCGAAGGTAATCTCCATGGTTTGCCCGCGATAGCGATACCCGAAACGGTATTCATACGTCCCCAGATGAACGGTGCCACTATTGTTGATGCGGAACCAACAGCCCTGCGCCAGATACTGGTAGACGCGATCCAGGTCCAGCAGCCCCTCTTCCCACTCAGGTCGATACGCTCTGCCGGAGAATGCTGCCTCGGGATAGGCTTGCAGCGGAGCTTGTTGGTGCAGTGCTCGAATGGGCAGAGCGTGATTGAGCACTGCACGCCGTTCATCCAGCCCGGCCCACAGTGTGTGCTGATTGGGCCAGGATTGCCCGACGAGTGCCTGGTTGGTCATGGTTTGATGGGTACGCTCAATCGAGGCGTGATCGGTAGGTCTTCGGACACCCGTAAAGACCACCTCGATGCCCATGGCCAATAACCACAGGTGCATGCGTGTGGGAAAGGGAGAGGGAGTCGTGTTATCGAAGAACACGGTATCGTGATCGAGGGAGAGTCTCAGCGGTAACCCGTACGTTAAGAAAGCCCGGAGCATCGGTCACATAGTAATCCGAGGCTGCGGGCTTCGGTGTGCTTACACGCGGGCAGCTCTCCACTTTGAGTCGACTGGTGACATCGACCACATTGATCAGGGAAACCGATCCGATCCCTTGGACATGCAAGGCCCCCTGCGCGTCCATTTGCCACTCCTGGTGTGCGGCTTCTGGCTCCTGATGCGGCGGGTGCGGTAGCTCAGAATGCTTCTGGTAGCGACGTGTCAGTCCAGTGTGCTTGAGGAACGCTGCGATCCGTGAGCGGCTGGGTAAGTGCTGCTGCTTCCCGCGTCGTATCAGCTCGTAGAGAGATCAAAATGGTATCTGGACCCCAGCCAGGATGCGCCTCCCGCAGACGACGAATAGCGGTTTGCAATTCTAAGGGAATCGTGCCGAGCGGCCCTGTTGCGGGTCTTCCCATATGGTTCTTGAAGCCAGCCCGACCCTGGTCTACAAAGATGCGCCGCCATTTTCGCACTGTCCAGACCGAACAATCCAATTTTGTAGCAATTTGGGTATCGGTTCGTCCGGCCGTCGCCTGCTTACCGATCGTAACGCGCTCTTGTAATGTCGTTTTCTGTCCAATGCGGTGCATAATGTCTCCTCCAGTCGTGCTATACGCGCTTCTGGAGAGCATCATACGCGATAATTGCATGGCCAACATATGGGCACGACTTTATGAGACTTTGCTATGGGTACGACTTTACGAGACACAACACCGCCTTATGGGGCCTGCCAATGGTTTAACATTCATGTCTATTCTTATCCGTAGAGAAGTTTATTCATTGTTGTTTCTGCACATTTACACAAGAATATAAAGCCGCGAGAACACTTGAAATTGATTTCATCAAGAGAGTCAATGTGGCGAAGATATGGTCCTGTAGCCCACTACTGCCACAACGTGTTTTTGTTCATCTATCAGGTGTCCAGTCACCATGTTACCGCTTAGATACAAGCTGATCAGTCTCCGAAAGACTGTTCACACCTTGTAGAAACTTTTCCAGCAACATGGTACTTTGCAACGAGAAAATCTTGTCAGTTGTGTAGTCGATGACATGTAACCTCGCTGATCTCGTCGGTGGTATTTCTTTGCCCCACCAGCCACATGATCTGCAAGTCGGCTGCGCTCAACCGGGTCTTGCATCTTTCGATAGCGTACTACGACTTAATCGATGCACATATGAGCTTGGACGGGAATGCGCTTCTTCATATCACTCGTATATTACAGAATATGATATCTATTACTACACACTGCATCCAGGACACGGGACACGCTCCTCGTCGCCTTAATGGGCAAGCGGTGCCTGGTTGCCAGCGTCAGACGAGATGCCCGATCTTGTGGCTATTCGCTTCAAGAAACCAGATCGTGCTGTCTGGACCTCTCGCAATGGCAGCAGGGCCGCCTCTGGGTGTTGGCAGGGAGAACTCGCTGATGGTGCCCGATGAAGTGATACGCCCAATCTTGCCGTTCTGGGAATGGTTGTCTGTATCTTCAGTAAACCAGATGGTTCCATCCGGTCCCGCTATGATCCCGTTGACAGCGCTAAGACGATTGGGTAAAGGGAACTCGCTGATGGTGCCCGATGAAGTGATGCGCCCAATCTGGGTGTTCAAGCCGTCCATGTCAGCTGCGGCAAACCAGAGGTTCCCATCCGATCCAGCCGTGATAGCGGAAGGAAACATGCCTGGAGTGGCAAATGCGCTGATCGTTCCCAGCGGAGTGAGACGCCAGATTGTGCCCCTTGGGACGTTGTTCCCACGAAAGCCAACAACCCAGAGATTGCCGTCGGAATCGGTCGTGATAGCGGTCGGGTGAGATTGAGGATCAGGCATGGGGAAGGCGCTGATTGTGCCTGCGGTGGAGATGCGCCAGATCTGGCCGTTCTGATCGGAGGTCCCAGGTTCGGTAAACCAGAGAGCATGATCCGGCCCGGATGTGATGTCGCCACACAGGGTATACGGAGTACACGAGTCGGGGGCCAGGATGCGAGATGGGAGTTGGAACTCGCTGATCGTGCCTTCCGGAGTGATGCGGCCGACCTTGTCAGCCTCGAGAAACCAGAGATTGCCGTCTGGTCCGGTGGTGATTCTGAAAGCAAAGCTGTTCGATGGTAGTGAGTACTCACGAATGATGCCTTGCGGGGTGATACGCCCGATCCGATTTCCGGCAATCCAGAGGTTGCCGTCTGGTCCGGCAGTGATATCGCTGGGGGAGAAGTTTGTGGGCAGGGGGATTTCGCGCATCGAGCCCTTGAGCACTCGGGTAGGAGTGGAGGCCGTAGTCGACTCGCCTGGCTGTGTTGGACCTGCCACAGATGATACACCGCATCCATACAAGACGCCAAGAAGGGTCAGTAGCGACAGGAACATAAGCGGGAAGCGCGAGAGCGAATATTGTAGAGAGAGCTTCGTAGCCATGAAAAAAACTCCTTTGGTACTGCATCGTTCTGTTTCACAACAGACGTAGTTCGGAGGGCAACCACGCTGCGGTGTTTTCCAACAAAGACGAGATCTCCCCGCCTTGGTACATAGTTGCCGATAGCGAGGGGATGTCACAATCAACGCCGTGGCCCTTTCTTTCTGACGTGAGGAGAGCAGGTGCGCGTCATTGGTTGCTCCTCGTGGCGCAGCCTGGTGACGCAGTTCTCAAGCTGTTAAGGCAAGTATAGCCGATAACTCATTCATCGCACACGTGTCAATTGACCCATTTCTGTGCGGTTCTGCCCTCGTTGGACCGCCTGTTTCCTGATGAGTTTGAGTTGCACTGCTTGATGTGGTAAGCTTTTGGTGGTCTGGACTTTTTAGGGCCCTCCGCCTGCTACTCTCAGGGGAAGACACAACCTCCAGAGACGGGCGCAAAAAATGGCCGTTTCCAACGTCTCTCTTAGAGCAGCAGTGAGAGACCTCTGCTGAAGGCGAGCAGGGGAGTTCTCTCAGCTCTTGAAAGGAGAGCATACGATGAAAGATGAAGATAGTTTCGCTGGCCGTGAACTCTCTCCCACCACTTCCGATACTGAACGTGGGAATGAGAGTGATGGCCATTGGATTCCACCACCTGCTGTTGTGCCGCAAGACGTCTCATCCCCAACTCATCCGCCTCACATGGAACGGCAACTCACTCTGCGTCACTTTGGGCGACCCCTCCTGGTGGTGATGGTCTTGATGGTCGTGCTCGCTGGAGGCTACGGGATCTTTCGCGCCATCTCACCGCCAGCTCGTCAGACACTCTCGACCTTTCAGCAGACGCAGTGCCCTTTTCCCCTCGGGAAGGGTCTTCGCGAGGGGAAAGACGTCAGGTGTGGCTTTCTGGTGGTGCCCGAAGACCGCAGCCATGTGCCGGGTCCCACCATCCGGCTGGCCGTCGCGATTTTCAAGACGCCCAGTTCCAACCCGGCTTCAGATCCAGTGCTCGAGTTAGGTGGCGGTCCCGGAAATGCGCTGTTGGAGAACCAGGGGCCAACTTTCACTGCAGACAACCTTGCCTCTCGCCTCATGAATCGAGACCTGATCGTGTTGGAGCAGCGTGGCACTGGCTACTCGCAGCCCTCGCTGCGCTGTTTGGACAACGGGGACCTGCGTGCCTGTCATGATCGCCTCCTGAAGGAGGGCATCAATCTGAACGCCTATACGACACTCGAAGATGCCGCCGACGTGCATGATCTCATACAATCCCTTGGCTATCAACAGGTGAACCTGGAAGGAACGTCCTATGGCACACGACTGGCTCTCACCGTCATGCGCCTCTACCCAGCAGACCTGCGCAGTGTCGTCCTCGATTGAGTTCTCCCGCCGCAAGTCAATTTCTTCACCAGCATGGCACCATCAGCACAAAGAGCCTTTGATGTCTTCTTCCATGGGTGCGCACTCGACGCACTATTGCAATACGAACCTACCCGCATCTGCAAACAGTGTTTTATCAACTCGTGGCTGCCCTGAACCACAGACCAATAACATTCGATACAACTTCCTCAACAGGTCAAAAATCTCACCGTACATTTCACTGGCAATGATCTCGTCGTGTGGGTACGACAATCGTTAACCTTCACCTGGTTCATTCCACCGCTCCCCGCCGTGCTCTTCCAAATTCGCCAGCATAATTACACTCAACTCGCTCAGATCTATGGCGCACAACAGCATCAACCCCACGAGGAGCGCGGGATTGTTCTATTCGATCGAGTGTGGCGAAGATATGGCTATTATCACGCAGCACGATCTGGAGGCATCGGCTCAAGGACTGCCACCCGAGATCCGACCTGCACTGCTCGACCCGAACTTGTTGAACTATTCTGTCTGTCAGTTCTGGGAGAATGAAACCGGTCGCCTGCGATCCAGAAGGAGCCAGTCAGAAGCAGCATTCCGACGCTGATCTTGCAAGGCGAGTATGATCCAGTGACGCCACCAGCGAATGGGATGGTCGGCAGCCCGGACGCTGAGGAAGGGGTATTTCTTCCTGTTTCCAGGAGTGGGCCATGGCGTGCTCAATTCGGAACCGGCAATTGTCCAAACGACATCATGAACGCTTTCCTGGCAAACCCAGCAGAGAGACCCGATGGGAGTTGTATAAGCATCATGCCGAACCGTTCTTTACATAAGAGCTCTGCGCTGAGCGACTGCAGAAGGAGGGAGCACAGGTTAGCTGCGCGGATGGGTCTCACAGATAGACCAGGTGACGACGGTATATGAGAATTGTGAGCGACTCGTGATGAGGACGGCTGAATTTGTGCTCCCATATCATTGATGACTGTGGCAAGTAGAAACTGCCACTCGAGGGCATTTATAGATAACGCTCTGACCCAGATGTGTATGTTCTGGGTTATGCCCGATTGTACCTGAACAAAGGTGCAATGACGAGAGGCTCCGCCTCAGAAACGGTAGAGGCGATGACCATGGCGAAAATCCACCTGATTAGTAATGATCTTTGATCAAGGATCCTGTTTTTTGGATTTGCTTTGTTATTTTCCAGGTATCCTCTATTGAGGCCTATTAGGCCCGTTGGCGAAATTTACAACGCTAAGCCCTCATAGAGGCGATATATGCACACTCATACGGCGAGGTGTCTTGTTGTACCGTCTGCTCCTTTGCATGCCGTTTTTAGGAGTTGATAGACCGACCCCTTGTATCGTAGAGGTCTGAGAAGGTGCGGAAAGACTTCGTGTAGATGTTGCCCCACATAGAAGTGGTCACTCTCAAAGGTGATTGGACGGAGTGGTGTTCTGCAGAGAGATCATCACATCGAACAATTGGCTGAGCGGTGCAAAGACGGAGGTATCTTCACCTCCAAGACCATATTTGACGAAGGTGGGGAATTTTGGATCCAAGTGTGTACCGGACCGAGAGGAATTGTACGCAGATCGAGCATATAGAGAGGAAGACCAACGTGCTCAATCGTGTAGTTGTAGGTATCTGAAGCCGGAGGAGAAATGGGTTGGTCCACTCCTTTAGGATACTGATAGACTCTGAGCGCACCCTGGTAGAGAGTGGTGCCAATGGGAAGATAACTGTCTTTGTACCGAGCACGCAATTCGCCTCCCATATTTCTGCCATCCTGACTGGTATAGGTTGTATCATTGGCGATATGTCCATCGTGTGCCCAGACAATAATTTTCGGATGGCTCCCAGCATCATGATCGTGAATCGACGCCACATTTTCGGCGATAAAGGTATGATGCTGAGAGTAGTTTGATACGGCCTGAGTCTGAGAATTGAGGTAGATAGTAAACTGCACAAGGATGTGTGCATTCTGGAGAGCGAGAGCGAAGCTCTGTGGTGAAGAACGTTGGATGTAGACCTGCTGGTGAGCTTGCAGGAGATCGTAGACTTGCTGCGCCTGATTCTGGTACCGCTGTTGAGAAGACGCAGGCAACGAGACGTAGGTTGCGTATGGATTGGGAAGACTCGCAGCGATGATGAGTCCGTAGAGCTGCTGGACGGTGGTGACGCGCTGGGGGTCTACCCTTTGGAGGAAGTTCTCGACAGCGTCAAAATCGCTCTGACTGACAGCCTGGCAGTCCATGCCCAGAAAGTGGATTTTTGTGGTGTGAGAGGGAGTAGCATTGTACGTACGCATCCATTCAAACAAAGCTTGGTACTCTCGTGTCTGCCAGGAACCAAACAAGCTATGTGACATCACCTTCATAAGATTACCTCCTCCCCCATAGATGTACGCATCAAGCAGTTGCGAGCTTCCCCAGTCATTCTCCATGATAAATATCGTGAAACCGATGTCGCTGATCAAAAACTCAGTGAGACGTGCCTTGATATCAAGAATTTCGTGTGTTCCGTGAGATTCTTCGCTTAGGCCAACGATGCCAGCATTGCCAACAATTTGCTGGAGAGGTGCGAGATCAGCATTTGAGCCACCTGGATCGGTGGTTCGCAGAGGAATGGGATGCTGTTGTATCCAACGGATGACAGGGTCGGAACTGGTGGTAGAGGTGTGTGCAGGGGGCGCGGTTTGTGTACATGCTGCCAGAACCACAGCGAGAGTAAGTAAGAACACAAGGAAAACATGGCGAAAGCCAGATGTGGTTGCAGACATAGCAGATGCCTTCCCTCTCTGTATATTACAATATGCTATAAAATGTAGCAGTTAGTATAAAATATTGTAATTAATTTTGTCAAGCGTTGAAAAAAACAGGGGATTGCCAAAGAGATGGCTACCTTGCGCTTTATGTCAGCGTCGCGCATATCCTCCCTCATAAGCCCTTGAGTATTCACGAAACGGTTTTTCTTATGACTCGTACTCGATCCCCTCATACCTCGCTTCATTGGGAAGCGCCTCCAATGCCAAGCGATTCTCACCCACTGTTCCCCGATGATCCCAATCAATCCAAAAGTACCGAAGCCGTTTCACGCCCTGCGTTCTTTGCTATACTCAGTTTCACCTATGTCAGCGATAAGATTTGTTATCCTAGAGAAATTCCTGCTTGGTTGAGGAACCAAGCGCCATCACAGCGGTCAGTATCTGCTGGTACATTGAGATTATCTTGGACCGGAGGAATTATGGACTTGACAGAACTAATTGAGGCTTTTTCGCGGCCAAACAGCGCACGTTTGCCTCAAACACCCGCCGCGCTTACCGCTATGATCTCATGGCGCGTGTACAGGTGCTTCCGACTCACTCCGTTCGCGAGATCACCGTATCACATCTCCGCCTGTTCCTGGATGCTACAACGGATCTGGCCCCCACCACGCTGGCACGCCGCAAGGCTGCGTTGCGTTCATGTTTCAGGTGGGCGTACCAGCAGGATCTGGTGCCTGCCGATCCCACCGCCAAGTTGGAAGCCATCCCCATCGGCGAGCGTGACCCGCGTCCGCTGACTGAAAAGCAAGTGGAGGCATTTGGTCGCTATCCCCCACCAGGAGTTGCGCAACCGCCTGCTGTTCACGCTGCTGTACGAAACGGGCATGCGGGTGGGGGAGGCGCTGGGTTTGCAGGTACAGCACGTGCACCTCAACGACCTTGATGGTGGCTACCTGCGTATTGTGGGCAAGGGGAACAAGGAACGGGTGATCCCCTTGATCGACGCCAGTCACAGTGTCGCGTTGCTGCGGAAACTGCTCAAAACGGTGGACGGAGTTGGTCCCCTCTTTCGCGGTGATGTGCGTAAAGGCGGACGCTATGGCGAGGCTCTCGATTACAGCACCATCTGGTATCACTTCGAGCGCTACGTGGAGCAAGCACGCTCCGCACGCCCTGAGCATTTTGCCAATGAGTTCGCTTGCTTTTTTGCCCTCTTCCCGAAGTGAAGCTTACACCTGCGCGCATCGTCCAGTTCGTTGCCATGCAGCTCAATATCCATCCAGAGGCCCTCGCCGAGTATGGCTCCCGGAGACCAAAGACGCGCGACGAGCACCTGATGCAGATTCGTGGCTATCTCAAACGGCGTCTTTATTCCCATGAGGAGGACGATCCTGACCTGGCCGAGTATCTACTGGCTCGGGCGCTGCAACGCGATGATCCTGCCGTCTTGCTCGAAGAAGCCGGGGATTGGCTGCGCGAAGATGGCATCATCTTTCCGGCGGAAAGCACCATTTCCAAAATCATCGCCCAGGTCCGTCCGCAGGCAGAAAACCAGGTCTTCGCGGCCTTGACTTCGCAACTGACCCCAACCCAGGCGCAGGCTCTGGAGGATCTACTGCATCGTGACCAGGGCAAGCGTGGTTCGACCTTCGCCTGGCTGAAAGAACCAGCAGTGAAAGCGTCACCCGCATCCATCAAGATCCTGATCACCAAACTGGAGACCGTGCGCCAACTTCAGATGAACACCATCGATGTCTCGCGGCTCAACCGCAATCGCGTGCGGGTGCTGGCCCATCTGGGAGCGAAATACCACCGCGACTCCCCCCTTCGTTTTTCCCAACAGAAACGAGCGGCGAGGCTTTTGTGTTACCAGCAAGAACTGCTGGATCGGCTTTTGACCTCGTTTGACGATCTGATCATTGGCATCTTCCGACGGACCGAGAGTACCGAGAAAACCCATCACGCGACGCATGGCAAAGCCCTGACCCGACACATCCATACATTTCGGAAGGTGACCAAGATAGTCTTAGACCCCGAGATTCCTGATGAACCGGCCCGTCCTCGTATTTTCGAGGCCGTCCCTCAAGCGCAGTTGCAAACCGTTCATGATGAATCTGGCACCTAGGCCCGACCAGAAGATGGGCAAGCGTTCGATTTACTGGACCACCATTACTCGTTTCTCCGCGCTTTTCTCCCGGATCTGCTCGGGGCACTCGCATTCACGGGAACCAGTGCCGCCAAGCCGGTTATCCAGGCCATTGAGGTACTCAAACGGATGGATACGGAGGGGCGACGCAAGCTCCCAGCAGATGCGCCGCGGGACTTTCTTCCTGATGAATGGCGTGAAGCTATTGATGGGGCGAAATCGCACACCGCCAAACACCTCTGGGAACTCTGCCTGGCTGAGCAGATGCGCAAACTGCTCCGCTCCTCCGATCTCTCGGTTCCAGAAAGCCGCCAACACAAGGTCTAACCTCGTATCTGCATACGCCAACGGCCTGGGCCGAGCGCAAAGCCAGTTGGTTCACGCGACTTCCCGTCTCTGAGAGCGCTGACGCATACCTGGCTCTGTTGGAGGAGCGATACCGAACCACGCTCAAGACGGTTCTGGACAGCAGGAGAGTAATGATTTTGCCGAGATGGTGACCAAAGATGGCAAAGCCACCCTGGATCTCTCCAAAGATGAAAAACTTCCCCATCCTGCTACTATCGAGCCACTCCGAGAAGCTCTGCTGCGTGTGATGCCTCATGCGCGCTTAGCGGATGTCTTTATTGAGGTGGATGATTGGGTCGGACTCATGAGTCTTTTCACCCACCTCAATGAGCGAGAGTCGGCAAAAACACGTGATCCTCGGGTAGATGTGGCGCTCTTTGCAGCCCTCCTGGCACATGGTCTCAACTTGCCGCTCTCGACCATGGCGGAAGCCACTGATATCACCTATCATGAACTCACCCATGTGTCCGACTGGTATGTGCGTGAAGAAACATTGCGCCGGGCGATTGTTGCCCTGGTAGACTATCATCACAGCCTGCCGCTGAGTGCCGCCTTCGGCCCAGGAAGAGCCGCCATGTCTGATGGCATTCGCTTTGAGGTTGGCGCACGATCCTTACATGCCCAGTATCATGCGCGTTACTTTGGTCCCCGCCGGGGCATCACCCTCCACGATATGATCAGTGATCAGTACTCTCATCCCTATATTCAGATCATCTCCCCCCATATGCGCGAAGCTCATGCGGCACTGGACGCCATCTTACATCATGAAACCGAGTTACCCATTCATGAGATGATGGTCGACACCGCAGGGTTTACCGAGCTGATGTATGCGCTTTACGATTTGCAAGGGTTGAAGCTGTCGCCTCGTATCCGCGACCTCTCTGATCAGCGCCTCTACCCAGTGGAGGGCGTAAGCGAGTATGGAGTCTTAAAGCCGCTCTTTCGCGGCCAAGCCATCCAGCGGGAGTTCATCGTCCGCTGTTGAGATGATATGCATCGCATTTCCGCGTCTCTCAAAGACGGCACCGTGACGGCAGTCCTCCTCGTCGCCAAATTACAAGCACTCGACAATAAGAACCTCATCCATCGTGGCCTGGTGGAATATGGACGCTTGCTCAAGACCATCGTTTTCCTGACGTTCCTTTCCGACAAACCCTATCGACGCCGGATCGGACGCATGCTCAACAAAGGAGAAGCGGTGCATAGTCTGGCGCGTCTGATCGCCTATGGGCAGCTTGGGATATTGACCGATCGCGATCTCACCAGCCAACTCAATCGAGCAACCTGTCTAAGCCTCCTGCTCAACGTCATTGCCGTTTGGAATACCAAGTACATGCAAGCTGTGCTCGACCACTTGCGTGCGACGCACTATCCTGTACTGGAGAGCGATCTGGAGCATCTTTCCCCGATCCTCTCCGGCCCAATCTGCATGGATCGCACCACTTCGACTTGCAGGCACCCAAGAAGCGCCAGGGACAACTGCGCCCTCTACGGACGACGGAACCACTCTTCTGACACCTGGCTTAACGTTGTTCACCGTACTTTCTCATCTGCGGTTTTGGGGCTTAGCGTTGTAAATTTCGTCGGCGGGCCTAATAGGCCTTATTCGGTTGTTGGTGGTTTGTGGATTCCCATTTCACCCATTACTATCGTCATTGAACAACAGTGGGATCCAAATTTAGGTCGTATAGAGGCCATAATACCTTTCTCTGCCGTGGCTAGCTCAAATCCGAATATTGGGGATGCTTGGGCTAACATGTTGATCGCCCTTGCCTCCTACAATTCAACCGCAAACCTGTGGAATGACGACAGCAAATCCTTGATCCATTATCGTTTGAGCACAGCCAGCCAGGGATCGCTTTGCGATAATTATGAATAAGTACGCTCAACCGAATATTTATGGAAGAGACGTCCAGTCGTATTTGGAACGAGAATGAGTGTCAAACCCGTTTATGCTTGAGCTCATGCCAGATATGTGTGAAAAATGACAAAAAGAGAAAGTTAATTAACACCCCTCCATTACCCAGAATAGTCCAAACTGACGGAGAGCCGCCAAAGACAGCAAGGTAGACAGCAAAACCCACGAGGAAGAGCGAACATCAGCAAATCTGGGCGAACAAGATCGTGGCTTCTTGAGCAGCAACAAGCTACTCGCGAAAGGCTCCTCCAATCTCTTGCAATGGGGTGTGTTGTTCACGTACAATAACACATCAGGAAGGATAGTCCACTTAGGAGCTTGCGCAAGAGCCATGAGAATCAATTTTGTTTGTTGCACATTTCAATTCCAAGCTAGATGCACAGAAATGTGTGATGGAGCAACTTGCCTTTCTGTCGCCTGCAAAGGATAAACTGATGAGGGTTCTTTCGAAAGAAGGCATGTACACTCCCGACTCGCAGCTCCTACCATCCGATCCATCCAGCAGTCCTCTCTTTCTCGTAAAGCCCTCACACAGGCGACCATCCTCAACCGGAAGCTCCCATCCGCTTCGAGTGGCCGTTCTAAACTGGCGGTTAAACTGCCAACTTACGGGATGGGCAGGAGCACCCAAGCAAGGAGACGGATGGAAAAGTAAGACCATCCGGATTGGCCAGCCAAGGGCCAAATTGGCCACCAGTTGTGTGGGCAAAGCCGCATGCATGATAGAATCCTACTCAGGCTCCTGCTCTTCTCAAGCAGCATCCCGAGCCGGCTCATACACTGCCCTTTTGCCTATGTCAACCGATTTGACAGTCGTTCTCCTTAAATAGCCACTGCATGCATGCTTTCTCTCCAGGATGTGTAGGTACTACCCTGAAGCGTGAGCTCGTAGTGATCTCCATCGCGCGATCTTTTCCCCATTCCGGTGAAAAGGTCGCGACGGCGAAAGTGGAGCCAGGTGGTATTCGGATTATCCTCGCCGTCCCTGCGCGATTTCCAGACGATACCCGTCAGGGTCATGCGTGAACATTTGTCGCTCCCAAGAGCGATCGACAGGCGGACTATCGAAATGCACCCCCTGAGCTTGCAGCTGCTCATAGAGGGCATCGAGATTGTCGGTACTCAATTCGATATGGATGGCTCCACGCGGTGCGCTGGGCCACTTCGACAAATCCATCTTGAGCAATCCGATGGTTCCTTCGCCCAAGCGGAGTAAGGCAAAGTTGTCATGCCGGATCTGGAGTTCAAAACCGAACTGCTGATAGAATGCCACAGAGCGTTCGACATCACTCACAGGTAGGCTTATTCCATCAAAACGAATGGGTTCTGTCATGTAAGTTCTTCTTTCTAGCTAGAGTACAGCTATCTTGCACATGATCGTTCGGTCAGCGAGATGAAGAGTTTGACCAGCAGCCGATACAGCGTTTCCTGTTCTTCGCGAGGTCCATGTCAGCAAAGAATGCTTCATCCACCTGCCTTCCTATCTCTCAGTGTAGCATTTCCCCTACTTTCTTCAGGATGGTTCCCCATGAGATGGGATATTTGGCTGGACAAGCTGTGAAGCAGGTTCGCTTTTAGCGAGACCTTCTGGCCCTTGCGGTGCTGATCGCACGGTTCTCACAGGTGAAAAGACAATCCAGAGGAATTGCTTCAGTCCCACCAGAGGAAAGGCGAGGTGTGGGATCAGCCCGGCCAGGGGGGATAAGCAAATCTGATCCACCGATGACCAGGGGAGCGATGGTCAGCGTCATGCCGATGCATACGCGCCGAGTCAGCCATCCGGCAAGCTGCGCTCCCAGGACGAAACCAACGCTGCTGGTGAGGCTACGCAACAGCGGTTCCCCAAAAACAAAGCGCAGCTCCTCGGCAATGGCACGCCCCATACGTGGCGAGGGTTGCTCGCCTCCCGACGAGGGTTCAGGAGCGCGGATCCAGGCTAGCGACAGAGCCAAGGTCAGGAACGACAGCGCATCCACTGGGATTAACAAAAGCTCTCTGTAGTGACCATTCGTGGTTTCCTGCACTTTCTTGTTGGCCGTTCAGCGCAATTGATGAGCACGACAAGTGTGGATGGGCCTTTTCATATCTTGCCTCTAGTGCAAAATCAGGGTACTATAGAGAGGGACAAACGTCGTCCCCGTGCCCTCTCACTACGGTGATAGTTGACAGCGTATCTGACAGCTTGACGGACGAATAAGCCTGAACAAATGTGAACATCTCTGAACAGCAAAAATGACCGATACGAGCGTTTAAGGCGAACGAGGGCACTCGAACGCGTATTCTACCTGTCCCAAAAGGGGTAAAAGATGGCAAGGCCAATCTATGTGATTGGGCATAAAAACTCTGACCTGGATTCTGTCGCCTCGGCCTATGCATATGCGCGCTTGCTACAGTTACAAGGCGAAGAACAGGCTATCGCGGCACGCAATGGTGAACTGAAGCCAGAGGTACGCTTTGTGCTGGAACGCTACAATGTTGAAGCGCCAGAAGCTCTGGAGGATGTCTATTTGCAGGTACGCGATGTGATGAAGCGTGGCGTCATATCTGCTAACCTTGACCAGCCTCTGTTGGAAGCTGGACAACTTTTACAAGAGCATAATCGACGGTCGATGCCTGTTGTTGACGCTGAAAATAAGGTACTCGGCATTATCGCGACCGAGGATTTCGCCAAATTATTCTTTAATGATCTGGATCCGCAGTCTGTTAATCGCGTGCCACTGCAAATGGAAAACCTGGTACGAGCGCTCAAAGGCCGTGTATTAGTAGAGGGTCGACGAAAATTAGGAAATCGTGTTATCGTTGGCGCAATGCAAGCTGAAACAATGGTTGACTATGTTGAGCAGGGTTGCCTTGTGGTTCTGGGAGACCGCGAAGATGCACAAATGGCAGCCATAGAAAGCGGAGCGGGTGCGCTCGTAATCACCGGTGATTTGCTGGTTTCGGAGCGAACTCTGGCAGCAGCAAGAAAATATGGCGTGCTTGTTATCAGTACAGGGCATCATACATTTACAGCAGTACGCCTAATCAACCTGAGCATCAGCGTACAACATATCATGAATCGCGAGTTTGCTTTCTGTCATCCAGAAGACCAGATGAGCGAAGTGCAGGCTATACTGGCACGACGACGATCACTGCCGGTAGTGAATAATGACGGCAAACTCGTAGGATATCTCTCACGTACCGACCTCATCAATGCACGACCTAAACGTGTCATTTTGGTAGATCATAACGAGCAATCGCAGGCAGTCGATGGCATCGAAGAGGCGGAATTGCTGGGGATTATCGATCATCACCGAATAGCTGATGTGCATACGAACAAACCAATCATGTTTAGAGCTGATCCTGTTGGTTGTACAGGCACTATCATCGCTGGCCTGTACCACGAAGCAGGTATAGCCATACCTCGCGAAGTAGCCGGGCTGTTACTTGCCGGACTACTCTACGATACCTTGATTTTACGTTCGCCCACCTGCACTGCGCGTGACGAACATGTGGCCATCGAACTTGCCGAGATCGCTGGCGAAGACATTGAGCAATATGGGCACGAGGTGTTCGCCGCTTCAGCAGCCAATTTGAGCGAACGCACAGCTAAGGAATTGCTGACAGCAGATTTTAAAGAGTTTGCGGTTCGCGACTCAAAATTTGCTATTGGTACAGTTGAAACAGCAAGCCCATTAACGATTGAAAAACGTAGCTCAGAACTGCTACAAACAATGCAACAACTCGCTCAAGAACGTGGATACAGTTCTTTTCTCTTTATGATTGTCGATATCATTAATTTGCGTTCACATGTACTTATCTACGGTGGAGAACACGCGGTAGCAGAGATACTTGGAGCACCTCTGGAGCAAGATGGACATTCAGTAGTGGCTGAGAACCTCGTATCTCGTAAAAAACAACTTGTGCCTTTGCTTTCACGCATTCAAGCCGCACTTTAAATCATGTCGAAACATTGTAACTACTGCACAAAAACCAAGCTTATCGCATACATCAAATGCTGATTTGGCTTGTTAAACTGTTACGATTCTGTTACTCAATATACTTGTCATAGAACAAACTCTATGCTACACTAACTTTCGAATTGATAGCCTCAGCTAGAGGATTGTGGATGGTCGTTATAGGGGCCAAGGGACTGCTGCTTCTGCTTTCCCCTATGCATTTGTATTTCAGTTAGATTGCGGTGCGTATCTATCCTGGTCAATACTGACCTATTGATTAACTTTTCATTAGCCTTAAGGAGGGCGTTTTCTATCGTGAACACAAACTATTATATCATTGTTCCAATCGTCGTAGGACTGCTTGCCGTGGCATTCGCCGCCTATCTTGCAAGGTATGTTCTAAGCAAAGACGATGGCACACCTGCCATGCAGAAGGTCGCGGATGCCATATTTAAAGGCGCCATGGCCTTTCTCAACAGACAGTATCGTACTATCGCTACTCTCGCGATCGTTGCTGCTATCGTAGTTGGCCTGGTGCTTGCTCTGCTTGGCTTGACTACGAAGTCCAATGCGATTGACTGGAGCCTGGGTTGGCACACATCGGTTGCCTTCTTGATTGGTGCGCTTTGTTCTGGCGTATCCGGTTATATCGGTATGTATGTCGCGGTGAGGTCCAACAGCCGTACTGCTAGCGCTGCAACGCGCAGCCTGGGCGAGGCACTAATGGTCTCCTTGCGTGGCGGTGCCGTTTCAGGTTTCCTGGTGGTCTCCCTCTCCCTATTGGGCGTAACATCGGTATTTCTACTCTATGGTGGCCTGACAAATCCAGCACTAGCTCCGGAACTGATCGTCGGATTTGGCTTTGGCGCCAGCTTCGTCGCTCTTTTCGCTCAACTTGGCGGTGGTATCTATACAAAGGCTGCTGACGTTGGCGCCGACCTTGTTGGTAAGGTAGAAGCTGGTATCCCAGAAGATGATCCACGGAACCCCGCTGTGATCGCAGACCTGGTAGGCGATAACGTAGGTGACTGCGCTGGTCGTGGCGCCGATCTTTTTGAATCTACAGCCGCAGAGAATATCGGCGCGATGATCCTGGGTGTGGCATTGTATTTAGCAACAAAGAATGTCGGCTGGATCCTCTTCCCGCTCGTTGTGCGTGCCTTTGGTCTGATTGCCTCCGCGATAGGGTTACTCTGGCTTCGCCCCTCGAGGGTCACTGAGCCCGACAAAGCCGCAGGCAAAGACCCGGGCGAAATTGCTATGCAGCAGCTCAACATAGGCTATTTCATCACCTGTGGGCTCTCAATTATTGGCGTCTTCCTGGGGAGCTATCTATTGCTGAACGGCCTGGGAGTTTCAACAGCTAATAGTTTTGCTCCTTCAGTTGCTCCCTGGATATGGTTTGGTCTGGCCGGTACTACAGGTATTCTTCTGAGTATCGCCATCGTTTACATCACACAATACTACACTGCTGGCACCTGGCGACCAGTGCGTGAGATTGTTGCTTCGACTTTGACAGGTTCGGCAACGACGATTATCACTGGTTTCGCCGTTGGATTTGAATGTGTGGCACTTCCTGTACTTGCTATTAGTGGTGCATTGTTCCTTTCCTTCTTTTTCGGCAGTCAAGTACAGATCCTGGATCCCAGTATTCCCCACTTCATCAACCCCGGAGGGATCTTCGGTACGGCCGTTGCAACAATGGGCATGTTGATGAGTTGCGCATACATTCTTGCTATGGACACTTTCGGTCCTATAACCGACAACGCTGGCGGCATTACAGAAATGGGTGGCGGGGCCGAGTCTGTACGTGATATTACCGACGCACTGGACGGAGTGGGTAACACCACCAAGGCATTGACGAAGGGCTATGGTATTGGCTCTGCAGCTCTGGCAGCCTTCCTGCTCTTCAGTGCCTATCTGGACGTTCTCTATTCCTTAAGCCACAACTCAGCTTTCTACCGTGTTGACCTTTCAGATATCAAGGTCTTCGTAGCAGCATTGATCGGGATCACATTGATCTTCTTCTTTAGCGCATTGGCAATTCGCGCCGTAGGTACCGCTGCTATGCGCATGATTGAAGAGGTACGCCGCCAGTTCCGTGAAAATCCGAAGATAATGGCAGAGGATCCCGCAGACCGTGTTGACCCTGACTACGCACGCTGTGTAGACATCAGCACTCGCGGAGCACTTCGAGCGATGATTTTACCTGGTGTTGTAGCCGTGGCGACTCCTATTGCCATTGGATGTATACTCGGTCCATCAGCCGAAGCAGGCTTGTTGATGGTCGGAACTATGGGTGGTATTGTCGTCGCAACCTTCCTGAACAACGGTGGAGGCGCGTGGGACAATGCCAAGAAATATATTGAGGCTGGTTACTTACGTGTGAATGCCGAGGGCGAGATGGTTGATCGCCTCGACACTACCGCTACCGTTCTGGGTAAGAATAGTGAACCTCACAAGGCAAGCGTAGTTGGCGATACCGTTGGTGACCCTTTCAAAGATACCGCTGGTCCCTCGCTGCACGTGGTGATTAAGCTGCTCAGCACAATTACCCTAGTGCTGGCTCCTCTGTTTATAGCCTTGCATCCTTAGTTCATTTTGAACCTGCAAAAGCGTTCGGCTTTTCAATAAAATGAAGCCGAGCGCTTTTTTTCATACGTTGATAATGTGGATTCACAAATTAAGCGGGGTAGTGTGAAAGCCAGCGAAGGCCGATACATCGGCGGTGTGCGCGATAAATCGCCACCTACAGGTGTCTCGGTAATTTTGAATCAGCATCATCAAGGTACACCCCGTGCTATCTATGCGTTTTATTTGTGGGGAACTGCAACTTCTTTTGGGAATACTGTGAACATGTTGAGAGGAGGAGCGATGTACCATTTTAGATTTTCCAGTTCTAAAGCAGTTTTCAACTTTCTCAAATATCCCATAATCATAACTGTATGTTTTGTTCTAGCCAGTTGCACTGGTAACATACTTCCAGGATTCAGCAGTAGTTCTCAATGCCAGAGCAATTGTAGCTCTGGATCTGGTGTCCAGGGCGTGCAGGTCTTTGTTGAGCCAGATGATGGAGAGCAAGTTATCACCAATGCTATCGAAAGTGCGCAAAAATCTATCTGGCTAGAAATATATATTTTATCGGATCGAAATGTGATGCGCGCACTTGAAGAAGCAGCCAATCGAGGCCTGGATGTGCGTGTCATGCTAGAACCAACCCCAATTGGAGGTGGTACGTCTCCCTCAAAAACCCTGGATACACTCGCAGCTTCTGGTGTGAAGACACAATTCACTAATCCCAGTTTTTCCTTAACTCATGAAAAGGGCATGATCATTGATGGTACTTCAGTTTATATCATGACTTCGAATTTTTCTCGGTCAGCACTTGGTGGAAGCAGCGGTAGCAGCGGGTACCGCAATCGCGAATATGGAATAATAGATACAAACCAACAGGATGTGCTGGCGACAGAAGAGATATTTATGGCAGATTGGAATCATACAAACGCACAATTCAATGATCCAAACCTGGTAGTTAGTCCCATTAACTCGCGCATTGACTTCACAACGCTGATTAATAGTGCCCATAGTCTGATTGAAGCAGAAGAAATGAACGATAGCGATATCGAACAGGCTCTCGCCAATGCAGCGCATCATGGTGTTCAGATTGAAGTTATTTTGCCCTCTGCCAGTAGTAGTTCCGGAGATAGTAATAGCCAGGGAATCGCAACCATTAAGCAGGGTGGGGTGCAAGTGAGAGAGGACCCGCAACTGTATATGCATGCAAAAATAATTGTCGTAGATAATAAAGTAGCTTTCGTCGGTTCGGAAAACATTTCAGCACAATCGCTTGACCAGAATGGGGCTTTAGCCCGCCGCAAGCCACGCCATGTGAATGGCAGTGGTGAGGCGTGTGCTGGCTTGAGCCACGTCCCCATTACCACTTTTGCGGCAGAGAAAAAGAAGACATTCTTATGAAGAACTATCAGGTACGACGGGTTTCTCTCGGCAAGACCGACCAATGCGATGAACTGGCCCGCGAATGTGGCAGGCTCTACAGTCAGACGTTGGTCTCCTTCTGGCGCACGGTGCGCAAGCAGGGCATCTGGCTAGGTCCGAAGCACCTGATGCGCTGGCATACCAGCCCCAACCTCCATGCCCATACCGCCGATGCCTGCGTGCAAGCCTTCTTCGCGGCACTTTCGAGTTGGCGGGAGCGAAAGAAAGCTGGCGACCCAGACGCCAAACCCCCGCACAAACGCAAGCGATACTTTCGTATTGAGTATAAGGCGAGTGCCATGCGCCACAAGGACGGGGTACTTACCCTCTCCAACGGCAAAGGCAATGCTCCTCTCGTCCTCGTATGGCCGTGGGATACCCCACAAACGGTCGTGATCCGACTTCCCAGGCACACAGTACGAGGCGATTGCGACCTACAAGCAGGAGCCGTTGTACGGCCCTTTCCCTGTCGGGAAAGTGGCCGGGATTGATCTTGGGGAAATACATATGGCGGTCAGTCATGATGGCACCCAGACCTCTATCCTCAACGGGCGGCTCTTGCGTTCCAAAGTGCAGTACCGCAATAAATTGCAAGCGATCCTCAACAGCCGCATCGATGGGCACATGAAGAAGGGCAGCAAGCGGCGCAAGCGGGTCATCCGTTCCAAGAAGAAACAACTCAAGAAGATCGAACAGCAAATTCGGGAGATCGAGCACAAGCAAACGACGCACTTGATAACGACGCTGCATGCAGCAGGCGTCCAAACGCTCGTGATTGGCGATGTGCGCGAAATTCGGCAAGGCAACGATGTTGGCTCTACGAACAATCAGAAGATTCACCAGTGGTCGCATGGGAGTGTGCGCTTCAAACTCACCGGACAACGGCAGAACGGCTTGGGATGGAGGTCTTCTTGCAGGAAGAGTCCTGAAGGAAATCGATGCTTAGTAAAGACATTATTGAAAAGGTAATTGACTTATACCTACAAGGATGGTCTACCCGACAGATCGCAGATGCTATGGGTATCTCCAAATCCGTTGTAGGAACGATTGTCAAGAAATCTGAGCTAGGTAGAGATAAATCTACCTCACAGATTTTAGGCTGCAAGCGTACAACTCGTATCCCTTTTATGTGGTCATTTTTCCCTTTAACCCCTGAGAAAACATGGCTGTTGGGGCTTATCTATGGCGACGGTTCACTATGCAATGATGGATATAAAATCACTATAACCTCCGGGGACTTTGATGTGATAGACAATATCAACCACCTTTTCGGAGATAGGCTCGGTATTTCATCACCTACATCAACCTTTCAAACTATCGCGTTACATTCTAGACGCCTTTGGAAAGAACTCAATGGAAACTTTGCGCTTGTTCCCAATAAATCACGTATCCTCTGTTATCCAGAGTTGCCTGATGGAATGAAATCTCATTTTGTGAGAGGGTTGCTTGACAGCGATGGATGCTGGAAGACAGATACACGTAATCCTCAGCCAAAACTAATATTTAGTTATGTCTCTCTTACAAGGGCATTCGTGGAGTCTTTACGGGCGGATTTAATCAAATATGTTGGTGTCTCGCCAAAGAGAACCATTCACGAAGGGTCTGGATTTGTTCTTCTTTATTCTAATCACGATGCCATTAAGATCGGACACTGGGTATATGCCGCTTCAAATTTGAGGAATCGATGTGAGCGCAAGTTTGTTTACTGGTCGCGGTTTGCGAGATAGTCGAACGTGCCCGCACTGTCAGTACGTGCGGAGCAAGGTGGCCGGGCGGGTGTTCCGGTGCCCGAAGTGTGGCTGGACGTATCACCGTGATGGCGTGGGGAGCATCAACATCAGAAGAAAGTATCTGGGTCAATTCCTCTGTAGTTGGCGTTATGGCACCGCCCACGGGCATGCGGTTTCGGCCGCAAACCCGGCCTCGCTCGTTCGCAAGAGCGAGAAGCCGCGCCGCTTTAGCAGCTGCGGAGTGTCACCAGAATCGCGAGTTGGGTATTATTGTTTCAGATTCATCAGTCCTGAATAGACTTCAAACAACATTCCAATGTGATTGGGGAATATCGCAAATCGTATAATAGAGTACGTTATCTTGTCTGACATGGTAGGATATAAAAACAGAAGGAGAATTGTATATGGTAACTGAAGTTGCAATCTTCAATGCATTAGCGGGTAAAGAAGACGAATTAGGACAGGGCATTTTGAAGGGAATAGAGGTTATACGTCAACATCCCGAATGCATTTCGGTAAAGGTGGAACGCTGTATAGAACAACCTGGACAATACATACTCTCCGTCATATGGACTTCGTACGAAGCACACGTGGATGATTTCCGCGGAGGTCCACTCTTTCCGCAATGGCGTAGTTATATCAATGGGTTATTTGAAGGATCAGCTTTAGTTCGACATTACCAGCCCTTTTGATATAAAAAGAATAAGAATACGAATTTACTGGCACTACATTAGTATTTCCAGGAGCTTTTTCGATGGCTGAACCACAAACAACTCCTCAGGAAGGTGAAACTTCTCATTTAGTCGAAGCCTCCGCGATAGAACAGGCCGGAAGGAACGAAGCCGAGCAACTTGAAGCCCATGTAGCCACATTACGCCACAAAATAGAAGAAGCGAACTATCAATACTATGTACAAGATAATCCAACATTGACTGATGCCGAGTATGACAAGTTGATGTTGGAACTGCAGCGCATAGAACAAGAACATCCTGAACTACAAACGCCTGACTCACCAACTCAGCGTGTGGGAACCAGCCCTGTCCAGGAGGTATCACAACATCGTCATCCGGTACCGATGCTGAGCCTGGCGAATGCGCGTAGTGAAGAAGAGCTGCTGGCCTGGCACCGGCGCGCACTCAATATTCTACCTAACGCAACATTCGCATATGTCTGCGAACTGAAGATTGATGGTCTGGCGATGGCGCTTACCTATGATAACGGCAGTCTGAGTGTAGGTGCTTCAAGGGGAGATGGCCTGGTAGGTGAGGATTGGACACCAAACATTCGAACTGTGCGTAGTATTCCACAAAACCTGCGCGGTCAATCCATTCCTGATAGGGTTGAGGTGCGTGGTGAAATTTATATGTCAACAAAAAGCTTTGAAAAGCTCAACGAGGAGATGACTGATAATCGGATCTTTGCTAATCCACGCAACGCGGCAGCAGGTTCACTGCGTCAGAAAGATCCTCGCGTCACTTCTTCCAGACACCTTGACTTTTTTGGCTATCAAATCGGCTATATGCAAGGTTTGGAGTTCCATAACCAGTGGGAAGCATTACAATTGATTCAGGAGTGGGGATTTCCTGTAAACCCACATGTCCAATTAGCTAACTCTCTTGAAGAGGTTTGGGATTACTGCAAGAAGTGGGAAAAGGAACGATTTAATCTCCCGTACGAGATCGACGGTGTGGTGATCAAGATCAACGACCTGGTTCAACAGCAAGAACTAGGATCCGTTGCTCGCGATCCACGTTGGGCTATTGCCTTCAAATATCCTCCCATTCAGGTCGCCACAAAACTACTCGATATTCGAGGTCAACATTGGAAGGACGGGATCTGTAAATCCCTGGGCGTTACTTGAGCCTGTCAGTATACGTGGTGTAACTGTTTCTCGCGCTACTCTTCACAATGAAGGTGACATTCAACGCAAAGATTTACGTATTGGTGACTGGGTGCTTGTCGAGCGGGCTGGAGAAGTTATACCACAGGTCGTGAAACCAATCGTCGAGCGACGTACGGGGGAAGAACAGGTTTATCATCTCCCAGAGCATTGTCCGATATGCGATACGCCACTGATTAAGAATGAGGCAGAGGCAATGGCCTATTGTCCAAATCAACAATGCCCTGCACGCAATCTTGAAGGCATCATTCATTTTGCCTCAAAGGGCGCAATGGACATTGAAACCCTCGGCGAAAAAATGTGCGCGCAACTGGTAGAGGCTGGTTATATCAAGAGTGTGTCAGACTTCTACAGCCTGACGCGCGAGCAATTGCTCGAACTCGAAGGCATCAAGGAGAAAAGCGCCGATAATATATTAAAAGGTATCGAGGCTAGCAAACACCGTCCACTGTGGCGGCTTTTGTTCGGTCTTAATATTCGTTACGTCGGTGAGAAGACAGCACAAGTCTTAACGCACGCATTTGATAGCATAGATAAGCTTCTGTCTGCCAGCGAGGAGGAAATCACTTCAGTACCCGGCATCGGACCAGTGGCCGGGCAGAGCATATACAGTTGGTTGCAAGACGAGCAGAATCGCGCCTTGATCGAACGCTTACGGCAAGCTGGGCTAAATATGCAGGAAGAAAAGAAGACTAGTTGAAGGACCACTTGCAGGTCAGTCATTTCTTCTAACTGGCCGACTCACCAGTATGACCCGACCAATGGCTGAAGAGAAGATTATCCGGCTTGGCGGTACGATTGCCACCGGTGTAAGCAAAACTCTCAGCCACTTGATTGTAGGTGAAGATGCAGGTTCCAAACTAGCAAAAGCACAAAAGGCTGGTGTTCCGATACACGATGAGCAATGGCTGATTGATTTGTTGAAGGAACACCGGGAATACCCTTAAAGATTTGGCAAAAAGTTGATACGATGACACAATCAGTAATTGATAAACAAGTCAGGCACTATATCTATGAATATTTTGTGAAAACAGGACACGCACCCACTCTACACCACTGCGCTCAAGTCATTTTCCTGTCCTCCTGCAAAGATCAACGAAGTCTACCAACGCTTAGCACACGGACGCGCACTCGTGTTGCAAAGCAATGGGGAAATTCTCATGGCCGAACCGTTCTCTGCTGTTCCCACTGCATTTGCTGTCGAAATTGGTAACCACTCCTGGTGGGGGAATTGTATCTGGGATGCACTTGGCATTCTCGCTATGTTAAAAGAAGATGGTCGTGTAGTCACCGCGTGCGGCTGCTGTAACGATGCCATGCAGGTTGAAATTCGCAATAGCCAGTTAGCAGACGTTTCAGGGTGTGTTCACTTTGCCATTCCTCCGATGGAGTGGTGGAAAAACGTCGTCTTTGCTTGAAAGACGATCCTTCTCTTCCGGTCGGAGGAGCATGTGAGCCGCTGGTGCAAGCAATGGAATCAGCCTCTTGGAGAGATCATTTCGCTAGAACAGCAATGGCACCTCGCGCAAGCCTGGTACGCTGACCGTATGGAGTTGGAGTGGAGGCGCAAAACCGAAAGAGAAATTGACGCACTCTGGCAAGAATTAGGGTTTACCTCGTCGTTCTGGGACATACACTCCTGATTTGAACTACCTCTACCAATCCAAATTGAGTTCGAACCATCATACGCATTATGTGTTGATGAAGGTTCGACAACAGGATCTTCGATTTAGAAATTTCATTTAAAAAGGCTTACTGTTAAGGCCATTTAAGAGTCGGTTCTTCTCTTCTTATGAGAGCTAAACTATGTGTAATTTAGACGACGATCAACAGCAGAGAGTTGCTCATTTGCTAACCCCCACTTGAGGATAAGCTGTTGATAGATACCAGCAGCTTTCAACTGATTGTAAGCCGTTTGAATAGCATTGAGCATTGAAGAATCGTTTTTGCGCACGGCAATACCTTCTGGGCCAGCAGCAAAGACTGAGCCACCAACTTCAAATTGACTGGGATTCTGTTTGGCGTAGTAGTCTGTAACTGGCGAGTCCTGGTAGGTTGCTACAACGTGTTTATTAGCCAGCAGTTGAATCACTGCCGTTTGATCTTGCAGAGCTATTATATTGATAGCAGGCTTATCCTGCTCTGAGCAATTATCACTGGAACTCTGTAAGACGCCTTGCTCAATAGTGCCGTCCTGCACTCCCACGGCCAGACCACACAAGTCGTCTATGCTCTGGATATTCTTAGGATTGCCTTTCTGCACCAGTATAGATTCACCAGCATTGAGATACGGCACGAAATCGGCTTGATTTTGCCGATCAGGCGTAATGCTGATTGCCGAGATGATGACGTCGAAACGTTTGGCCGCCAGATCATCAATGATGGTAGCAAACTTTGTGGTAACAATATTTGCTTTTAAGCCCATGCGCTGAGCAATGGCTGTTATGAGATCAACGTCAAAACCAACAGGCTGGTTAGTCGTGCTATCGATATACTCCTGCGGCGGATAGGTAGTATCACTACCAACTGTTAAAACTCCAGGAGTGATAAGATCGGTTGGGGAGGTGGAAGTAGAGGTAGCGGGATTAATTGTTGGATTGCTCCCAGTGGGAGACGTAGTGGTGCTGCTACTGCCACATGCAGCAAGTAGCAGAGATAGTACAACCATACTCCCCAGCAGTAACATAGCAAGCGAAGAACGACGTCCTCGCTTCTTGAAAAATACAGCCATCATACAAATATACTCCTCTGAATGAAATCGAAGGTTGCGAAGTCAGGCCTAGTGTAGCACAGCAATTGAAAAGATGACAAGTAGACTCGATCTGTTGAGAATATTTAAAATTCAGAGCCAGGTTTTGTAAGGGAACCCTCGATGGAGAATCAGCAATATGTGTCGTCAACAACATCCTTATTTGAGAGATCAGCAGTGGAGAATGCTACTGAAAGCGGCAGTCGGTCTCTTTGTCACATTGGTCAGGTTTCGCACCTCATAACTATGATGAAACGTGACGAAGGAATGCGATCAATGCAAAAATATATAGTCATGTGGGTTGAAGTGCATATGTCGCAATTCAGACGAAACGGGAGAGGGAATGTGGTCGATGCAAGAACATGAATGTTTAGCAGTGCAGTTCGAAGCCTACCGCCCACATCTTCAGGCAGTGGCTTACCGCATGCTTGGCTCGCTAAGCGAGGCGGATGATGCTGTGCAGGAGTCCTGGCTTCGTCTCAGCCACACTGGCACAAATGATATCCAAAATATGTGAGGATGGCTGACAACAGTCGTAGCGAGAGTTTGCCTTGATACGTTACGTTCCCGTGAATCGCGTCGTGAAGAGTCACTGGATGTGCATGTTGCCGACCCAATGATGAGTAGCGCGGAAGGAATTGACCCCGAGCACGAAGCACTATTGGCCGACTCTGTCGGATTGGGACTGCTCGTACTATTTAATACCTTGAATCCCTCCGAGCGACTCGTCTTCGTGCTATACGACCTCTTCGCCGTACCTTTCGACGAGATCGCTCCCATCGTGGGACGCTCTACAACTGCAACAAGACAACTCGCTAGCCGAGCACGCCGCCGAGTGCAGGGTGTAGCCACTGATTCCTACGTCGATCTCACCCCTCAGCGAGTGGTGATCAACGCATTTCTGGTAGCCTCACGCGGTGGTGACTTCGACGCGCTTCTGGCAGTGCCCGACCCAGATGTTGTGCTTCGAGCCTATCAGACAGCCTTGCATATGGGCGCTTCCGAGGAGGTTCGCAGTGCGTCGGACGTGGCCAGGCAGTTCTTAGTGCAAATCCACGAGACCGTTTCGGCTTTCCTCTATCTCTTTTTCTTAGCGGGAGAGTACATCAGAAGTTAGCCGAGTAAAGCGGACGGGGTGATCGGCTCGGTTTCTCACCGAGCCAAAACGTTGTGCCGGTTTGTTCCTTGGAGCCAGGGCCGCATGAGTTCGGCCCCTGCTGCATAGGTAAAAATGTATCTTTCGCGGAATGGCCTTTGTAAGTATGCCAGGATCTGCTCTGCCTCCTTGGCTGACACACGCAAATACTGTTGAAGATACTCCAGAACTTCCTTTTCTGAACGCCCCTCATGCAGGAGCAGCGCAGCGTTTCTGCGCACCGGCGTATAAAGGGTGTCGGTTGGTGAAATGCAGCGCGCTTCGTCAGGCGAGACAGCCAACCCTGCGCGGGGATAAATATACTCGGCCAGCCATTGGGATTCTTCTTCGGGCGAGAAGAGCATCGAAGCCGCCAGTGTAGCGATACCCTCGCTGATAACCATTTGCGGCGAAATCAGCAGGCCGATAGCCTGTTCCAGATAGCCTCGTTCGCGGTAGAGGCGCTGCTCCTTCAGCGTACACTCGGTATGATGACCAGGATACCCTTCATGGCCAGCCAGTGTGAGCAGAGCGCGAGCGTACGTAAACAGATCAATATTGAGGTCGAGCTTCGATCTGGCGTGCCCCTGAAAGAGATTGTTTGCCATCCAGCGCTGGCCTCGCGTGGCCTGGATCGTGATGGTTTCATCAACCGGGAGTTCCAGGAAGGTTCGGGTACGGCGGCGCGTTTCAGCCAGGGCATACCCCAGAAGATCCACCATCTCTTCCGCGCGTTCCGGCGGAAGCGTCACATGCTGTTCCAGAGCCTCGATCCGTTTCTGGATATCTCCCGTGCCTGGGAGCATCTCTTCTGCCAGCGCCCACGTTTGTTCAAAAAGCGTTTCAGATGTTCTGCTCGGGCGAATATCAAAGCAGCGTTGGAGTTCCTCTTCCAGCGTGAACGTTTCACCACAAAGTTTCTGGCAAACCGTCTGTATCGCCAGCACCTGTTTGCTGAGAAACGCCGCCCGTTGCGGCTCCAACTCCAGGCGTGAGACTGCCTCGGCCAGATCGAGTGCCTGGTGAAGCAACTCAGGCGCCGGTGCGAGTGCTTCGGCCGCCACCTGTACTCGCCACTCAGGCGGACCGTAGTAGTAATCAACAAAAGGGCTGTGTTCAGAAACAGCGCGTAGCGCCTTGTCTAGGCGAAAAGACAAAAGAACGTAGTCGCGAAACCAGGAGTCGTGCATGGCTTGCCCTTTCTTTTGTGGTGCTCTCAGTGGCTCACCAGAGCCGCTCATCATTCCTGCTGTGTCTCTTGATGAGCGGTACACTCGAATGAGCATATCGGGAATGCCGGGAGGGCCAGAAAGCAAAGCTTCACAAAATATTGGCGCCGCTTCTTCCGGCGGCAGTTCGACGGCATGGATCTTTTCGGTGTGTCGATGCGGGTGATGGTGGCCTCTCCTCCCGCCGCACGGAGGTTGCGTACCCAGTTGACTATTCCGTAAGAAGCGATAAGGTAGCTTTTCCCTTCATGGACAAAAATCGCGATTGGGGTCTCAATCGGCTTGCCACTTTTCGCCCACGAACTGTAAGCAGTGCAAAACTCCCCATGCTTATGCCCATGCGCAATGAGGATGAGGTTATCAAGTTGTTGATGCGCACAAAGGCATTGACTCGATATTGTTTTGCCATACAATATGTTCCCCATCAAAGAAGTGACACTTCTATCAACTGTTATACTCAGAACCTTCGGAACCGAATCGAGAATTGCTAGGAAAGCGGCTTTTTTGTAGACTGGTAGTCCCCAGGTTGTGAGCGGAATCCAACAGCAAGACGGTTCCAACCATTGATGGCAACTATAGCCAGTGTCAAATTAACCAATTCTTCCTCGCTAAAGTGCTGGCGCACCTTGTCGTAGATCGCATCTGGCGCGTGGCCCTGGCTGATCAACGTGAGTTCTTCGGTCCAAAGTAGGGCTGCGCGTTCGCGCTCGGTGTAAAATGGCGTCTCGCGCCAGGCGTTGAGTTCGTAGAGACGCTGCTCGCTCTCGCCCATAGCTCGGGCATCCTTGCTATGCATATCGATGCAGTATGCGCAGCCATTGATCTGTGAGGCACGCATTTTGACCAGTTCTAGCAACAAAGGTTCCAGACCACAATCATCGACATAGTCTTGTAATGATGCCATAGCCCTGTAACCACAGGGAGCTGCTTTGGCATATTTCACGCGTTCTTCCATTGAATGAAGTTCCTTCTCAAGTGATTTGACTCTGGGGAGGCAATCAGCCTCGGAGTGAAAAAGCTAGCAGTAGTGCTCGAACAGCTTTGACTTCTGTTTGCTTTCTCACTGCCGATTTGATTGGGTAATATACTGCCCTTACACGTACTTCATCTCCAGATAATGCCCTCGCAATGCATTCACCTGCTCTTTCACGTTCTTCTCACGAATGGCATCATGCATCAACTGGGCAAGTTCACCCATTGCTCGCTCATCCATGCCGAAACGTGTCATTTCCGGAACACCAATACGCAAACCAGAAGGGTTACGCGGGTCAGCATCGCCAGGCACCATATTGTAGTTGACAATGATATCGTTCGCCTCTAAGCGTTTGGCTACCTCGACTCCTCCACCCCATCGTGAAACGTTTACAGCAATCATATGGCTTTTTGTATAGCCAAATTCGCGAGCTTCAACAGGAGTTCCAAGTTCGTCCAGACAGCGACCTAGCGCCTGGGCGTTGCGCACAATCTGTGATGCATATGCGCGGCCAAACTGTTTCATCTCACGCGTTGCAACAATCAAAGCAGGCAAAGTAAAGAGGTGATGGTTACTGGAAGAACCAGGAAACACGCCACGATCAGCCGCAGGCCAGTACTTTTTCTCATCCTCCGAATCCAGATTGGCCAGAATAACTCCACGCTGGGGACCCGGAAAGGTCTTGTGAACACTGGCAGTCAACCATGTTGCTCCCTCCTGGAGTGGTGACTGAAATTCTCCTCCTGCAATCAGACCAAGCACATGCGCTCCATCATAGAGCAAGGGGATATCTTTGGTTTTGCAGTACGCTGCCACTTCAGAGACGGGTTCAGGAAAAAGGAATAGACTTTTGCCCATGACTACAAGTTGGGGAGAAACATTGTCAATTAGTTCAATGGTCTTTTGACTATCGATGTGGTAATGATCTTCGGTAAGCGGTAAATAATGGAGATTGATAGAGTTGGGGCCACCTAATTTGAGCGATTGGCCACGTATTTGAATACGTCGACCAAAGACTCCAACAGCACCATGGCTAATATGTCCACCAGCGTCAGTCGAGTTAGCTATTATTGTATCTCCGCCTCGCAGCCAGCCCAGAGCAATAGCAGTATTGGCAGCATTGCCACTGATAGGGCGTACATCCGCTTGACGGGCATTGAAAAGCTCGAGTATCTCTATGGTAGCCATGGTCTCGATTTCATCAATAAACCGAGTTCCCTGGTAATAACGATTCGTTTTATCTCCTTGATTGGGATGCCCTTCAGCATAACGACCCATAAAGTCGGAGAGCTGCACACGCCGTACAGCCTCACTGGGTGTATTTTCGCTGGCAATCAGGTTGATTGCCTTCGTCTGTCTCCAGGAATTTTGTTCTGCTATTATGTCGCTCAATGTCGCTGATTTCGACTGCCATATTTAGTCCTCCTTCATATGCTTTTTATTGTTAAAATATGTAATCAAGTATAGCATGGTTTGTGTTATGCTGATAGCATATCTGGATATAAAATTGCTGATTTTTACGTAGAGAAAAGTAGGAAAACAGAACGGTCTGAGTCGTGAAACCCTCTCGAATCTCGATACGAGGACAACTGGTTCTTAACATCTTGTGGTTCTCTTTAAATGCCCAATCCGCTGCTTTATTGGCCATTATCATTCCAACACAGATCTTACTGTTTGTTGCTCGCGGGCCAGTCGGGAACACAGAACAAGCAACTTTGCTAGGATGGATTATTACAGGTGCATCTGTTATCTCCTTACTACTCCCACCATTGATTGGATCGTTATCTGATCATACACCTGGCGCTTTGGGACGCCGCCGCCCTTACGTTATCATTGGTGGATTACTTATTGTCCTCAGTACCCCATTTCTCGTCACATCCAAGAATATATTTATCTTTCTTGCCGGGTTAATTCTTTTACTCCTGGGGAGGAATATCCTTACACCTGCTTACCAGGGTCTCATACCGGATAATGTGCCAAAGGAGCAACGTGGTGCAGCATCAGGTTATGTGGGAGGATTGACAATTCTTGGTAGCGTTGTGAGTTTAGCTCTGGCAGCCTTGCTCCTTGGTGAAGTTAACCAGGACTCTTACAGCAAAAGCATGATACGCCAAGGTGCTGGCATCTTTTATATTGTCACAGCAATGATTATGCTTATAGGAGTTTTGATAACTGTTATTGGTGTACGAGAAATTCCCTTCATAGCTGATAAGCGCGCATCCCGCGAAACAGAAGAGAAGAGTATTCATCGATTCTCTCGCTGGTTTACGCATACATGGATAAGACCCTGGCTCTCGCGTAACTTCACCCTTGTCTTCCTCACACGAACGCTTATAATGACAGGACTGGCTCTGTTCATGACCTTTATTGAATATTATTTTGCCAGAGTTCAACACGTCCAGAACTTTGTGCAAGCGACAGCTATCGTTGCAATCCTGGCATTAGGTGGTGGAGTCGTAAGTGGCCTTGTGTTTGGAGTGCTCTCTGATCGATTGCGCCGACGCGTGCCGATTGTCTGTATTTCTACACTCTGCATGAGTTTGACTTCGCTTGCATTCGTGCTATTTCCGAGTTACCTTGCTGGCTGGCTCTGGCCGTTAGGAGTGCTCTTTGGGCTCGGATATGGAGCTTACACGAGTGTAGACTGGGCCTTGTCAATTGATGTTTTGCCCTCGCTAAAAGATGCCGGTAAGGATCTCGGATTGTGGAATGCCTCCGGTATTCTGCCTGATGTATTCGCTCCGTTGATAGGGAGCTTCATCATTTTTATTGCCGCAAGCTATGGGCAGACAGCGTTGGGCTACCGCCTCGTCTTCTCAGTAGCCACACTCATCCTTGTTGTGGCATCTGTGAGTATACTTTTTGTACGCGAGAGATGAAAAATCTCACTGTGAAGCTGCAATTCCCTTAACCAGATACGCTAGCGTCCTCATGTCGCCCACCAGAAACGTCTCCTTCACATCGACAGGACGGACCTCACCCTGTCAATTCACCCACACAGTTGTATAGCCTAATTCTGTAGCGGGCACGATATCATACTTGAATCCAAAACCTGCATGCCAGATTTCCGATACATCTAACCCAAGACGTTCGCGAGCCAGGCAGAAAACCTTTGTGACTGGGCTTGTAAGCGTTTAGCCTCTTCAGCAGTGATAATCTCGTCAAACTTGACGCCGATAGTGCGTTCCGATTCCGCGATGATCGCGTCGTCTGTGTTTGTAATGAGTACCACCTTGACGAGCTTTTGTAATTCAAGAATTGCATCCCTGGTATCGGGAAACGGTTTCCAGGAACCCATGGAACTAGCAAACTTATTACACTCTTCATCATTAGTGGGAATTTGATAGTTTTCAAATGCCATTTTCAATGTATCGCGGAGCACCTGGCGATAGGGTCGATATTGTTCTTGAATGTAAAGAAATTGGATTTCTTCCCATTCAGCTTGCAAGGTGAGTGGATCAACAATCTCCGTAACCTTTTAAATCCAGGCTCTCGGAGAAAAACTGCTGAATGGCAGTTTCCCAATCTATGAGTGTGCCATAGCAATCAAAAGTGATAGCTTTTGGTAATGTTAACACGAGATGAACTCCTTAAAATAAAAAGGACTTTTGTTAAAATTTCAGTTGTACAAACTACCTGATACTGTTATACTACAACATACCAGACAAACCTTATTGGATACGTGTATATTTTTTAACCTGGACAGTACATTCTGCTTATGGCGTGCGATTGCGGCGGCCTCGGACAGGCAAATCATGAGCTATACAGTCATAAAAGGCTGCCTCGTGCATAGATACTCAGGAGGATTTTAGATTTCATGAAGGTCTATACAGCGGAACATATTCGCAATGTGGCATTGATTTCCCATGTTGGATCAGGTAAAACGTCTCTAACAGATGCGGCGCTCTATGATAGCGGCGCTGTAACACGGCAAGGCAAGGTAGACGAGGGCAGTTCAATCGGCGATCACGATCCTGATGAATTAAAACGGAGCATGACACTGCACGCAAAACCGCTACCAGTTGAATGGAAAAATACAAAGATCAACTTCATCGACACTCCTGGCTACGCCGATTTCGTGGGTGAAGTCAAAGCGGCTCTACGTGTTGCTGATGCAGCACTTGTTGTTGTGACTGCTGAAAAAGGCGTAGAGGTCGGCACCGAAATCACCTGGAAATATGCCGACGAGCGCAATCTGCCACGTATGGTGCTGGTCAACAAGCTGGATCGTGAAAATACCTCGTTTGACCAGGCTCTGGAATCGCTTCGCAAGCAATTTGGTTTAAAGGTTGTTCCTTTACAACTACCCATAGGCGAGCAGTCTGGCTTCAAGGGGGTCATCGACCTTGTTTCGCAGAAGGCCTATACATTTGAAGGGGGCAATAAAGTACAAACAGTTGCTATTCCTGCTGAGCTACAAGATAAAATTAGCAGTTACCGCGAACAACTCATAGAGTCAGCTGTCGAGAGCGACGACGATATTATGGAAAAGTTCCTTGAAGGTGAAGAGTTAAGCGACGAGGAAATTCTCTCCGTCGTGAAAAAAGGAACCCGTAGTGGCGAGCTCATTCCGGTATTGTGCGGCTCAGCAAGCAAAAATGTCGGTGTGCAAACACTTCTCGACGCAATTGTAGATTATATGCCCAGCGCGGAAGACTCTGTACCCGAAGATGCACAAGCATTTGGCAACAACCTTTCAATGTTTGTTTTTAAGACTGCTGCTGCTCAAGTAGGCGCTATTAGTACGTTCCGTATCTACTCTGGCACACTCAAACCAGATAGCCATGTCTTCAATGCGCATACAAAAGCCGATGAGCGCATTGGGCAACTGACGATCCAGCGCGGCAAAATGCAAGAAAATGCAACAGAGATTGCAGCAGGCGACATTGGGGCAGTAGCAAAACTTGCCAATACCCACACCGGAGATACTCTAACGAGCAGTAAAGACACAACCAGTTCATTGGAGCCAATTAACTTTCCCGAGCCTTGTTATACTGTAGCGGTTTTCCCTAAGAGCAAAGCTGATCTGGATAAAATGAGCAATGCACTGTCACGAATGGCTGAAGAAGACCGCACCCTGCATGTCTCACGTGACCCAGAAACCGCGGAAGTGCTTCTCTCTGGCATGGGCGAATCACATATTCAAATTGTGGTCGAAGGCATCAAACGTAAATACGGTGTAGACCTCGAGGTTCGTGACCCACGAATTTCATATCGCGAGACGATTCGTAAGAAAGCGCGCGCAAACGGACGTCATAAGCGTCAGAGTGGTGGTCATGGTCAATTCGGTGATGTATGGCTGGAGATTGAACCATTACCTATGGGCGGAGATGAAACCTTTGTCTTTGATAATAAAATTGTAGGTGGGGTGGTACCAGGACAATTCATTCCTGGCGTCGAAAAGGGTGTGCGTGAATCACTCAAACGCGGCTTTATATCCGGCAATCCGCTGCTTTATGTCAAAGTCGCTCTGGTAGATGGCAAATATCACCCTGTAGACTCATCCGCACAATCGTTTGAGATTGCAGCCTCTCTGGGTATGCAGGAGGCTGTTCCGATGGCTAATCCGACTATCCTAGAACCAATAATGACTGTTACCATTACGGTTCCAGAGGGTAACATGGGCGATGTTATGAGTGACATTAATACAAAACGCGGGCGTGTACTTGGTATGACACCAATTGACGATAATATGCAACAGATCACCGCTAATGTACCTCAAGCCGAAATGTTGCATTATGCATCCGATCTACGTTCGATTACACAGGGGCGTGGATCCTTCAAGATGGAATTCTACCAATATGAAGAAGTTCCACCCAATGTGCAGCAAGAGATCGTAGCACAGCACAAGAAGGAAAAAGAGGAAGCTGAGAAGTAGGGAATATACAGAAGAAGTGGGCCACGGAAACGAGCGTGTTTCCGTGGCCCACTTCTTCTGTATAGTATCCACATCTATCAGGAGGATGGAATGGATAAAACAAGCTTGATAAATATGATTCAGACGGAGTTTGCACAATTCGAGTCGCTCATCGCTCCCTTATCCGAGGAGCAATTATGTAAAGTGCCTTTCAAGGGTGAATGGTCCATCAAGGATATCATGGCCCATATTGCTGTCTGGGAGCAAATCTGCACCAGATGGCTTGATGAGTGCGCGCGCGGAGAAACTCCACACCCATCAGAAAGGGTTGACATCGAGTCCAATGATCGGATATATCGAGAAAACCGAGATCGCCCTCTTGCAGAGGTTCAGGAGCTCTTTCACCAAGCGCATCAGCAGTTCCTCCATCAAGTGGATTTACTCTTTCTAACGCTTCCGGAAGAGGAGATAAATGCGTCACATCGCTTTGCGTGGACTGAAGCCTGGCCTGGTTCCTCGCTTATTGCCGTGATTGCTGACAATTCCTATGAGCATTATTATGATCATGCACAACAAATTCGGAACTGGTTCGCTAAGATTACCTCATGATCTCGAATATTGTACTTTTGCGATGATGTAACTACCGCCAATTTGAAAAGTGGTATGAAAGATCAGGATTCAAGCTGAAATATCAGAAAAAGAGAAATTGTAGACAGAGAAAGGACATCTGGGTAATGGCAACCTCAAAAAAGCCTCTTAGTGATCGCGAGGCTGGTGAAATTATGCTCAACGAAGTCTTCGCCGTTGTGCAGCGACTCAATGCTGCTGCAGGCCCAGCCATGGTACAAAAGGGTACAAGAAGTGGGAATATGACCTTCAACCCCAGAATTGTGGTTGACGAGAGTGGAAGCAAGCACTACATGTGTTTTGTTGATATCTATACGCAAGGCAGTAGCAAAGCTGGCACAGATATGAGCATGGAATGGAGTAGTACAAATACTGAGCAATTTAAACAGGCGCTGAATATCCTCTTTCCTTCACTTTCAGCTCTTGCTAAAGAAGGCTATCTTTCCGATACGTTCACCGTTGGGCAGATCTCAAAAGAGGGAGAAGAGATTGAGGTATACGCGCCAGACGTGCTAAAACCTGGCATGTTGAGCCTTTCAGAGGTGGATGAATAAACAGCTAGAGAATACTGTCATCCTTAGCTGCGGCTAAGGATGACAGTTCTACAAGCTCAAGGTGACAAATGTCTATGGCTCAGGATGATATATTACACATGAGGTATTTTCTTCAACATCATAGTTCAAGCATGTAGCTTATCAATTTAGCATGTTACGATCAGGGCTTTCAGGATGGTAGGAGTTATTGAGCGAGAGCATCTGACGCATGAATGGCACCTCACGACGTAAGATATCGATTTCTGCTTCTAATCGTTGAGTGGTCGAAGTAAGTTCTAATAATTGTTGTTTGCGTTCATTTGTGACATCTAGAAAATAAGCAATAAAATGTGAAAGTTCTTCGGGAGCAGTTGGTAAAGTGAATTCAAAAGACTCTTTTCCGATGACTTCAATGAGAACCTGTAGATATGCATTGAAAAGTTCACTTGCCTGGTTTGCATTGGTAATTTGAGCCTGCACCTGCTCTATTTGATCTTCGAATACTTCCACAAGTCCTGACAGATAGGGTTTTTGACGATGCAGTTCGAGAATTCGGAATCGTTGCAGACCACGTGCAATCAAGTTCATACGACCATCCTCTATTCGATCAAGCACTTCTATCTGCGCCATTGTGCCGACGGGATATGGTTCTTCTTTTAAGTGTTCGCTATTCGGTTGTACAAGTACAATCCCAAATTCTGACTTTTGTTCGTTACATTCATGTATCATTAAACGGTAACGAGGTTCGAAGATATGTAGCGGCAGATCTTCACCTGGGAAAAGTACGACGTCTAATGGGAATAGAGGCAATTCAATTGCCATGTTTGTTCTCCTGCTCTTTCAATAAGAAGCCTCCACCTCCTGGTGTACTAATACTTAGAATATCGCCAACCTTTATATCAAATGTCGTTTTACCTGGAAGTTTTGTAATAGTTCCATCGCGTTCTAGCGTATTGATCCCAACTGCTCCAGGCTCTCCTCCGAAGAGACCATATGGCGCATGTACACGCCGATCTGTTAACAGTGTCACTCTTGCAGGAGCAAGGAAAACAAGTTCGCGACAAAGTCCATCTCCACCACGATAACGACCTGATCCTCCAGAGCCATGCCGCAATGAGTAGCGGCGTACCCGAAGAGGCAACTCCATCTCCAAAGCCTCGATGGGAGTGTTGCGTGTATTACTCATATGCACATGTACACCAGATAACCCATCCAGACCATTACGCGCACCCATTCCTCCACCCATTGTTTCGTAGTACGCAAACACTTTTCCGCGTTCGGTATCATACCCACCAAACGTAAGATTGTTCATTGTGCCTTGCGATGCAGCGGGTATACGATCTGGAGCAAGTTGAGAGAGTGCGCCAAAGAGCACATCGACGACTCGTTGCGAAGTTTCTACGTTGCCTGCTGCAACAGCGGCTGAAGGTTGTGCCTCATTTCCAGTACGTCGGACATTTGGATCGAGCAGAGAACCTTCGGGTATATGGATGCTTACAGGTTCCAGGCATCCTTGATTTGTGGGAACATGTTCGCCTACTAAACAACGAACAACATAAAGAACTGCTGAATGCGTTACGGCCTGTACAGCATTGATACAACCAGTGCTCTGGGACGCGCTACCCGTAAAATCGACTTCTAGATCTCCATTCTCAACTTTCATACGCACTGTAATTGGTAAAGATAGGACGCCCCAACCATCATCATCCAGGTAATCGGTAAAGGTAACTTCACGATCTGGCAATTGTGACAGCGCCACACGAGTAAGCTGTGCCGAATATGCAAGTAACGCGTCAGCATGAGCCTGGACGGTCCGCGAACCGTAGCGGGCGATAATTTCGTGCAAACGACGTTCCCCGATGCGTGCGGCGGCCATTTGAGCATCCATATCCCCACGTCGTTCCCATGGAGTACGCACATTGCGGTAGAAGAGTTCCAGCACCTCCTGATTGACGACACCTTTCTTTGCCAATTTGATTGGGGGAATGATCACACCTTCCTGATATAATTCACGTGACATTGGCATTGATCCTGGAGACATACCCCCGATATCCGCATGATGCGCCCTGCTAGCAACGAAACCAAACAGATCTCCAGTACGTCCATCGGGGTCATTGGCAATGAAAACTGGTGATACCATGGTAATGTCAGGCAGATGCGTACCACCTAAATAAGGGTCATTCAGGAGAATTAAATCGCCTTGATCAAAAGTTTGAAAATGTTCGATTGCGGCACGAACTGAGGCTGGCATTGCTCCTAGGTGAACAGGAATATGAGCAGCTTGAGCAATCAAACGTCCCCGGGCATCAAAGCAAGCACAAGAATAATCCTTACGTTCCTTGATGTTTGGTGAATAGGCAGTGCGTCCCAGTGTAACACCCATTTCCTCTGCTGCTGAAGCAAACAAATGCTTGAATATCTCAAGTGAGACTGGATCAAATGAAGAGCTGGTTGTATCGGATCGGGTTTCATCGGTAGCGAATTGTTGGACAGAAGCAAGCCCAAATTGCCGGGCGGAGGCAAGTCCCACTCCTACATTTTTATCGTTCGATTGAGCATTATTGTGTGCTGATGTTGATGCCTCAATGTTGCCCCAGGAATCAACAGTACCTTGCCAACCAGGGGTAAGCAGGATTGTACAATCAGATTGAACAAGCAGTGCAGGTCCTGAAATTGTATTGCCATTTCGCAATTGTCCACGATCATATACTCGCACTCTGTATTCACCAGAGGTAAAGGTCATTGAGCATTCTTTGATGTATGCATGTTCAGGTGAAATACCATCAAACGGCTGGTGCGGCAATTCAGGTTGTCTTGGATAGACAAAAGCTTTGATTCGAACTGCAACAATTTGCACAGACCGATCGGGGTGGCTATGGCCGAAACGCTGTTCATGCAGGGTATGGAAAGCACTTAAAGTATCCTCCAGGTTACCTGCATCCGGAGTCATGAGTTCATATGATTGGCCAAAGTAACGTAGATCATACGTGCGATGCATGGAAATAGAGGCGGGATGTGTGAGTCGATTTGAATTATTTGCATGTATCGCAGCAGGAGTCAATAAAATTTCTTGTTGCATTTCTGCTTGCGCTCTCATCTCCAACTGAGCGAAAGGAGTTTCGAGTGTTTCATCGTCGACATCGCGCGTATCAAGCATCACTGTCTGGACATAATCTTTGACGATTGGGGCAAATACCATTCCTAAAGCAGATAATACGCCGGGATATCTTGGTATGAAGACCTTTGGGATACTCAACGCCTCAGCCAGTTCGCATACATGGAGAGGTCCAGCACCGCCAAAGGGCAATAACGTAAAGAGTCTTGGATCATAACCCTTTTCAAGGGAAACGGTGCGTATTGCACGCTCCATACTCGCATTGACTACACGGATGATGCCAAGAGCTGCCTCCTGAACACTTACGCCCATCTTTTGGGCCAGCACTTCCATCTGTTCAAATGCACGTTCAGGAAAGAGTGTAAACCGTCCACCAAGAAAATAGGCAGGGTCAATGCGCCCCAAAACGAGGTTCGCATCGGTAACAGTAAGTGCATTCCCTCTTCCATAACTTGCCGGTCCTGGATCAGCTCCAGCCGACTCGGGACCGACGTTCAGGGCATTACCTTCATCGAGGCGCACAATAGAACCACCCCCTGCACCAACTGTGTGGATTGCTACTGTAGGTACTCCGATAGGACAACCAGCAATGACTGCTTCGGTTGTCTCAGTAATTCCTCCCGAGCAGAGTGAAACGTCGGTTGAAGTTCCTCCCATATCCAATGTAATTATATGTTTATGGCCAGCTATTTCGGCTATATGAAAAGCGCCGATGACACCACCTGCCGGACCGCTAAGCACAGTTCGTACAGGTTCGTTTGCAGCTACTGATGCAGATATGCTCCCACCCGATGACTGCATAATGCGTAAAGGTCCCTGGATATGTTCTTGCAAGTTCTGAAGATAACGTGCCATTAATGGCTGCACATAGGCATTGACAGCTACAGTGCTGGTTCGTTCATATTCTCGAAATTGGGGCAGAATTTCACTCGACAATGAAAGGTACACATCTGGGAATTGTTCGTGTAATAACCTGGAAAGCGATTGCTCATGTTCATTATTGCGAAAGGAATATAACAGAGAAATAGCGATACTTTCAGGTTTACATTCTCTCAGTTGCAAAAGGAGTTTTTCATACTCATCAGCAGTGGGGGCACGTAGCACGTTTCCAAGATAATCGAGTCGCTCAGGTAGTTCCAGACGCCGTTCTCGAGGAATAAGCGCAGGTGGACGTATCTGCATGATATCATAGAGAGCAGGTCGATCCTGACGACCTATTTCGAGTACATCTGCAAAGCCCTCGGTTATGATGAGAGCAGCAAAAGCTCCTTTGCGTTCCAATAGCGCGTTGGTGGCTACTGTGGAACCATGAACGATTACACACTCACGCGCGACATCTATATCTTGCATACCAGCCAGCAAACCTTGCGCCGGGTTCTTTGGAGTACTCGGTACTTTATGGACAATTAGCTGGCCAACTGAATCTGTAGTTAACTGGGGAATGTAATAGACAATATCGGTAAAGGTTCCACCAATATCGACGCCGAGTATTGAAGAAAGATGTGTTGATTCGCTTTGCATGTATTAGCCTATTAGCGTTCCAATTGAATTACCTCACCACCGCATTCTGCCGAATATTTGGCTGCTTCCATTACTGCAATATTGCGCCTCGATTGCTCAGGGGGCACTGCCAAAGGTTCTTCACAATGCAGGTGATTCGCCAGGTTGCGATGGAAGGCATAAAGCGGGGCTTCGGGCAACATTAGATGCTGCTCATGGATAGCGCCACTCATCTCCCTTGTATATACGTACAGGTCGGGCAAGGCCTCAGAAGGAGCCAGGCGTTCTTCGATCAGATCACCCGACCAGCGCCTTGTCTTCACAGTTTCCTGTCGCCAGTGTCCAACAATTGCGCCTTGCGTGCCCAGGATATACCATTTCGGTTTCATGGCGGCTGCAATATCCGAGTGTATGAATTCTGCCTCCTGCCCACCGGCAAAACGTAAATACACTCCGGAATGATCGGCATTGGTGACATCATGCCAGACGCGTTTATGTTCGACGCCTCGCACGCTCACTACAGTATCGGGAACGAGTTGCAGTATCCAGTCCAGATAGTGCGAACCCCAATCGTAAAAGACACCACCTGAAATGGGTTCGTGAGAATGCCAGTAATCACAAGGATGGGCATAGCCTCCAATAAATGTTTCAATATGAAAAACGTCCCCAATGGTTTCACGCTTGAGAACTTCTTGAATTGCCAGGAAGTCAGGATCCCAACGCCGACACTGATACACCGTTAATGCTCGTTGATGATCATGAGCAAGCTGGATCAACTCGTCGGCTTCGGCAGTCGTTATGCAAAATGGCTTTTCTGAGACAACATGTTTTCCTGCACGCAGCATCTGCCTGGAAATAGCGGCATGGGTATCAGGTGGAGTCGAGACTATCACAACGTCAATATTCGGATCTTCCTCAATCTCTCTCAGTTCTGTACAGGTGTTAATTCCAGGAAACGCCTGACGCGCAATAGCCAGGCGTTCCTCATTGCGATCGCACACAAGCGCATACTCTAAGCCAGCTACATTGTTGATAGCTGTACCATGCTCGAAGCCAATAGCCCCATAGCCGATCATGGCCACTCGCTTCGTCTGCTCTCGCGTTTCTGCACCAGCAGCAAAGTGAATAGCACGGAATAACAGTTGTTGAAATGTAGAGAGATTTTGAGTCTGTTGATTACTTCCAAGAGTCGTGCAAAATACACGTCCTTGACCAAATTCTCGTGCATACGCAACTGTATACTTTGCGTAGCGCCACGAAGCTTGCCAGAGAATCATAGCATCGGTAGGAACGATATCCAATAAATACACTCCCTCATGCACAGCAAAAGAAGAGTCCATACGGCGAGTTACGTAATGATCACTCGTCGTTACGCGAACAATGATTTCGCTACGTGGGACGCATATGCCATGAACAGGGCCGAGTACTTCACCTAGCAAAGGATATTCTCGATATGCTTCGGCTGCATCACCAAGGCATACTAATCCACCACCATGCTTGATAAAAGAGTACAACTCATATTCTTGTTCAGCGTTTATTGGCCCTACATCACCATTTAGAACAACAACCCTTTCGGCATTCAGGTTCCGCAACGATTCTCGAGCAGTTACAACCAGTGGGTCCTTCAGCATTTAAACTCCTGTCTTGCTCACCTGGTCTGGTGATAGTGCGCATGTTCATGCGAATGATCCGGCCAATGCTGGTGATTGTGGGTATGCATTGCTCCTTCAGGCGGTAATTCATCGGAAGAATGAGTGTGCGTCCCTTCGAGATGGTAGGGATGATCATGACCGCGCCACAAATTCTGCGGGCGGTAATTGGCTACCAATAGACTTTCCCCATGATGCCAGCGATCGCGAAAGATGTCATAATTCTTTTTACTTTTCGTCGCGCGTTCCTCTTCGCTCAGACTATACCATTCTCTGTGTGGATGTTTCTGAATACGTTCAGCCACAAGGGGAGTGGTTAAGGCACGATAGCCAGAGGTTTTGAAGAAGAAGCTGAAATAGATATCCATTAAGCGATAAAAACGGAAGCGTTCATCAATCCAGCCAACTTCCGGTAATAATTCTCTTCTGAAGGCCATGAGATAGCCTTCGATTGCATCGACATCTGGACCAGGGCTTTCTTGAAATTCTCGCAAATCGTCAGTTATAAGCCCGTACGGTCCCACAACTCCCATATTGCGGTCAGCAAGAGTATTTGTTAATGGTTCCCAAATATCCCCATCGACTTCTATCGAAGTATCCATCAATACAATGTAAAGTCCTCGACTGGCCCGCATTGTAGCATTACGTCCAGCAGCAAATCCCATATTGTGATCGGCGAAAAGCACCTGCAAACCAATATGTTGACCATTTGCTCCAACCAGGTCATCTTCACGTGCTAGCTTTTCTAGATAAGCCAGCGTTTCATCAGTTGAGCCGTTATCTATAATCACCAATTCGATTGAACGATCATCGCTGTGACGACAAATGCTTTGTATGCAACGTTCGAGATCAGCCTGACTATTGTGGGCGAGCAAATTCACTGAAAACTCGTAGAGATCCGCTTGATGAGTATTATCAGGAGCATCCGAGGAACTTGAGAGTACAGTAAACTCTTCCTCCAGCCGCCTGGACAAGACGATACCGCCGTGTTGAGTATCATTTATCTTATAACCAGCAGACTTAATTTCGCTGCGGAGTTGATCAGCTTGAACATATTCTTCCCTGTTTCGCAAACTCTCACGTTCCCGTACCAAGGAAGTAATTTCACGCGGAAGAGCGGCCAAGTACGTTTCCGAATCGACCTTGCGCCGTGGTGCGTCACTATGTAAATAGCCCTTTAGATCGAAACCAAGGATGTGATCAAAGTCGAACAGCAAGCGTAATCTGGTTATTGGGTCGCAATCGTGGGTACGCAGCATAGTCCATACAACTGACATAGCCCGTGGCATATTCAGATCATTCTCAACCTCGGCGAGGAATATCTCTTGCCAATGATTTGGTTCAACAGGCTCATTCGCAAAAACCTGATCGCTTTCAGCTTGCAAAAAGAGTTGATAGGCTAGCCCCCGCAATCTTTCCAGAGAAGTCTGAGCCGCTTGCAGTGCGCGGAAGGTAAAATTTAAACGGCTGCGATAGAGCGCGGTTGTATAGAAATAGCGCAAGGCCATCGGGTCGAATCCACGAGCTTCAATCTCAGAACGGGTATACGCATTTCCGGTAGACTTCGCCATCTTCTGCCCATCGGCAAGCAAATGCTGGGCGTGTACCCAATAATTTACAAATTGCTGGCCGCTATACCCTTCGCTCTGGGCAATTTCGTCCTCATGATGCGGAAAGATATTATCGACACCACCGGTATGCAAATCAAAATGTTCGCCAAGGTATTTCATCGACATGGCGCTACATTCAATATGCCAACCAGGAAAACCACGTCCCCAGGGACTTTCCCACGCCATTTCGCGTCCGGGTTCTGCTACCTTCCAGAGTGGAAAATCCTCCGGGTTATGACGATCTTCAATCACGCCTTCGCGGACCCCGGCTAGCATATTCTCAAGCTGGTTGCCCGAAAGCTTACCATATTCCGGAAAGCGTTTGATGTCGAAATAGATATTCCCATTGACCTCGTAGGCGATATCTTTCTCGAGTAAACCCTGGATGATGTCTATCATTTCGGAAATATGCTCTGTCGCTCGCGGGAAGATCGTTGCAGGCTCAATATTTAATTTTTGCTCATCCTCGTGGAAAGCATCAGTATAAAACTGCGCAATTTGTAATGCTGTTTTCCCCTCTTTGCGAGCCTGGGCCAGTATTTTATCTTCGCCTCGATCTACCATTTCCTGGCGCATGTGGCCAACATCAGTAATATTTTTGACATGCAACACTTCGTATCCGCGATACTCAAACGTGCGGCGCAACCAATCGGCCATCGTGAATGTACGCAAGTTACCAATGTGGATGTAGCGGTAAACTGTGGGGCCACAAGAATACATTTTGATCTTGCCACGCTCTAATGGGTGAATGTCTTCAATGCGACGTGTCAGTGTATTGTAGATTTTCATTGCAGCATCAATGCCCTTAACAGGTAGTATCCAAATTAGAGCCAATCATATCTCCGCACGATAGGCTTTATGGATACCTTCAACTACCCATTTCAACATGCATTCAGTTTCATATCGTACGAGCATATTTCATTCCATGTCAAGATAACACAGCTATCAGCCACCCATAACTCTATTCGCGGGCCTACGGCCCGTTTTTGAGGGGAGCTGTTGGGGCACAGCCCCAAACCCCAGGTGAAGGGCAGCTGCACTCAACTATCCTGCTTTAGTTTTCGGACTTCCAGTATCATCCCTCGCGCTCGGATGACAAGCGAGGGATCTTTATTCCAGCCGCGTTTTGGTCAATTGGTGCCGAGACTTCAACACAAATATGTTGGGCAACAGCCGCAAATCCCAGGTCAAGATTGTTGCTCCGAGCAATCCGCTTCAATTGTCTCTTCTTATGGACAAATGAATTTCTGGAATAAGCCTGTACTCTATATACGTGAAGAATGCTTCAATGGATGATTTCGTTTGGAATTAGGACGATTGAAGCACAACTATCGGGGCAAAATGGAAGATGTATAAAAACTTGATTGCAACACTTCAGATAGTTATCCCGAAAGCAGGGTATATTTATACTGTCAACTCTCTCACGATTTGTTGTACTCGTGCCCCATCAGCACGACCTTTTGTCTCTTTGATAGCCAGTGGCATAACACGTTTAAACTCTCTGCCCTGTTCCTCAACCAGCTTAGCAACTACAGCTCGCAAGTCATCATCGTTCATTTGCGACCCTTGAATATAGGTCTGCAAAATCTCCATCTCGCGCTGCTCTTTTTCCGCAAGCTCGTTTCGACCAGCCTGTTTATAGAAAGGAATTGCTTGATTGCGCTTTTTTACTTCCTGTTCCAAAACCTTTAAGCAATCGGCTTCGGTAAGGGGTTGCCCATATTCGGGATTCTTATGATCAGTACGTGCTACTTCAAGGTTATGAATTGAGCTCATAGCCATACGCAACGTATCAAGTTTGAGTTGGTCATGCGCTCGCTGTGCGTCCTGGATATCTTTACGCAATTGTTGCTCTACTGGAAATGCTTGCCGTGGCTCCGTCATGGAATCATCGCTCCTTGTAGATAGTGATTGTGCTTCTCACGCTTTCAGTATACTACACGTGGTAGAAAAATCATACATACTTATTGAGAATAACTAGTAACGAAGCACAATCACTGCTTTAAAACTTCGGTCCAACTGTGAAAAAGCCATTATCAGGGCTACAAGAGTTCGTAGAACTGTTACAAAAATTACCATGCAGGTAGACACCCTGTTGATTCTGTTGAACCTGTCCATGAAAGAAAAGCGGCGTCTGACCGGTCGGTTGCTGCACCGTAAAAGAGAAGTTTCCTTGAAGATCCACTGTTCCAGAAAGCGGATACGTTGCTTGAGTCGGAGATCTGTATGTGAAGGTTCCGCTCAGCGCAGCATTACCTTGAGTTTGTGTCAGAACGACTGTTATTTGTGATGTCTGTTGTGTTGTTTGATCAGACATGGCTCCATTATACGTTCCAGCAATATAGAGTCCGTTTTGTTGTGTCTTTGTTGGAGTAGCAGTGACACCCGCATTCTTTGTTGGCGTCAAGAGTTTTGAGGTAGCAGTTTGCGTAAGAGAAACGGAGTTATTATTGGACTGATGGCTATTATAAAATAGAAATCCTCCACCCGCTAATAAAACCACTAACACCAGAATGATGAGGCCTGATATGATACCGACGGATCTGGAACGACGAGGAGGCTGCTGTTGCGGAATATAGGGCGTCGATTGTTTCTCGGGAGGGCGAAGATTGGGATCCGAAGAGGCTACTGTTGGCAAATCGGGGCCTGATGCTGAATTCGATAGTTGACGTACGTTGGGATTCGCCATGATAGGAGGTTGGCTACCACTACTACTATTTGAAGACCAACTGGACTGTTCAGGCTTTTTAATTGCAATGGTAAGAAGCACAGGGGTTATGTCACCTTGATCTTGCACGCGAATAATATGTCCATCAGAGACTCCAGCAGGTATGGTCACATTAAAATGCTGACCCCCTGGAAGAGTGATAACTCTATTGGTCCCCGCTTGAGCCTCCCCTTGACTGATAGCCAGCGTAGCACGAATATGAATATCACTGGCAATGGTCTCCTCTGATCCCATGAGAAGAAGATTGGGGGATGACTGTGTCGCCTGCTCAAAGGCAGCAGCGAAGTCAGCAATTGAAGGAAAACGATCTTCTGGTTTCTTTGCTAATGCACGCAAAATTACCAAATCAACAACAGGTGGCAATTGCGGATTGTATGTACTCGGTGGAAGTGGTTGAGCAGAGAAATGCTGGTACATGACCTGTTCCATGCTTCCCACAAAAGGTGCATGACCAACCATCATCTCGTAGGTCATAACTGCCAATGCATACTGGTCTGTGGCGGGAACAGGATTGCTGCCCCATTGCTCTGGTGCCATAGAGGAGGGTGTGCCACGAATAGTACGACTGGAACTGGCAACGGTGACGCTGCTTCGTGCTATGCCAAAATCAGCCAGTAATAGTGTGGGCCGATTTGGATTTTTTTTATTGTTACGTAACAGGAAGTTAGAAGCCTTGACATCAAGGTGTATTACGTTTTGATCATGTGCGTACTGGAGGGCATCCGCAGCTTCCTCAATTAAATGGGCAACATCTTGTAACATAAGTGGGGATACACTATTGCGCTGTCTCAGCCATGTCGCGAGAGACCCCTCTGTACAATACGGCATGACCATATACGTAACCGTATTGCCTTCACGAATTTCTTCACCAAAGTCGTAGAGAGGCAAAATGTTGGGATGTTCAAGAGCGGCGATGGCTTTTGCTTCACGTTGGAATAGGCGAGCCGCTTCTTTTGCTGATGTACTATCCGGAGAGGAGGCACCTTCAGAGCGAATGACCTTAATCGCAACTTGCCTGTTGATACGTTGATCTTGCATAAGATATACTTCACCCATACCACCACTACCGAGCGAACGCACAAAGTGATAACGACCATCCTGGAGTTCTTCAATTGCCATCTTGTCTCTCGTTTCTACAGATAAAAAAATGAGTGCTCAAAAACCAAATATTGATAGCACAGCCGTAGTATAGCACGAACGTACGAAGTTGCAATAATTTTCTGCGTTTTACAATACTCTTTTGCCCAACATCAACTTCCCACGCTCAACAATTGTCTCTCTCCCAACGCGTCCGGCGGTATCAATCACACGAATCACTTCTTGTACTGGCTCTTCCCCCATGGGAAGGCGTAAACGTAACACAAATTCTTTGCCCGTGCCTAATCCTAATTTTCGTTGCCAGAAAGAGGCATGAATCACGTCGATCTGCTCTGCTACATATTCCATCAGAGCAGATACATCGTGCCTGAAATCGCTATAGTGGATTGGACCTTTACTGAAAGCGAAGGCTACTTCCTGGGTCATGACGTCAGCGTCAAGATGAGCGGTCAAAGATTCACCAAGCTGATACACAAGGTTGTATGTGCCAAAGGATGCACGGCCTACGTTTTCAATATGAGCGCCATGACTTCCTTTATATATGCCCAGACGATCGCGAACAATGTGTTCTATAACATCATAATGAATTGATCCGTGAAAGAGCAACCACGTTTCATGTATTGGCCCATGGCCAGACTTAAATCCAAGCGAGGCTACATACTCGCGTCCATCCGCAACACGCTTTGCCAGGTCTGGATCGCTGATTAGAGGTTCGCAGAAGGTCTCTTCAGCAGATCCCTCCATGCCAAGCATGCTTTCTGAACCGATGCGGCTACCCAGACGACTGAAGTTTTTCTCCAATATTTGATGTACTTCTCCCTCATCAACCTCCTGTGATAAAAAACCCAGACGTTGAAGATTTTGTAACGTCTCTTCGGCCTGTTGACTATACTGTCGAGTAAGCCACAGGTGCACTCGTTCGCTCATTTCTTGCATTTGTTTGCTAATATCCAGATGGAAAGCAGTTACTGTGCGTGTAAATTCATCGTCCGAAACCGTTGGGCCAGCTTGATGCATGACTGTAAAGAGTATGTGCGGGACATCCGCATTGAGCGCGCGGTACACATCCATGTGAAGTTTCTCTCGTTCTAATGAGCTGCGAAGCTTTTATTTTCCTCAGTATACGATACGAGATAGGTAAGATAAAACATCGCAAACGCCGTAATGCTACAATAATTCTACGGGCTTGCTTTGCAACGCCCGTAAGTCCTCAAAAGTCTCGAGAGAAGGCAAGGATGCCGCTTACCAGTATTTATGTCAATGGATGACCGAAGGTGGAGACAACCAATTGGATAGCTATATTTTCGACCTCATGGAAACTCAAGACTACGAGAATATCTTCTTCTGTCAGGAAAAGACACTCGGACTAAAAGCCATCATAGCAATACATGATACTACCCTGGGCCCTGCAGCCGGAGGTATTCGTATGTGGCCTTATGAAAGTGAAGCGGATGCAATTAAGGACGTATTACGTCTAGCACGCGGGATGACTTACAAATGTGCAGCGGCAGGAGCTTCCTATGGTGGAGGTAAGTGTGTTGTGATTGGTGATCCTAAACACGATAAAACCGAAGTAAGATTACGCGCTCTCGGTCGTTTTATCAATCGACTCAATGGCCTGTTCCTAACAGGAGTCGATGTTGGCACCACCCCAGATGACATGCTGGTAATACGCCAGGAAACACCCTATGTCGTCACTATTCCAGAAGCATGGGGTGGCCCAAGCGATGGTTCGCAGGCCACAGCGTATGGTGTCGTACAAGGTATACGCGCGTGCCTTAAGGAGGTCTATGGCAGTCCAGACCTGCAAGGACGCACTATCGCCTTGCAAGGTGTGGGCGCAGTTGGAGCGCATGCACTGAAATACCTGGTCGAAGCAGGAGCAATTGTGGCCATATCTGATATCGATCAAGAGCGAACCAGGCTTGTCGCTGCTCAATACGATACAAGTATTGTCTCTCCTGAAGAGATCCATAGTCTTCGAGTCGATGTGTACTGCTCCTGCGCACTGGGTAATGTAATCAATGATCAAACAATACCACAGCTACGCTGTAAAATCGTCTGTGGCTCAGCCAATAACCAGTTGGGAGAAAACCGCCACGGTGACGAACTAGAAGCACATGACATTTTATTTGCGCCAGATTACATCGTGAATGCAGGAGGTTTGTTATCCAACCTCGACAGCCTCAATCCTGGAGGTTTTAACGATCAACGTGCGATGGAGCAGGTATCGCGTCTATACACTTCGATGGAAAACATTATCGCCATCTCTAAGGAACAACGCATTCCGACGTACCGAGCCGCTGATGTACTGGCAGAACAACGCATTGCATCAATTCGACAGCTGAAAAGTCTGGTAGGGGGAAAGGAATGTGATACTATATAACTGCTTTTTACTTTGTAAAGTACGCACATATATCGGAGGAAATTCTTGAAAATTGGTATTGGTTTACCATCAACAATCCCTGGTACAGAGGGAACACGTATTTTAGATTGGGCTAAAAAGGCAGACTCTGCCGCTTTTTCCAGTCTTAGCATACTTGACCGTCTCGTTTATCCCAACTACAAATCACTTATCACGCTGGCAGCAGTTGCAGGTGTTACTCAACGTATTCGTTTGATAACGACGGTTTTGCTCGCGCCTCTACGAAATCCTGTATTACTTGCTAAGCAAGCGGCAAGCCTGGATGCGCTATCGGGCGGACGACTTACCCTTGGTCTGGGCATTGGTGGTAGAGAAGATGATTATCAAGCCGCAGCTGTTCCATTCAAAAAACGGGGAAAGTTGTTTGACGAGGAGCTAGAAATCCTCACAAAAATCTGGTCAGGTCAGCCACTGAACGATACAATAGGCCCAATTGGTCCAAATCCGTCTCAATCGAATGGCCCTGAAATACTCATCGGAGGCTATTCACCTGCCTCAATACAAAGAGTTGGTCGTTGGGGAAATGGCTTCATTGCGGGTGGCCGTGATCCGAAGGGAACTCAACAATTCTTTCAGTTTGCTCAAGAGACCTGGCAAGGTGCAGGCAGGCCTGGCAAGCCTCGATTGGTTGGATGCTTCTATTATGCGTTAGGACCGGATGCGAAGGAGCGAGCAGGGGCGTATCTCCGCAATTACTATTCATTCATAGGGCCAATGGTAGATGGGATGATTAATAGTCTTCCTCTCACTACTGATGCTATCAAAGGTCGAATTCAGGCATATGAGGAGATCGGTGCGGACGAAGTGATTATCTGGCCTTGCACCCCTGACCTGGAACAGTTTGATCAACTTGCTGAACTATTCAGGTAGCTCAATTACCACAAGAAGAAACAGGGGCGTGAGTGGAGGAACCACTCACGCTCCTGTTTCTTCTTGTGGGGCTTCTCATACATCACAATGTGACATTTTCTGTGCGCCTGCGGCGCACCTTTTTTGATAAGAATGGAAGGATTTTGTGCGCCCGCGGGCGCACAAAATCCTTCCATTCTTATCAAGGACACTAACTTCATTGGAACCTTGCTTGATTATGGGATACAATGAGAGAAATTAGCAGTCTTAGCCACAAAGGAGTGTGTTATTTTGGCAAAAATGATGGAAAATGTAGCCTCACGAGCAGCGACACCTTTTAAGAATCAGCCCTTCATCGACTTCAGCAGACCTGAGAACCGTCAGGCCCAGATGGAAGCATTGGAGAAGGTGAAACGGGAATTAGGACAGACATATCCGCTCGTCATCGGGAGGCGAAAAGATTACGAATAAGGCCACATTCGCCTCTCGCAACCCCTCTCAACCTGACGAGGTGATTGGATATTTCTCGAGCGCCACTGTAGAGCAGGTAGATGCAGCAGTTAAGTCAGCCGCTGCCGCTTTCGAGACCTGGAAACATGTACCTGCTGAAGAGCGCGCTGGCTTGCTGTTCGCGGCTGCCGACCTGCTGAAAGCACGCCGATTTGAATTTAACGCCTGGATGATTTATGAAGTGGGCAAAAGCTGGCCGGAGGCGGATGGGGATACCGCTGAAGCGATTGACTTCATGGAATTTTATGCGCGCGAAATGATGCGATTGGCTGGAGATCAGCCTCTTGTGAAATTAGAGGGAGAGGACAACCAGCTCGTCTACATTCCTCTGGGTGCAGGCGCCGTAATACCCCCGTGGAACTTTCCGAGTGCTATTATGGCCGGCATGACCAGCGCGGCTTTTGTGAGCGGCAATACTGTTGTGCTTAAACCAGCGAGTACGTCACCTATGATCGCGTGGCAATTCATGCGCATCTTAGAAGAGGTCGGCTTACCAGCAGGCGTTGTAAATTTCTTGACGGGATCAGGCTCAACTATCGGAGATGCATTGGTCGAGGATCCAAGGGTGCGTTTTATCGCCTTCACAGGTTCTCGCGATGTAGGATTGCGTATTAATGAGCTAGCAGCTAAACATAAGAAAGGGCAACTCTGGTTGAAACGCACCATCTTAGAGATGGGCGGCAAAGATGCAGTAGTCGTTGACGAAACCGCCGACCTCGAATCTGCGGCAGAGGGTATCGTTTCTTCAGCCTTTGGGTTCCAGGGACAGAAATGTTCGGCGGGTTCCCGTGCAATCATCGTCGAAAAAGTCTATGATCAGGTATTGCAGAAGGTGATCGAAAAGACGAAGAAATTGACGATGGGTGATGTGACCAAACCTGAGACATACATGGGTCCGGTCGTCGATGAAAACGCCATGAAGAAGATCACGGAATATATCGAGGTAGGCAAGCATGAAGGACGCCTGGTGGCTGGCGGTGGTCATCAAGGCCCTGGCTACTTCATTGAACCAACTGTGATTGCCGATGTAGACCCGCATGCACGTATCGCGCAGGAAGAAATATTCGGACCAGTATTAGCGGTGATAAAAGCCAGAGACTTCGATGACGCACTGCATATCGCAAACGATACAGAGTATGGATTGACTGGTGCCCTGTACTCAAAAGATGAAAAACGTATCGAGCGAGCGAAACAAGAGTATCATGTCGGCAACCTCTACTTCAATCGTAAATGCACGGGCGCGCTCGTCGGTGTCCATCCATTTGGCGGTTTTAACATGTCCGGTACCGACTCGAAAGCTGGCGGCAGAGATTACCTGCTGCTGTTTACGCAAGCGAAAGCGATATCAACGAAAAAGGTATAGAGGGAGTTTTTCCTTTGTCTAACGTTACGCAAATCGGTCCCGGAGCATGGCAAATATCGCATCCATTCCTCGGTGAAAATGAGATAGTCGGTTCCTATCTGCTGGCAGGACAAAACGAGCTTGCTATCATCGATCCTGGTCCAGGCAGCATGGTGGAATCGTTGCTTGCATCCATTCGAGAAGCAGGCTTCGATCCACAGGAAGTAACACATATTCTTGCAACACATATCCACCTGGATCACGCGGGATCAGTGGGCACACTTGTCAGGCAACTACCGAAGGCACAGGTCTACGCGCACAAAAAAGGCGCGCCGCACCTGCTTGATACTACAAAGGTAGTTGCCAGTGCGTCGCGTATCTATGGTGAACGCATGAAACTACTCTGGGGAGAGATCGAATCGACTCCCCAGGAGCGTTTGACCACCATCGAGGGAGGCGACATTCTCAACATTGCGGGCCATCGCCTGGAAGTGCATTACACTCCCGGACACGCTGTACACCATGTTATCTTCTTTGATGTACACTCTGGCGAGCTATTCGCCGGAGATGTGGCGGGTGTACGTTTGCAAGATGTCGATTACATTCGTCCACCCACACCACCACCAGACATTGACCTCGAGGCCTGGTCAGACAGTATCAGACTCGTGAAGAGCTTGCGACCCGATGTACTCTATATAGGGCATTTTGGGGCGATAAAGAACATATCCGAGCATTTCGATCGATTACGTGAAAAGCTGTATGCATGGGGTGAATTCGTACTGGTGGCAATGCGCGATGGAAAAGATGAGGCTGAGATCGTTTCAATGCTAACCGAGCATACGAAGCCTGAACTGCTACGAGTAGCGCCCAATGCTCATGCAATCGAGCGTTATGAAATTGCATCGAATTACCAGATGACAGTACAGGGCTATATGCGCTACTGGAGGAAACACCATCCTGAGAGATTATAGGTAACAAATAAAAGGAGTGCAGAGGGCGAAGCCCTTTGCCGGGGTTCGGGGTGTCCCCGAAAAACTCTTTTTCCCCCTTTTGCCGCCGTAGGCGGCCAGTTAGACAAGGAGGGAAAGGGATGAATTCCCTTTCCCTGACTAGTTCTCAATCAAGCGCAGTGTCATGTGTTCCTGGTCAAAATAGTGATCGTGTAACTTTAACGCATGACGTTCCAGCCCATACGTCTCAAAGCCCATCGATATAAAGAGCTTGCGGGCTTCTTTACTGGTAAGCACCACATCCAGGTTAATCTGTTCGAGACCAGACAAGGTCCTCGCATAGGCAATGGCAGCCTCAACCAGAGCTTTGCCTACCCCTTTTCCACGCAACTCCTGCGGAACATACATGCCCCAGATAACACCTTTATGACGTTTTTTAAACTCTTCCTCTCGCTGGAAACTGGCGATGCCAACGATAGTCTTTCCGTCGAACGCGCCGAAAGTGGCATCATCTGGAGCAGCTTCACTCTTGCGAAGCCCCTGCGAAACACCGGCAATGCCTCGCTCAAGTATCTCTTCGTAGGATGCGCCAAAGGACTCTGGATTGTCGCGCAATGCCCTCAATCGAATGTTCCAAAATGCCTCGGCATCTGACTCTGTCAATCTACGTACTTCCATATGTTTCCTCCTCTGCACCATTCACTATTGACGAAAACCACAAATCTCTTCCTCTATCATCCTATCTCGTCAGAAAGGCAGGCGTCAAGAACGTTCACATCACGGTTCGATCTCAAAATCATCCTCCTCTTTATCCAACGGCTCGATCTCAACTTCAGGCATCGGCTCGTACTTCGACTCATCGAAAGGCGGCAACATCGGCTCTGGAACTCCAAGCACAGCTAAATGCGCCTTCGCCTTCTGCAATCCCCAATGATAGGCGAAAGGTGGACCATCACACCATGCCAGTCGATAAGCCTCCGTTGCTGCTTTAACTGCTGCCTCATGATTGCCTGCATCGCGTTCGATCTGCGCCAGGACATTGTACGCATCAGCATGAAAGAGCTTGAATGGCCCTCGCTCGCATGGTTCCCACACATCGTCCAACAATTCACGTGCAGACTTGAGATCGCCTTGTCGCCGTCGTAACTCCGCTAGCCCGATTAATGCTGGGAGTTCTTCCTCCACAAGGTTTAGTTGCTCGCGCACGAGCCAGGGCGTGATGTAGGCGCTCGTCGGCTATTGGTAGATCACCCAGACCTAGCGCCGCTTCGCCTTGGAGTCGGATTGCAAAAATTATCCCTTCGCTCAATGTGTTGTTCTTGAAAGTATTTCATCGCCTTGTGAGCCAACACTTGTGCATCAACATACTCTCCAAACCACACGGCACGAATTGCCTGATAATCATAGCATTTGTACCAGATGCCTTGAAGCGATAATTTAAGGGATCTATCTAATGCTTTTGCACTGTCAGCTTTCTTCCCTCGCATTGCTAGAGTTAATCCTAACCGCTCTAGACTCGTCGCCTCCAAATATTGGTCACCATTTTCCGACCAATGAGCAATGCGCGCAGCAGCCTCTGACTCATGCATGGATCCGGAGATGCGCAGAACATCTGATAGGTTACTAGATCGATACTGACATTATTCTGGTTGTCCTCTTTTTCATGCGATTTCAATAGCAACGACGATATAGCCTTGCATTGCGCTCCTGGCTGATCTCTGATGCTGAGTGCCAGATTATTGAGCACAATGCCTTGGTGACCTGGGGTGCTCAGACGTGGCAACTGATCGAGCCCATCAGGGAACAACATCTCCATTAGTTCAGCACGCTGTCGATAGGCACCTAGGCGATAGAGCATAGCATCACTCAGGCGCTCGTGAAATAACTTATAGGCATCATCGTAACGCCCAAGGCCGATCAGCGTATTGTACAACTCTATAGCCGCAGTCAGGTCTTCCAAGCTATTAACTTCCTGCCAATGATCTTTGTCAATCATAGGCAAAGACTCAAAATGTGTACTAAGCGTCTTATAAATGCTTTGTTTGTCCTGATTGCCCAATCCACTCCATGTCACACCACGCACGATTGGATGCAAATCGTAGCGGTTGGCACGTCGATCCCAGCCAAGCAAGCCGCGATCTTCCAGGTCGGCCAGGATGGTGATGAGTGCGTTTTCACTGGGACATGGTTTGTCTTCACCAACGAGTAAGTCAACGAGTGTATCATATGATGCAGGCATACGGAAGGCAGCAATGGTATATAGCACTTTCAATGTGGTCTCATCCAGTCCACTCAAGGCGAATTCGAGCACGTGCGATTTCACCTGCACCAATGGCAGATTGAAAGGATTGAAATCAGGGTGATTTTTGCGCCAGCCATCAAAGTCTCCTGGCGTCCGGCGATCATGCGAGACCTCGCCTGCCAGCGCCTGGATGAGCAGCGGATGGTTCTCAAACGTATGGAAGACTGGCAACAGCGTCTCACGCGAACCACTGATGCCAAAGGCGCGCCAGAGGTTGAGTGCATCATCATCTGAGAGACCATGCAAGAAGATCGCTCCACATCCGAAGCGTTCATTTCCAGTATCTGTTTGCAAGTCTGCTGGGTAGAGGCGAGTACTGACCAGGATACGGGATGAGCGTGTCGCTGCAAGTTTGCGCAAAAAAGCGCCTGTACGTAGATCGGCGGTTTTACGCAAGCGATGTTGTCCAATAAAGGATTGTGCGGCGCTTTCTGGGCAGACCGAACGCTCCAGCGACAAGTTGGCTGTACGTTGATCAAGATCATCATCACTCATGCGTGCTGCATCCATGCGTGCATAGGCGATCAGGATGCGTTCCAGTCCATCAAGCACAAAGAGAAATGGCTCACGGTCGAGGATGGAGAGTAATTGCTCTTCGCGTTCAGGTGGAGGGAGTTTCTGGATATCTTCTCTTGGCCGCTTGCTCACATAGGCCAGGGCACGAATGACGAAATTTTCGAAGGTAGCATCACTCTCATAGAAGCTCCACCATAGGCGGCCAGCAAGCGACTTCATCTCCTGGGGAGCAATCTCATTGAGCCATTTCCAGGTGAGGGCGCTTTTGCCCATGCCACCGATGGCTACTATGCTGAGGATGCGAGCTTGATAGAGATTAGAACTGGGTTTAGCCACCCAGTCTGTCAGCATGTTTAGCTCGGCCTGCCGTCCAACTAAGGTTGGTCTGCAAGAGGGTATAGGGATGAGCAATGTAGGGTTCTGGTGGATTTGGGATATCACTGATGTAGTGGAAAGCAGTGAGGTTGGGCTGACGAAGCTTTGACAAACTGTCGATGACCTGAGCTTGCAATTCAGCCGGCGATTTGAAGAAATTAACGACAAGTTCAGCTTTCAAACGCTCCTTGAGTGCATCTAGTTTAATCGCACCATCGCCTCTTTCAACATCTGCAGGTTTGACGTCATGCTCTTCATCCATCAGGAAGATCAAGCGCGGGATACCTCGTTCAACAGCACGTTTGTACTCCATTTCAGTTATAGAGATGTCATAGCCTTTGGGGATATAGCCGTAGCGGTATGCGAAGATGCCGAGATAAATGTCTGCCTCGTTGACGATGCGCAAGCGATTCTTCAATTGCGTTGGCGTCGACAGCAGCCATATGTTCCATCATGACAGGGAACATTCCCTGTCGCAAGCAGGCATCCTTTACCAGATCGCGATGTTCAGGCAAATCATGTGCTGTACTGCTGATCATGACTTTTTTTACGTCGCTTGAGCCTGATTGTTGGGTAGAAGAAGCCATGGCTGTTCTCCTCCTGATTTATAGGAGATAGAGATTGTAGAGTGATTATATCTTAGTGGATGTGTTTTCACAAGCGTTTTTACTGTGTGTCGATTGCACCGTTGATGGCATTTGAGTGCAACATCTGTATTGCTCAGGGACTGGTAACAATCCCAAATGACGGCCTATACTTCTTCAATGAGACCAGGGAAACAGGGAAAAGGAGTTCATGCATGAAAGTAAAATTGATTTTACCTGCTTTGACTGAAGCTAAAAGTCCCTATTTTCGTCCGATTAAATATTCGCTGTTTCCGCCTTTGGGTCTTGCTACTCTGGCTGGATACCTGGAAAGCAATGATCAGATTACACTTCAAGATGAACATGTTGAGCAGTTAGATCTTAATGATGATCCTGAACTGGTCGTCATCCAGGTGTATATTACATCTGCGTACAGGGCATATCAGCTTGCTGATCATTACCGCTCAAAAGGGGCATATGTAGTTTTGGGAGGATTGCATGTTACCTCCCTTCCAGATGAAGCTGCAAATCATGCTGACTCAATTTTCATTGGGCCTGGGGAAGATACCTGGCCAGCGTTTCTGGCTGATTACCATGCAGGGCATCCAGCAAAAAAATATATATCGAATGTTCGTACGTTGCTTGGCATGCCCAGGATTAGGCGTGATTTAATCAAACGCAATCTCTACCTGGTGCCTAATTCCATCGTGGTTTCGCGGGGTTGTCCGCATGTGTGCGATTTTTGTTACAAAGAGGCCTTCTTCAAAGGTGGAAAATCTTTTTATACGTTGCAAGTTGATGATGCACTGACAGAAATTGATCGACTACCAGGGAGACACCTTTACTTTCTGGATGACCATCTCTTTGGCAATCCCCATTTTGCCGGAGCGCTCTTTGATGGGATGAAGGGTATGGGGCGATTATGGCAGGCGGCTGGAACTGTGCAATCAGTGTTACGGCCGGGTTTGCTGGAAAAAGCAGCACAAAGTGGGCTACGCAGCTTATTTGTCGGGTTTGAAACGCTCAACCCAGCCAATTTGAAAGAGCAACATAAATACCAGAATCTCAATCGAGACTATAGCACTGCCATTCGACGACTTCATGATCTTGGGGTGATGGTCAATGGGAGTTTCGTTTTTGGCATGGACGATGATGATGAAACTGTATTTGATCGCACCGTTGAATGGGCGATCAGCCAGGGGATTGAGACTGCTACATTCCATATCCTTACACCTTATCCCACAACTGCCCTTTACGAGCGTATGGCGCAACAAGAGCGCCTATTGCATAGTAACTGGGATTTGTACGATACGCGTCACGTGGTCTATCGCCCAGCCAAACTAACAGCTGATACGCTTAGAAACGGGTTACTGGCACGCATATCAAGAATTTTATCGTTGGAATTCGATTTTTCGAGGCGCATGGACTCAGGAGAAGTGGGGTGAACGACTCAGGCATGTGGCTTATGCCGGAGGATGGAAGAAATTTGAGCCTATGTGGGACTTCATTATCAAGGCTAAACGAGCATCCAGTATGTTGCCTGTTTTAGAAAGTGTGCTGGCGGCGTTTGGCCAGCATACTGTGCAAAGTACGGAACGATCAAGCACCATCTAATGACCATGTAGCACAGGTAATCAATTAGGTATCACCTTGAGTGTTACTTGCTAATGGGCGACGAGATCCTTCGCTAACGCTCAGGATGACAAAATGTGCATGCTTAGGACAACAAAACAAAGACGCTCATGATAACAGTTGAGAACCATTCACGATGACAAAGGCTGATTGTCAGGTTAATCTGCGACTCTACTCGCCATACGGTATCCAGATATTCTTGATCTGGGTTGATTCTCTTAAGAACTCCTCACCTTCTCCCTGTATCGAATTCTAACCAGTTACGTGGATGTCCATAATTGACCCACGTACGCTTCATATTGCCAGCATGAGGCAAGTTCAACATTCTTGCACCCCTCTGCTGGATCCGAAGTACCACATGGCATCTACGTCGTCGTGATCGGCTAGAACCTGGCTTAGCGTTTCACGATCACCTGTCACAATGTTTACTACGCCGTTCGGCAAGTCGGATGTTTCAAGCACCTGGTAGCAATCGGTTGCGCTCAATGGTGATTGTTGCGAGGGAATTACGACAAGTGTATTGCCCATGGCAATAGCAGGAGCGACGAGCGAGATAAAGCCAAGCAAAGGATACTCGTCTGGGCAGGTTATAGCCATAACACCTATGGCCTCGGGCATGGCCAGCACTGCTCCACGAATCGGTGGACGATGTACAACACCCTCAAATTTATCGGCCCAGGCAGCATAGCTGAACAATCGCGAGATGCTCGTCTGAACTTCAGCGACAGCATCTGCATAGGGCCGACTAGTCTGCTGTACAATCCTACGAGCAAATTCATCCTCGCGGATAGATAGGTTCTCAGCAATGTAATACAGAATTTGAGCGCGATTATGGGTCGTGCCTAACCGCCCAACCAGATGCCGCGTGAGCAGCTTCAACGGCATTGCGGATATCTTTGCGATTGCCCTCACCTACCTGCCCAATCATATGTCCCTCAGGATCATAGATATCACGACTGTAACCAGAATCAGGTCTCACCTGCTTACCACCGATAAACATCTTTGGCGTTCTATCGATAGCGGGAAGCGCGGCTAATATGGCCACTTAGAAGATCCAAATGCAAGATTCTGGAAAGCACTTTCTGCATCCTCATTTTGAATAGATCCTGATCCATTAGAGGATGTAGAGTCTTTGGCTATATGAAGTTCCTCAAGCTGTGTATCCTGCGTTTCCCAATTTCGGGCGCACATATTCATACAATCCTTCTTTGCCGCCTTCACGACCAAAGCCGCTCTCGCGATAACCGCCAAAGCCGCTCGAAGCGTCGAATAAGTTGGTGCAGTTGATCCACACACTGCCAGCTTTCAACTTGGGAGCAATGTCGAGCGCGAGATTAATGTTATCGCTCCAGACGCTGGCTGCAAGGCCATAACGTGTATTATTAGCCAGTTCAACAGCTTCTGCTGGCGTGCGGAATGTCATGGAGACAAGCACAGGACCAAAGATTTCGACCTGGGCGATGGTAGTCGCAGGTGAAACGTTCGTGAAGAGTGTTGGAGGGAAGAAGTAGCCTTCAGTAGGACAGGCCCATGATGGCTGCCACATTACCGCTCCTTCTTCGACTCCCTGGTTTACGAGGCGCTGAATTTCTTTGAGCTGTCCAGGCGAAACGATGGCACCGATATCCACTGCTTTATCAAGTGGATTTCCGACACGTAAATGTTCCATACGCACGCGCAGTTTTTCGATCAGGCGGTTCGCAACATTCTCTTGCACGAGCAAACGAGAACCAGCACAGCATACCTGGCCCTGGTTAAACCAGATGGCATCGACGACTCCCTCAACGACACTATCAAGATCGGCATCATCAAATACGATGAAAGGTGACTTACCACCCAGTTCTAACGAGAGTTTTTTTACCCGAACCTGCCGTAGCGCGGCGTATACTGCGTCCAACGTCAGTGGAACCTGTGAACGCGATTTTATTGACGTCTGGATGCCGTACTAATGCTTCACCTACCTGCGATGCTTCACCTGTGAGAATGTTGACGACTCCAGGTGGTAATCCTATCTCTTGCATAATTTCAGCGAACTTGAGAGCAGTCAGGGAAGTATATCGCGCGGGTTTGAGCACGACGGTGTTGCCCATGGCAAGCGCTGGTGCTATTTTCCAGGCCAGCATCAACAGAGGGAAATTCCAGGGGATAATCTGGCCCACCACACCGACTGGTTCGTAGTCAGGAAGTTGCGATTCCATGAGTTGCGCCCAACCAGCATAATAGTAGAAATGGCGAGCTACTAGTGGAATATCTATGTCACGAGTTTCGCGGATAGGTTTACCATTATCCAGAGACTCAAGCACGGCCAACAAGCGCGAGTGTTTCTGGATATGGCGAGCAATGGCATACATATAGCGTGCGCGCACATGGCCTGGTGTTTTGCCCCAAGTCTCAAAAGCTGTGCGTGCAGCATTTACAGCGGCATCGACGTCGGCACTATTTGCCGCGGCAACTTTCGTCAGTTGCTTTCCAGTCGCTGGATTGATGCTTTCAATATACTGGCCACTGGCAGGTTTCGTCCATTGATTATTGATAAACAGGCCGAATGGCTCATGTTCTTTTATCCAGGTTAGTCCTGGAGCAGCGGCTTCTGGCGCAGGCCCATACTCCATCGTTTCGAAGATTTCCATAACACTCATTCTGAACCTCCCTGCTTACACCATTGGATTATGATGCGCCGCTGCATAGTGACCAGTGGCGAAGTACGAAAGTTGCCGTTCAATGTCTGAAAGTAAACTACTGGCTCCGATGCGGAATAGCGAATTGTTGAGCCACTCGTTGCCCAGTTCTTCTTTCATCAATATGAGCCAGTCTAAAGATTGTTTGGCAGTACGTATACCGCCTGCGGGTTTGAAGCCGACCTTGTAGCCTGGTACGATCAAGATAATCACGAATTGCTCGCACCATCACTACCCCAACAGGCAACGTCGCGTTCACCGGCTCTTTTCCAGTAGAGGTTTTGATAAAATCAGCGCCAGCCATCATACATACCAGACTTGCCATATCCACATTACGAAGTGTAGCAAGCTCATGTGTAGCGAGAATTGTCTTCATATGAGCATCGCCACAAGCGCCACGGAAAGCTCGCACTTCGTCATAAAGTGCCTGCCAGTTGCCTGTTAATACATGCGCGCGTGAGATCACAATATCGATCTCGGCGGCGCCAGCCTGTACCGAAGCCTCGATTTCTGCGAGTTTCTGCTCAAATGAGATTTGTCCGGCGGGAAAGCCTGTCGAAACGGCTGCAACGGGAATACCAGAACCGCGCAACGCTTCGACGGCTACTGGAACGAGATTGTGATAGATGCAGACCGCGCCAACCTTTAAATCAAGCTCACTAGCGCCAAGCGCTTCCAATACCTCCTGACGCACGGGATGGCGCGCTTTGGCACATAGACGCAAAACGTTTCCAGGAGTATCGTCGCCCTGTAGAGTGGTGAGGTCGATACAGGTGACGGCCCGCAGTAGCCAGGCCGCTTGCCACTCCTTCTTGACTGTGCGACGCGTGGGGATGGTTGCTGCACGCCGTTCAACCGCACTGCGATTCACGCGCACCTGGCGCACCCAATCCATGTCGAGTGGCATACCCGGGTTACGAACATTAGCGGGAGCGAGAACAGGCTCAGCGACCTGAACATCTAGGTTTTCTGGTTCGGTTCGTCGTTTGGTTGTGGTCATGAGTGTATTCCTCTGAAGATACCTAGAAACGATGGTAAGCTCCACCAGTCATTATGGTTATATGTTTATCTTCATCTATGGGAGGAGGGATTGTCAAGGAGACAAGAGCATGATATTCATTCATAACTCTACCTGTGGGCCTGCAGCCCAATAAGATAAAAAAGGAAGCGAGGGACACCCTCGCGCTCCCGGCAAAGGGCGTTGCCCTCTGCACTCCCAGTTATGAGGGGATGTCAGGATAAGATCGCGCCCTTATTTCTGGTTCAATACATTCAGGAGCGCAAAAAAAGCAGGTTTTGGTCGATATGCAGCGTCGAAAATCAATGGTGCATCCGGATGACCCGTTGCGGTTGGAATCCAGGAATGGCGATCAGTAAAGCCCCACATGACGAATGCTGTGCATTGCTCAACGGCCAGGCATGTACTCAGCATATCGCGATAAATCTGTGCTTCTGCAGCAAGCCTTACTTGCATAGGTCGAGGGTCGCCTTGAATTTTTACATCCATCTCTGTAATTTGTACTTCAAGGCCTAACGCAGCCAATCGTTTCATGTTAGCCAGTACATCCTGGGGAGGAGGATACCCATCAAGACTCACGTGCATCTGCAGACCTACCCCGTTGATTGGAACGCCTCGTTTGATCATGCCTGATACCAGATTGTAGATCGCGTTCGACTTCTGACCCAGGCCCTCACCGCCATAATCATTGTAGAACAGACGCGCCCGAGGGTTGGCTTCGTGGGCCCAACGAAAAGCGAGGTCAAGAAAATCTGGGCCAATACCACGTGACCAGATTGAGTCGCGAAGCGAACCGTCATTATTGATTGCTTCATTTACGACATCCCAAATATTGACTACCCCTCGATAGTGAGAAACTTCAGCGAGAATATGAGCATGCAGTATCGACATTAATGCGTCTCGAGTAAAGTGGTCAGTCGTTAACCAGGAGGGTAGAGCCGTATACCATACCAGGTTGTGTCCACGCACCTGCATATTATGCGCTTGAGCAAAGGCAATGAGTATGTCACCTTCAGTGAAGTCATAGTGGCCACGCTCTGGCTCTGTCGCATCAAATTTCATGGAGACTTCGGGTGTCACCATATTAAATTCAGTGGCCAGAAGGTCTCTATATTGTTGTTCTTTTTGCAAAGCACCAACACTTACGGCCGTTCCAATGTAGAAGTTATGTGCCTGGGCTAAAGAGCGCAGTGTTAGTGCAGGTGTTGGGAGTTCAGGTGTTGCCAGATCTTTTTGTATCTGTGTAGATGCCTGACCGCAGGACGTAGTGAATAGGACCAGAAGCACAAAAGAAAAGATTTTAGTATATCGCAGCGCTTTTCGCAGAAATTGCAACTAAAAGGTCTCCCCCACTCTTATTTTCACGAGTAAGGTAACAGATGCGTGTTGGACTGTCAAATCACTACAAGCCATTATAGCTATGTTTATTGTGTACTAGATCAGCTCATGCTATGATGCCCACGGTTTTGTACATTGAACTTCCGAATGCATAATCGCAGAAACTTAAAGCGTTGAAAGGGTAACTTTTATGCCTAACAGTCCCTATCAAGAACAAGCTGGTTTAGAGCAACCTTATACCCGCAGATCAAGCAACCTCGTCAACACAAACTGACCCAGTTCTTTCACGTCGTAGAGTACTTTCTCAATTACCTCAACGTTACTTCAATGCATTAGTTAAACCATCAGTAGCAACGTATACCGCGGATAAAGGGGATGCAAGTTGGAGCCTTGTCTGGATACAACTACTGGCATGGGCCATTCTGGACGCAATGCTAGGGTTACTAGTGAATTTTATTTATCCTCCTGTGACGGGTACAACTTTTTCAAGACTCTTCTCTCTGGCTACTTCCATCGGTTTGATCGGTGTAGTGCCCTTGTTGTTCTTTCTATTAATGGGCACAGTCTTCCTTCTCGCAAAAGCTTTTGGTGGTCAGGGAACATTTCTTGAGCAGTGTAATAGTTCGCTTTATATACAAGCGCCGCTGGGTATCTTCAGTAAACTGCTAGCTTTGATCCCTGTTGTAGGCAGGGTCCTCAACTCTGTCTTAAGTTTATATGGTATTGTACTCCAGGTCTTCGTAATCATGGCTGTACATCGTCTTAGTAGGGGCAAAGCGATAGCGACTATATTTATTCCGTTAGTAACAATAGGATTGCTCGTTGCTGGCATATTTATGCTCATGCGAAAATAGATCTTCAGACTAGTAAGGGCACTTCAAAAGTTTTTGCGTGCCTAATTTCTGCGCGCCTGGGGCGCGCTAGTGAGAGTGTGGAAAGTGCGGGCACGCAAAAACTTCCCACACTCACACTAAAAAGGCTCGCAAGCGAGCCAAGCATGGTGAAAACGCAACTTTTAAGTGGTCCCCTCAAATAACCTGGATTGATTTGAGAGCGTATTCGTAGCATGATAGTATATACTCATCCAGGAAATACCTGTTAGAAAGAAGGCATTGAATGAGGCTCAAAAAGCTTGAGCAGCTCTTAAAAGACTCATCTGCGCCGGATGTCAGTCGAGTGCTGGCTTATCGTCCCGAAATATTCGGCACTCCATTTTCAATGTGCTTAGAAGATATGATGCGCGGGTCTTCCGATTGGAGTGTTGGCGAACGCGAGCTATTCGCAGCGTTTGTTTCACGCAAGAACCAGTGCCCCTTTTGAACGGGGAGTCACAGCGCGGTCGCGTCTGAGATTCTCGGAGATACTTTTGTCGAGTCTGTGCTGGATGATTGGCGCTCTGCACCCATCGATCAAAAATTGAAGACTACGTTGGGATTTCTGGAAAAGTTGACGCTGACTCCCGAGGGAATTGGACGAGATGATATTGCTCCAATGCGTAAGGCAGGAGTGAGTGATCGGGCTATCGAAGATGCAATTTACGTTTGCACATATTTTAATATCATTGACAGGATTGCTGATTCACTCGACTTCGAAGTCTTATCCTCGGAGACTTTCGCCCAACGCGCAGGGAACTTCTTACGAGAGGGATATTTATAATTTTGGAATAATCGGCAACACTACTGCCGATTGATGCTCCAAATCGTGATAAATCCTCTGTTCGGCTATAGCCATTTCCTTAGTAATGCCAAGCGGCGCACCGGTATTCAAATTCCTATCGAACTTCGGGAAAGCGCTTGAACTTATCTCCAATCCGATACGATGCCCGCTTTTGAATACCTGACAGGTGTTCCAGCAATCAATCGAGAATTTATAAATCTTCCCAGGCTCTATCAAAGTTGGCCTGTCCATTCCCTCGCGGAAACGAGCTCGCACCATACCGTCACAGAGGCGCTGAACAAAACCTGAAGGCCATATATCTACCAACTTTGCCATGAAGTCGGTATCGGGAGCAGAGGATGAGGCATACAAATCCATACGAATAGGTCCTGTCACCTCTATCTCTTCTTTGAGAGGTTCTGTCATATATACCAGGACATCATCACGTCGTTCAATAGCTGAGTAATCGTCTGGTCCTCCAATCTGTGTGGATGTGGGGTCAGTAATAAACGGTACGGGATGAGCTGGATCATATTGATACATATCGGTTGGCTCATTTTCAGGCTTGTTTATCGAAAGAATCCCATCCCCAAAGCGACTGTTAGCGCTTCCTCGACTGTGCAGATAAAATGGGGTCCATAGTGTACGTGCCAATGGCCATTCACGTTCATCGCGCCATTCGTTGTCACCCATCACAAAAATACGCACTGGAAATTCTTCTGGAGTCGCACTTATGTTTGTGTACCCTTTTAGCCATCGATTGAACCAACGAAGCTCTTCGGCTCGCATATCAATCAACGACTGCGGCCCAAAATCTACTTCACCCAGTTTGGATTCGCTATTGACCACGTGACCCCATGGCCCCATGAGTAGCCTTTGACTGGCACGGGCAGCGTCTTGTGCTCCACGGGATGTCATACCAATATAGTTAAGCGGGGTTCCAATTTGCTCGTCATCAAACCAACCTGAAATATGCAATACTGGCACATCAAGCTGGTCGAACTTGTTCTGGTAGCACAAGGGATCCCAGTATTCATCGAGTTGTGGATGTTCAATATTGGCTCGCCAGTTCGCATTATAACGGCCCGCTCTCACATCCATAGTAATCAAAGGAAGATGTTCATAGACATCTTCCCAGTTTACAGCCTCCATTAACTGATTCACATGCCCACTGACGTAATGCAACCAACAGAGTGCGATCGGTGAAGGTAGCCCGGTTGGTGTTTCAATAAAGGGATCAGAAGGAGTGACACGTACCACCATTGCCTTAAGGTGTGGCGGTTTTTGAAGGGCGGCTAACCATTGGATACATCCCGGATACGAACTACCTATAGTGCCAACATTTCCATCCGACCATGGCTGGGAAGCACACCATTCGATAACGTCATAGCCATCCTTCCCCTCGTTGAGATAGGGCACAAATGTGCCTTCGGAATCACCACGACCTCGCACATCCAATGCTACAAAGACATATCCCCGTTCAGCAAAATACTTCGCTGACACCAGCATACGCTCGTTTAGCTTCATGTAGGGTGTACGAGTGAGAATTACTGGATATTTTTTCGAGATATGCAATAAATCTATCGGGCGATAGATGTCAGCCGAGAGGGTGATACCATCACGCATCGGAACGCGCTGATCGAATTCAATTTGGATTTCGCGAGTAGATGGTGTTGGCATACGGTATCTCCTCTTAGATCTGATATTTTCTCACAAGTACTTTCACCCAATTACTTTGCTTCTCAGAGGGGACGAAATTGTTCTTTAGAAGACGCTTTGCCATATCGTTAATAAATGCGCGTTCATTGGCACTCACACGAGAGCTGTCAAGCGCAATGCTATCAAAAAACGTTTTGAGCTTTTGAACTTGCTGGCGTAATTGGGTCATCTCGGTTGAAGAGAGAGTATTACGCGCTTCTGGGGACATGGATTCCTGCCATTTGCGAAAGGCTTCTTGGTCTCCATTCCAGGCGCCCAGGCCAGCCAGTTCATCGGCACGTTCGTTCTGGTTATGTCCTGCGTGCCCACGAACCCATACAAAGGTTGGAGGGGTAGTTCGTTTTTTGAGCAATATGCGATATAAATCCCATAAGTCGGGATTAGCTTTCATCTGGTATGTGCCTTGAGCTACTTTGATGGTGTATTCACTGTCACTATAAATGGTTAAGGGTTGATCACGAGGCGCGATGCAGAGTGCCGCAAGCACAGCAGCAATTTCGGCGCGGTTATTGGTAGTATTGAGGGATGGTGGAATGTGGCCATAACTTTCGATACGTGGAGTATCTTCAAGAATGTTTTCATCTACAACATTATCGATGGACGAGAGGATCACACTCCAACCTGCTGGTCCACCAGGATTTTTGATGCATGCTCCATCGGTATAAGCGACAGTGCCTCGATCACCCAACGTTTCATGAGCTACTTCTACAGTTATATTTTGTAGTGCTTCTAGAATTGACTGCCATTCTAAAAATTCATCACCAAGGCTCACGTTACTTTTTCCTTTGTACAAAGTTGATAGTGATTATCTAGCACGGGATATATGAAGGGTAATAACACTTACTTATTGCATTTATATCACATATAACACTTATAACATTCATAACGACCATATCAGTGGAGTGCGCCGATCGCTACAAGAGTGCCACCGATAATACTCCATAATGCTATCCACCAGACCCAAGAGCCACCGTGTCGTTTGCGGGCTTCTTGACTTGTCACGGACTTAAACCAGATGGCAGTCTCTGGCCTGCTAAGACGCCAGGCAATAAGCGGGGAAACGATGAGCAAAATACATGCAGGAACCAGTGTCCAATAATTCCCGATTTTGATGTTGCTAAATAGTTGCACTAATAAAGCGAGTCCACCAAGGAAGCCAAGTGAGTTGCCTACAATTTGAAGAGGTCTCGTCCAGCGCCAGCCTCGTCGAATGCCTTCCCCAAAAATGCCAAACAGGGCTGCAATAACCCAGGAAGTCAGGAAGCTAATGATAATGACAAAATTTGAGGTTGTAGAGGTCTGTGTAGACAAAACTGATGAGCCGGAGAAAACCATCAATATTGGAAGCAAGAGTAGTTCAACAGTCAGACCCCAGTCGAATGCAACAGCCATACCGATACCTTTAGGGGCAGGAAGTTGTACAGCATTGTTTGCAGTGGAATTATCCTGTAGTGTTTCTTTCAAAGCAGTTTCTCTGTCATATTCTGGTTGCAACACACTCGCCGCCTGCGGCGGCGAGTGTGTTGAGTTTTGTGGGTGCTGCGCCCCCGGGCGCAGCACCCACAAAACTCAACATATTTTCGATGATTATGCTTTTCGCACGAGCACCCGAACGGCCTGGACAATGTGATTGGCACTGATGCCAGCTTCCTCCATCAATTCCGCGGGAGTACCAGAGCCTGGCATCGATTGAACTGCGAGCTTCACTACCTCAGGAATTGGGCCATTGCGCATGGTAAATGCTTCCAATACTGCATCTCCAAGTCCACCCTCGGGCCAGTGATCTTCCACAACGACGATCTTGTTGCCAGCTTCATCTGCTGCAAGCATCAGCGTTTCTTCGTCTATTGGTTTAACAGAGTAAGCATCAATCACTCTAGCCATGATCTTCTGGCTCTTCAACTGCTCATAGGCCTGCAAAGCTTCATGCAGCGTAATGCCTGCCGCTACAATAGTTACTTCATCGTGATCGGATTGATGTACAACTCTGCTACCGCCAACCATGAATTCCTCGTCAGGAGTATAGATGACGGGCGTCTTTTCGCGGGTGGTGCGCATATACACAATACCATCATGATCCGCCATCTCCGCTACCAGTTGAGCTGTCTGGTTAGCGTCACTGGGATAGAGCACCGTACTGCCATAGACAGCGCGCATCATAGCCAGGTCTTCCAGCGCCATCTGCGACGGACCATCCTCGCCAATTGAAACACCAGCATGCGAACCACTCAGGCGAATGTTTGCACGAGAGATTGCAGCCATGCGGATGAAGTCATAAGCACGGCTGAAGAAATGCTGCGAAGGTCGAGGCAAATGGTATTTTGTGTCGCACGCTCATGCCTATTGCCGAAGCCACTAATTGCTGTTCAGCAATAAACTGCTCGAAAGAAACGATCTGGATATGCTTTGCCAAATTCATCGGCATAGGTCGAATTGCTCACTTCACCATCCAGAGCTACTACATCAGGATTGGCAGCGCCGAGTGCCTTTAGACGCATCACCATACGCTTTGCGTGTGGCAACTGCTTCTTTTCCGTCATATCGTGGTAATTCCAGAGCTTTCTTTGCTGCTTCAGGTGCAGGCTGGAGGTTTTCAGGTTTCTGTACGGGAAATGTCTGGCTGCGCACAAAATGAAGTTCACTTAACGCTTGCTCTTCTTGCTCCTTATTGAGCGCCTTGCCATGCCAGCCTTCTTTATTCTCCAGGAAAGAAACACCTTTGCCTTTTTCCGTTTTAGCAATAATTACGGTAGGCTTACCATCTGGCTGTGATGCCGTGGCAAATGCCTGATTGATTTCATCATAATTATGGCCATCGATGACAATGGCATTCCAACCAAAGGCAGCAGCACGCTCTGCATAGAGGGTTGTATTCCAGCCATGCATTGTTTCACCACGCTGTCCAAGGCGATTGACATCGAGGATAGCCACCAGGTTATCCAGTTTATAGTATGATGCGTGATCAAATGCTTCCCAGATAGAACCTTCGGCTACTTCACTATCGCCCAGTAGCACCCAGATATGGTAAGGTAGTTTATCCAGATATTTGCCTGCGAGCGCGACTCCCACACCGATTGGTAAACCCTGGCCAAGCGAACCAGTTGCGACATCAACCCATGGTAAAATGGGTGTAGGATGGCCTTCGAGACGGCTGCCAAATTTTCGTAATGTTAACAACTCTTCATCAGTGATTGCGCCCGCTGCTTTATATAATGAATACAAAAGAGGTGAAGCATGTCCCTTGGAGAAAATGAGATGATCGTTATTCGGGTTTTGCGGGGTATCAAAATCGTAATGCAGGTAACTGGTTAGTAAAACGGCCATCAGGTCGGCTGCTGACATAGATGAGGTAGGATGTCCTGAACCCGCAGCGGTTGTGCAGCGTATGCTGTCTACACGTAATTGCTGAGCGAGATTTGTCCATTGTTGCACTTTGGGATCGGTCGAAGTTGTTGTCATACATACTCCTTATATTGTAGAGTCAAGTAATCGGAAAATCTTCCCTACTACATTGATTGTGGCACCTTTTACTGGAGCCGGGCGCTCACAGTATTATAACATCAATAACATTTCTATTGTAGTTTGTTCGTCAAACAACAGCAAGCTGAAGTTATATTCTTTATTGAAGAAATAGGCGTTATGGAACTTATTATTCTCATAGGAGTGCAAGCATCAGGTAAAAGCACATTTTATCGAACTCAATTCGCAGAAACCTACGAGCATATCAGTAAAGACCTGCTAAAAAGCAGCAAAAATAAGAACAAGAATCAGAAACAAGCGGAACGTATCGAAAAAGCATTTCTGGAGCAGCGTTCGGTCATCATTGATAACACGAATGTAACTGTACAAGATCGCCAACTACTGATTGATATCGGTCGCAGATATGACGCGACGATTATTGGTTACTATTTTGAACCTGATGTTGCAGGAAGTCGCATGCGCAATAGACAGCGCGAGGGTAAAGCCCAGGTGCCCGAGCAGGCAATATTTATCACAGCACATAAATTGGAGCCACCGTCTTATGCCGAGGGTTTTGATATACTATACTCTGTGTGTATAGGTAAGGGACTCTAGAAGCGAGAATCCTGTCTGGGAACATAGAAAAGATCCTCAACCCTGGAATAGAGGCTTATGATGGGTGAGTTAGAGGAAGAGTACGACTACCAGAACGAAATAGAACCGGACGAAGATACTCTCCATGAGAATATGGATCGGTCGCGATACTTTTTTGCCATGATCAGTTTTCTGATTGCACTCATTATCCTTGCCATCTATCTCAACAACTACTACGATGTACTTTCGGGTTGGCTCCTTCTCGTTGGTATTTTCGCTTTTGGAGTAGTTGGCATTTTCTTTTTATGGACAAATCCAATACTGAACAACCTTTTCAACACACAGGAAGCACATCAGAGTAACGATGTTAAACATACCTTTCTAGAGATTGAAAATGACAAAAGTTTGGAAGAAGGCGAAGCTCCTGAAGTTCCGATGCTAAGTCCTTTCGAGCAACTTGTACGTGAGGCACTAGCTTCTATCCCACCCGAGTTTCATGAGCAGATGGAAAATGTATTGGTGAGAGTCCAGTTCGAGCCGGGTGAGGAGGTAATGGATCGAGTAGGTTTGAAAGAAGGCTATACGCTGCTAGGCTTATATGAGGGCATTCCATTGACTGCCTATGGTCAAGCCAGGATGCCACATCCTGAAATCATTACCATTTATGAACGTTCAATCGTAGAGTATTGCCACGGGGACGCAGATCGTATTCGAAGGCAGGTACGGCATACTGTTCTTCACGAGGTTGCACATCATTTTGGCATCGACCACGAGGAAATGCCGATATGGATTCGATGAAAAATGGTTACATGAATTTCTTGCAAGACTTTCTCGCGGCTGTAAATAAGTCTAATAATCCACGAGGGGTCTTTCAATAAAGCTAGAAACTGCTGTAGAACATTGCATTGGAGTTAGCAAGTAACTGATACACTTCATAAAGATGAACTAGGAGTAAGCAGAATTGGACAAGATAACGATGGATCTTGCCCAAAGATGTACTTTTCCGGGCATCGTAAAGACTAGGAGTCGAAGGTATTGTTGCTGATAAAACAATTGTGAGGATACGCCCTTCTAAACATGGCTGCAAAAGGATCTCAGCAAAATATGGAATAATCCTCCTGATGCAGGGCCATGCGAAAAGTATTGGACTGATATTACCTGTCAATAGAAATAAGCGAACTGGAACGCTTTCTCGTATGAGCTTGATTGAAGCAGCAAGTTGGGCTCGCTCGCTGAAACTCTTAGTTTAGCTAATACTAGGACAATCTGGACAACTTAGCTGTAATGACCACTTTCAACGCATCTCCAGGTTTTGCAACCAACGAAAAGGCCTTTGCAGCCTCCCTGAAGTGGAAACTGATGCGTAATCACTGTTTCTGGTCGAATGCGCCCCGTTCGTAAAAGGTCAAGGGCTAGACGTGTCTCATAGGGACCTGCGGAGTAGCTGGTATGGAGACTTATCTCCTGGAAAAAGAGCGTGTTAGGTGTAATGGGCAGCACTGATGTTGGAGGGGGTGGGGCAAAAAAGAGGACGGTTCCGCCAGATTCCACTAACTCAAGCCCTTGCTGCATAGCGCTTATGCTTGAAGGAGTGACCAGCACGATATCAGGCTTGAGCCATCATTAACTGCATTGATACGTTGCAATAGTTTCACTGGTTCGAATTCTGGATTCAAGACATAGTCGATCCCAGCATCTAAAGCCCGTTGGCGACGGTATGCTATGGGATCGACAATGATAACACGATTAGCACCATGTTGTCGTGCTAACTGCGCCAGCATTAGACCATTACTACCGGCTCCAAGTACTAACACACTATCCCCGGGTTGGATGTTTGAACGGTTTATTCCTCGCACACAGCAGGCTAATGGTTCTATTAAGCGTAGCAGCTTCAAATGATAGTTCATCCGGCAAAGGTAATACGTCTAGTTGTACATTGAGCGCAGGCACGCGAATATATTCGGCCAATCCACCGGGATGCAGACGTGTGGCACGAAATGTCGGACATTGCGAAAAAGAACCTCGCTGGCAGAAGTGGCAAACCATACAGGGGACGTGGTGATGGATGAAAACGCGTTGACCAATGGAGAATTGCTGAACACCTTCCCCAACGGCCGCAATGATGCCTACAGGTTCATGTCCAGGATAGATGGGAGCGCGCGGCTTCATATACCATTCCATCACATCGCTGGCGCATAAGCCACAGGCTTGCAACTGCACAAGTAATTCACCCGGACCAATTGCGGGGATTGGAAGATCGACGATACGCACATCATCGTTACTATGATACTCAACTGCTAACATTGTATTTATCGCCTGGCTGGTACGACACAGAGGAAACCAAAGGGTTCCTGACCTGTTGTGAAAAACTGATGGACCTCATTGCCAGAAATATAGACGACGTCACCAGGATTCAGCTCATATTCATTATTATCCAGACGCAGAAGCGCATGACCATGCAAGATGTACACGCCGTGTTCGTGCGCATGCTGATCAAGCGAGGTATGGCCGCCGGGCTGAACGGCGAAGTAGCGTAGATGGAAGTTTGGTGAATTCTCGTCTGGGCCGATGAGAATTTGGCGAGTTGCTTTGTCGGCGCCACTATTTTCGGGTCCGTAGTCTCGCACAGGTAAATCTTGCCAGCGCAATTCACCACTTTCGACTGCTCCCTGGCGATGGATTACTGCCATGTTGTTCTCCTGTTGATATGCAACTCTGGTTCATTATAGCATGTGTACGTATTGGCTTGACGGTACCTTCTTGTCAGGCTGAGCGTAGACCCTAACGCGCGGGGCCGAGATCCTTCGCTGGCGTTCAGGATGACAAAAAAGGGACACTCAAGATGATAACAGAGAGCGTTCTACATGACCGGGGTTACATTCAAATTAGATTAGATTTGCGCGATATTTGCCTCTAGGTTATACTATTCTCATTCATTGCAATCATCGAAAACAGGCACAAAGGTTGGAAGCATTTATGAAAACATCACAACGAGCAGTCGTCATTCATAGTCCTCATTCGGGCAGATCATCGAAGCTCTCAGAGGCAATTTCCTATCTGGAACAAACCGGGTTAGAGATTGTGCATATTATCTCTATCGCTGACCTGGATGATTTCCTGCGCAGGGAGTCAATTTGGAAGGAGAGTGGAATTGATATTGCGATCGCGGCTGGCGGCGATGGATTGGTGGGAGGTGTAATAACACACATTGATGAAAGCGGCTTACCCCTGGGAATTTTACCACTGGGTACTTCGAATGATATCGCTCGATCTTTGCAAATTCCAATGGATCTTCGAGAAGCAGCTCAAGTCATTACTCAAGGCGACGAACATCTCGTTGATATAGGAGCGGCAAAACCTGCTGAACAGGCTCCACATCTCGCTACTAAACATCAATCTGGACCCTTGCTGTCACAAGTTGCCCCAGAAAAGCATGGATATTTCGCACACGCGTTGACCATTGGTGTCAATGTCCAGTTTGCGCGTATAGCCACCAATGTGGCAACACGACAGCGATTTGGCCGTATGACCTATCCCTATGCTGCGCTGGAAACACTGGTATCCCATGATGCGTTAGATATACAGCTTGAATTTGATAGACTGGCGATGCCAACGACTGTATCTGCTACTCAAGAGCAGACATCACCTGTAACAGAGCCAACTAAACCGAATACATCTTTGAGCTGCCGGGCACTGCAGGTAGCTATTATTAATGCTCCGATTTTTGGAGGCCAGAGGGAATTTGCTCTTCCTGGAACAAAGTTCGACGATCGATTGCTCGATATAGTCGTGATTGAAGAAATGGACATTGGGAAATTTGGTAGGATCCTCGCTCATTTCTTTGAATCTAAGAGCGAGGGATCGACGCTGACAAATGGTGAAAAGCGTTTTACACATCACCCTGCAGAGTTAACAGGTATCCCTGGCATACATCATGTGCAAGCCAGAGGCGTCACGATCATGACGAGTGCTGATCCACGGGATGCGACACTGGATGGAGAGGTGCGAGGTCAGACGCCGATGTATGTGCATGTTGCTGAGGAGCGATTGAGGGTGAAGGTGCCAAAGCAGGTAAGCACTTCTTGATAAGAAGGAAGCTTGTTAGAATGTGTGGAATGTCATACATTTACAGTAATACCAGTTTTTTCAAGTTGTATTTCTTGTGTGCGTGAGGGATGTTGCGATGCGTGTGACAAGTCGGTTGAGAGAGTTGCTTGCTGGTCCTGAGCTGGTTGTTGCTCCAGGCGCGTATGATGGGCTGAGCGCTCGCTTGATTGCGCAGGCGGGATTTTCGCTGGTCTATATGACGGGTTTTGGAACGGCGGCCAGTGTGTTGGGTCAACCCGATGTTGGTTTGCTGACAATGAGTGAGATGGTTGGCAGGGCTGCTGCCCTCGCGGCGGTAACAGGCGATCTACCTCTGATTGCGGATGCAGATACCGGCTATGGCAATCCAATCAATGTGCGACGGACTATTCGCGAATATGAACACGCGGGTGTGGCCGGACTGCATATCGAGGACCAGGTGTGGCCTAAGAAGTGCGGGCATATGGAGGGCAAGCAGGTCATCCCTATGGACGAGATGGCGCAAAAGATACGCGCTGCTGTCGATGCGCGGCAAGACCCGGACTTCGTGATCATTGCTCGCACCGATGCTATCGCGGTCAACGGCCTGGAGGATGCACTGCTGAGAGGGCAGGCTTATCGTGAAGCGGGAGCCGATGTTCTCTTCATTGAAGCCCCTCGATCTATTGCAGAATTGCAGACCATCAAAAAGGCATTTTCTGACATTCCACTGCTCTACAACTGGGCTGAAAGCGGTAAAACGCCTCTTCTTTCACTCTACGAGATTCACACTCTGGGATTCAAACTGGTTATCTTCCCCGTCAGTATGCTCTTTGCAGCTACACATGCTATGCTGGAACTGCTTGAACTACTGAAGCGAGGAGAGACTCCTTCAGCATTTGCTGAACGCATGGTGACCTTTTCGCACTTTACCCAGAACATTGGCCTTCCTGAGATTCAGGAGTTGGAACGCCATTACGGCGTCATTCAGTAACAAGGAGGAACTTTATTTCTATGGCAGAAAACACTTTCCAGAAAGCCAGCATTACTGCCGCGACTGCTCAACGCATCATCGCAGCCGCCGAACTCAAGGCTATCGAAATGGGCATACCGATGTGTATCGCGGTCGTTGATGGTGACGGCACGCTGAAAGCTTTCACTCGCATGGATGGAGCGGCGCTCTTAAGCGTGCAAATCGCACAGGACAAGGCGTACACGGCGATCAGCTGGGGCATGGCAACCCATGAATGGTACGATTTCGTGAAGGATGATCCACCACTGCTGCATGGGATCATCAAAACGGATCGGCTGATCGTTTTTGGCGGTGGCTATCCGATTAAAACCGATACCGGCATTATCGGTGGAATTGGTGTCAGCGGCGGGCACTATACCCATGATATGGAGGTTGCACAAGCAGGGTTGGCGGCGCTTTAATATTTTGTAAGGTTGGTTTAGTGAAATATCCCCAACAATCCTCAATTTGAGGATTGTTGGGGATATTTCAGTATTTATAAATTCTCTCTTCATTATTGAAAATACCGCTCATTTAGCCCACATTCCGCAGTTTGATTGACAGGTTTTCGGAAAATTGGTAGTGTGGAGTCCACGACAATGGAGGACTCCCGATGACAACAGCAGAAAACTACCTCAATGAGCGCCTGGACCACCTGGGGATTGTGGCGGGCGTCTGCCAAGAGATTGGTCTCGCGGAGTGGCTGGATGCCCAAGACCCGGACAATCGGCAGCAGGTGAGTGTGGGTACAGCAACGGTTGCGATGATTTTGAACGGCTTCGGATTCAGCAACCGACGATTGTATCTGGTACCGCAGTACTTCGCGAACAAACCGGTGGAGCATCTGCTGGGTGCTGGGATCAGCGCCGAGATGCTCAACGATGACTGTCTGGGGCGCACATTGGATTGGTTGTACGCGCACGACCCGACGAAACTGTTTGCTGGGATCGCCAGCCAGGCGCGGCAGGCCTTTGGCATCTCAGTCCATCAGGTGCATGTGGACACGACCTCCTTCTCGGTGAGTGGAGCATACAGCAGCGCCGGTGAGCGAGTGGAAGAGCCGGGCAAAATAGCAGAGGACATGGAGGCTGAGACGGCGCTGATTGCGATCACGTATGGCTATTCGCGTGATCATCGGGAGGAACGCACCGCAATGGATGTTGGCCCTGGCGACCACCCATGAGGGGGATATCCCACTGTTCCTGCAACCGCTTGATGGCAACAGTAGTGGCGCGACAAGAAATTGATCACGAACAGTATCTGAAGCAAAGGAGGTTCCTTTGATAGGGTTCAGACCTGCCCCCAAAGGTCTGATGGCTACAGGTGTAGCCGATCTGTTGAGCACCCGAAGGTGAGAGAGCTACCTGGACAATGTGGACGAGGGGAGCAAACTCTCGCTTCTCACTCGGTAGGCTCGGCCAAAGATGACACTGGGTTACGCAAGAAAGCTCTGTTTGACGGGTCGTTAAGCCAGACACGGGGAGAAGAGAGCCGCCCCACAAGGGCTAACCGTGAGTATGAGGTACGGTGCATTCACTGCTTGCACCCGAACGCTGTTCTGAACTCAGCAATGGACGATGTTACAGGGGTAGAAACTACTCCGCTCATACGGCAGGCGAGACACGCCTGTAGTCGGCCTATAGGAGCAACCCACAGGTTATCGCACTCTGTTCGTGAGCCTGCCTTGTGAGAGATGATCTGCTTGCCTGAAACGATGAGGCTCCAGGCTACGGTAGCTGCACGCGGATCGAGCAGATCATCAGTCAGAGCCACTACAGTACCCATGAACGCCAGCTAATGACTGGACTGCGGGGAAGAGTGGCAGTTACCTCATAAACCATGAGGGGCAATGAGAGGACTGGATACGTATGTCCGATATCATCAAGGCTCAACAAGGTTTAGCTCGCATCCGCACAAACAAGCACGGCGCATCAGTTTCGTGATTTGTATCACTTGTTGTGCAGGCGAGAATGGATAGAAGAAGCCCTCCGACATGTTCTGGGCAACGACGGCTCGCAAACGCCAGGAGTGGACGGAATGAGTTGGAAGGACTTCAACGATGCGGAGAAAAGTGATTTTGAAAACGAGAAGTTCAGACAACACTTCATCGACGAAATACAGTCTGAACTCAAAACCGGTACCTTTCAACCCATGCCAGTGAGACGGGTCGAGATCCCAAAACCAGGGACGAACAAGACGAGGCCGCTCGGAATTCCCACCGTGAAGGATCGAACGGTTCAAATGGTGCTCAAAATGGTACTGGAACCGATTTGGGAAGCAGACTGTTACTACTTCTCGAACGGTTTTCGGCCTGGACGCTGCACGATGGACTGTAGTCAACCACTCTACAAGCTGTGCGGTACGAAAACAGGGTACCGATGGGTGATTGAGGGAGACGTGCGGGCGTGCTTCGATAAAATCCCGCACGACCGCTTGGTAGAGGAGGTAGCACGGCGTATCGCTGATACCAAAGTCCTGACGCTTATCCGACGCTTTCTCAAAAGCGGCATCATGATCGAAAGAACGCTGGTACCAAGCGAAGAAGGGACACCCCAGGGGGGAATGTGCTCACCTGTGTTAGCTAACATCTATCTCCATCGATTTGATAAATGGTACGGTCAGCACTATGCTGCACCAGACCAGAAAGCAGACCCACGGGGATACCATGCTTGGAAGAAACAGCGAGCAAAGGGAAGCGACCTCGCAGCAGTACACATGTTTCGCTACGCCGATGACTGGATACTGGTCATTCGCGGAACGAAAACACAAGCCCAGGATATCAAAGAGGCATGTAAAACATTGCTTCGCGATGAACTAGGACTAGAGCTGTCAGAGGAGAAAACGAAAATCACCCACATCGAAGAGGGATTTGAATTCCTCGGGTTTCGCATTTTTCGCTGCAACAAAGCCTCCAATCGCCGCAAGGTCGGAGTGTTTGTACGTCCCACCGACAAGGGGCTGAAACGAGTGCAAGTGAAGATCAAAGCGATGACCACAAGGAGTACCCTCAACGATGACTCTGTGTACAAGATACAGGCCATCAATGCGGTCATTCGAGGATGGGCCACGTACTACCGGGCGGTCAACCCGACAGAAACCTTCAACAAGCTCGACCGTTACGTCTGGCTCCGACTCAAGACATGGTTGGAGAAGAAGTATGAAATCGGGCCAAAGGAGGTAAAACGACGGTATATGTCACACCAACCTGGGCCGAAAGGAGGGAGAGACGAATTTGCAGCGAAGGCGGACAGATGAGACATGGGTCTGGCGCTACCCGGCGACCCAAACCAAACTCATCTACCACCGACCGACGATCAAGAGACATTGGCCCCATCCGTATCTGGAAAAGGTGAAAGTTGAGCAGTATGTCCTACCAACGATGAAAGACATGTGGCAGGGAAATAGCGCTGCTCCAATGTATGCAGCCAATCGAAGGGAAGTCCTCAAAAGGGCAACTGGAGCCTGCGAACGATGTGGACGAGCGACGAAGCTCACGGTTCATCATCGCCACCGGGTCAAGTGGAACAAGAAGCCGATGCAGGCTGATCACCGACCAGAGGGTATGGAAGCGCTCTGTAAGTCGTGCCATGTGAAAGAACACAGAGCAGAACTCGTGTACCGCATGAAACAGATACCCAAGAAGCAGGAGCATACGAGTTAAGGGTAATGGAAAGCCCGGTGCCGCGACGAGTGGCACGCCGGGTTTGGGAGGGAGGGTGCAGGCTACGTGCATTCCACAAGGAATGATTACGCGCTGTGCCCTTACCTCATACAAAGTCAGCCTGCTCGCAGCGGTCACGGCCATCCAGGAGCAATTGTGCGAGGCGAATGCGGAGCCAAGTGTGTATGTGGCTGATAACGGCATCTACAGCGAGTCGAACATGCGGCAGTTGAACGAAGCGTGTATCAAGTGGATCAGTCGAGTGTCGGAGACCTCCACTGAGGCAAAAACGGTGTTGCACGAAGGCAGTCAGGACTGGCAACGGTCCGAGGATGGCAACATCCAGTGGTTTTGCCGGCAGATGGAGTTGCCGCAGGGCAACGAACGCTGGGTCATCGTGCGCACTTCGGCTTCAGAGCAGCGAGCACAGGCTTCATTGCAACGGCAGGTCAGCCGTGATCAAACCAGTTGGGAGCGTAAGTGCTGGCATCTGGGCACGCGCCGCTTTGCCTGTGAAGCGGATGCACGAGCGGCGTTGGAGCGGGAACTGAAAGGCAAGCCGACGTGGGTGGAGATCCACAGCGACGTCGTAGCTCATCCCCGCCATACAGGGAAAGGGCGCCCACGGAAAGAGGCGAGTCCTACGACCTACCAGTGGCAGATCGTGGCGACCGTCACCGTCACTCAACAACGAGTGGACGAAGAAGCGTTGCGCAAGGCCTGTTTCAGTGTCGGGACCAATGAACTGGAGAGTGAGGTGCTCTCCGATCAAGAACTGGTGACGACCTACAAGGAGCACGGTGGGGTCGAACGTGGCTTTCGTTTTCTGAAAGACCCACTGTTCCTGGCCTCCTCGGTCTTCGTCAAGAAACCCGAGCGCATCATTGCCTTGAGTTTGATCATGGTCCTCTGCTTGCTGGTCTATCGTTTAGCCGAATACCGGTTGCGGGCACGCCTAGCCGAGACCGAGCAAACCATTCCTGATCAAGTCGGCAAGCCGACAGCACGCCCGACGATGCGGCTCTCGTCTTTCAATGTTTTGAGGGCATTGAATTGCTGCATGTGCACACTGACACTTCCTCACTTACCATTGTCTTACGTCTGGAGGCGGTCCATCGACTGATCTTAGCTCTCTTGGGACCCCTCTACGAAAAAATCTATATTCCATCAGGCTGAAACTGCGGAATGTGGGTTCACGACTCCTTTTGTGCTCTTTTGCTGTGCACATTGCTGTATGACGAGCTGCTTTTAGAAGGCGAATGAGTGGTGAAGGTAGGCGGGAAGGCACTTCACAAGTTGGGTATACCACCGTGAACCCATATTGTACGTGAACAATAGACGTAGTGCAAGGGAGGATATGAGACATTGGAGGACGATAATTTGGCGCTATCTATCGGAAAGCGAACAAACAGGAAGGCCTGATTTCCAGGTTCCCCTCTCTGATTGAACGCATCGGGCACCGCTTCTCATTGAAGAAAATGGAAGACATGCAGATGCCTAAATCTTGGCGCATTCCTCGAGAGCTAAAACTTGTGCAAGATACTCCTATGCTCATACTCAATCGAGAAAGATCACCCTTAAGCATGGTGGAGAATCAAGAGTGATATCCCTCGAGCTTTAAGACGCATTCTGACTGATGAAATAGCCGTTTGAGTAGATAACAAGCAAAAGTATGAATAAAAACGGTATCATTTGTTACAGAAACTCTACCAAATTAGGGCTTTTGAAGAGCCTCTCCACCGAGACTGGTGATATATAACACCGTTCCCGTTTCACCCGTACTGTAATACGTTGTTCCCACAACGATAATGGTGTTGGAGTGTGGTACACGGTCCATTCCATATAATGCGTTGACTATTCCCGAGCCAGGACTTTTGACGACGTTCCACTGCGCGCCATCCCAATGCTCGATGAGTGGGCCGTTGTTATCGATTTCGTATCCTACAACCCAGACATCATTTGCGGAGAGAGCTGCCACATCCGAGACGGAAATATAATTCTTTCTAAGACTAGGACTCTCGACAATGCTCCATTGCGCGCCATCCCAATGCATGGCAAATGGTTCCTCTACGTTCTGCCCTTCTGCGCTGTCCGCGAAGAAGCCGACGGCCCAAATATCACGCGCGGAGACAACTGTTATACCCGTGAGCACACTTCCCCCCTTGCTTGGATTCGGACTGGGGACAACGCTCCACTGCGCGCCATTCCAGTGCAGGATCAGCGTCTGATTTGGACCAACATCGTAGTTACCAACGGCCCAGACGTCGTTCGCCGAAATGGCCTCGACCTTTAAGAGCATGCTTTCACTCCCAAGATACGGGCTGGGAACCATACTCCATCTGCTTCCATTCCAGTGCTCGATAAATGTCCGTCCTGCGGTGAGGTTGATATTGGGTGAGTAGTATCCTACCGCCCAGGCATCATTTGCCGAAATGGCAGTTATGGCTACCAGGTGGCTTTCATCTCCGATCCTGGGACTGGGAACGACACTCCATCGCGAACCGTTCCAATGTTGGATCAGTGGTTGGAGCGACCCTTCGACTTCCCCTACCGCCCAGACGTCGTTCGGGGAGGCGGCAGCGATGGCGTGCAGTGAAACGGTCTGCGTCTCGGAAGCCGGGTCCGGATAGATGACCCACTGAGAGCCATTCCAGTGCTTAAACAGCGCCTGAGGTCGGGGTGGTCGCCGGATGGGATTGTCGCCTATCGCCCAGATGTCATTCGTCGAGAGAGCTGCCACCCCGTTCAGGCTATAATCTTTTGCAATCGGATAGGTGCTGGAAATGACGAACCTGCCTGGAGGAACTGGTGGTCGAGGTCGGATTGTCGATGAAAACCAGGGATGGAAGATGAGCAAATCAGAGACAATGAGAGCACCGATTACCAGAACGGCAGCGATGAACGTGACCAACCGCGAGAACCGATGCTGGCGACGTCCTCCTCTGAGCTGAGGCACATGGGATTGCACAGTGCTCATGTCATCATGACTTGCAACTCGTTCAGAGGCTGTGATCTCAAGGAGTCTTCGCACGTCTGCCAGCATCGTGCCTGTCGGTCTGGGGCGACGAAAGCGGGTTTGCGGGAGACTTGCTGGAGCATCGTCGTTAGTTCCTGGTACTGAGGCTCGTGTTCTTCTGGCAGTGTATCATCGAATGGGTTCATCGTAACATCCCCCCTTCAAGCCGATCGTAGATGAGACGTAGCTGACGCAGTGTGCGTACCATCAATTTGCGAACTGTTCCCTCGGGTTTCTCAAGCATCGTTGCGATTTCGTTGAAACGCAGCCCATCACAATAGCGTAATCTGAGCAACTCCTGTTGTGGAGAGGGAAGATGAGCAATCGCTTGATACAAATGTGTAATCATCTCTTGCTGTTCGGCGTATTGTTCTGGAGTTAATGCACCATCTATTGTTTCCATCGCCTGCTCTATTGGCAGCAAGGTCAGCAGAGTAACATGTCGGTACCGATCGACCACTTTATTACGGGCTACTCTACGTAACCAGGCTAGTTGGCCCTGAACAGGCAAACTGGAGAGCAACTCGTTACCAAGTGCGGCCAGAAATACCTCTAGGAGCAAATCTTGAGCATCCTGTTCGTTCTGCACCTGGCTCAATAGATAGGTAAAAATAGTGGCACCGAACCGATAATAGAGTAAGGCATCAAATCTCCCTTGAGCTGTTTCCGCAGGTTGTTGCTGCATATGCTCACCTTCTTCCGCAAATGTTCTCTCATAGTAGAAGTCGTATGAGCGCGTATTTTGCGGCATCATGCTATTGTATAGATGACGTCTATGACATCGCTTTCTTCTGTCTACAACGCTTCCTCTAGTACCTCTGGCTTGTAACTAAGTCATTAGGAGGTTTAAAGGTAGAGTATCTTTTGTGGTACCACCTTACAAAGAGAACAAAAGGGAACAAAAGCGACAGAAGATACGTATGAGAAACATATGTATCTGGCGATCAATCGAAATGGTTGGAGGAGAACGT
>CAVPEB010000024.1:0-44853 GCA_963702765.1 uncultured Chloroflexia bacterium
AATCAGACAAAGCAGCCAGTTGGTTTCGTCCGGTATTCCCGAGTGTCATTCTTCGCTGACGCTCAGAATGACACTTTCAGCTCGATTCGTTTCTGCTTGCCTGATGGGATATTAATACAATGAGTTGGATTCAATGGCGCATTAAATTGTGCTACTACAAATCACATGTAAAGATAGTTGGGAGTTATGCACTGACCATGACAATGTCACTCGTGGGCTTGACTGAGACTTCGACTACTTTGCCATGCTCATCGGACCAGACCATTTGCAGGATGTAGTTGTGATAAGCAATGATTTGAGGCGCTGTCAGGACGGCATTGTCGGTGGTCGAATGGGCATCGCTCACCAGTGTGACCTGGTAGCCCAGGTCGATTGCTTTACGACAGGTTGCATCGACACATACCTCAGACTTACATCCGACGATGATGAGATGGCTAACGTCACGTATTTCCAACTCTTGCTGGAGCGTTGTGCCATAGAAAGCATCCGCTTCAGGTTTACGAATGACTAGATCTTCCTCCTCAGGTGCAATAGTTGGGTGAATTTGCCAGCCCGGTGAGCCAATCTCATCTACATCGTTATCCTGAATATAGATGATAGGCGTCCCTGTCGAGCGTGCCTGGGCAATGAGCGTGGAAATGTTCTCTAACAGTGCGTCAAGCCGGTAGACAGGATTAGCTCCATCTACTAGCGCGGTTTGCACATCAATAATGATTAATGCTGTATCTGTCCTCATGGGAGATACTCCTCTCATTTTGTGAAAAAATTCTCTTTTGGGGAAAATGGGTGTGGTTCATAGAGTACCTCCTTTCATTTGCGTTTTGCTGTTTAGGGTAAGGTTAGTATAACATATTTTATCAATGTAAGGGTGGGAGATTGGAAGAGTTCCGGTATGTTGAGTGAAACCACGTTTGCGACCCAGCGTGGGAGATCCTTCGCTGGCGCTCAGGAGGACAAATAGGGGTCAGGTTGGTGAGGGCAGGATGATTTGTTTCACCAGGGAGTAGGCCCCGCCCATCCCCGCGGGCGACCATGAAGGCCCACCGCCACACGCCACACCGCCCTCGCCCCTACGGATTATATGACGAGAGATGCGGCCAAAGGCCGCAGTTCATGGTTGATTCGTTGGTTCGATTATTGTTGGTTTAGTAGCGCAATATCATGGCGATGTGCTGGTATTTTTCGAGGACGCCGTCGTCGACAAAGACTACTTTACCGCCTTTTGACATGACGATTTCTATTACGTCATCAACGGCGTCGTCAATGACGTCTGGGGCTGTGGCATCTTCAGCCGGGGTGAGGAAAAGGCCTGTTTCGTCTACACGAGCTGGATAGTGAAAGCCTGTTTCTACAATAAGGGTGCTACCACGACCTTCTTGAGCCGTGTGCCATACTTCGGTCATAGCAGTTGCGTACTTCTGAGCGCTAATCGCAGCATCAAGTTCCGAAAGGACTTCTTCGATCTGTACTGCACGATGGGCTTTGACCAGAGGCCAGACCAGGTCTGCCAATTCGTGGGCAGAGGTATAGTCATAATTTCCCTTGAGTGTTCCGATGATAGAAGATGTATGGCTTGTGATTTCCTGGAAAAAGGCTATATTGCGATCCACACCTGCTACGACGAGAGGAAGCTCATCATCAATCATGAATTCCTTGAATGCAGCGTCAACCTGATTATAGAATTCACGGTTCTTTTCGTCTCTGTACGCTGATCTATTAATTCCCTGACCGCCGGGCAGCCTGGTTGCCGCACCTGGACCTTCGTTTGTCATTGGGAAACCGCCTTCAGTGATCTCGATGAGCGTATCACGCACACCTTCAAAGAGACGTGTTGTGTTCTCGCTTAGCGCTAGAAGCCAGTAACGTTGCGTACGATTGAGGGCCAGTACGAGGTTACGGGTGGCAAATGTTTCGTCAACAACAACCTGTTCGGCAGGCTTAAAAGGGAGAGAGAATGCGCGCGCAAAATCCTTGTTGACGTAGATTGCCAACCCTTCGGTCATGTATTGATAGTCAAGGTGTTCAACAAGGTTATGTAGGTGTGTTGTGAGGGAATCGACTTCGCGCCATGTAAATTCTTGCAACAAACGATCTTCTGCTTCTTTTACGAGATTTTTTACGCGGATGGGGTCTTTGAGGTTTTCGGGTGCGGTGCGGTAGGTGGGCATTATGATGGATACTGATGGGTATTCACGTATTGCTTGTAGAAGTCGTACGTCATGGCGGTTCATGTTGTTTTCTCCTGTTTCAATTTACTTGTTCGGTTAATTGTATCAGTTCAGATAAGTGGGTTTCAAGGCAGATAGGGGATATTGAGTGCTCTTTGATTCTCTGTCGTGAGGTCTCGCCGCCTTCGGCGGCGAGAAGAATGGGAAGTATCTGGGGACACCCCAGACCCCGGCAAAGGGCTTCGCCCTCTGCACTCCTGCTCGCATGCGATATGGAGTAGGAGACCAGGACGGCGCGAGCGCCCCCACCCAGCATCCACACAGCTCCCGTCCCTACACAAATGGTATCTGGCACCCGATAATTGGTAGAACCCTCCCTATTTATCGCGTTGACATGGTTACAAAGTGCGTGATATGATTTTTTACTGAACCATTGTAGGGTTCGTGGTTGTTTATTTCTTGTTAACTATCCCCGATCACAGAAGGTCGCGTGATCTGGTTAGTGCGCGGCCGATTTTTGAACGTCCCGCAATGTAGCTGGCTGGCTCCTTCAGGGCCGGATGTGAGTGTATAGCGTAATGAATCGTGAGTATCATAGTTGGTTTAGTCCCTCCCTCCAAAGAGATATGGAATTGCTCGTTTTTGGTCATGCTGGCGCTCGTGTGCTGGTTTTTCCGACTTCCATGGGCCGCTTCTTCCAGTGGGAAGACAGCGGTATGATCAACGCGCTTGGCGATCAACTGGAACGTGGAGATATCCAGTTATTTTGTGTGGATAGCGTTGATGGAGAAAGCTGGTATGCCAAATGGAAGCCTCCCGGTGACCGCGCCTGGAGACAAACGCAGTATGACTACTATCTTGTGAACGAAGTCCTGCCGTTCACCCTCCAGCACAATTCCAACCCTTACTTGATTGCTGCAGGGACTAGCTTTGGCGCGTACCATGCTGCCAATTTCGCTTTCCGTTACCCACAGTTGGTCAGTAGAGTTATCGGGTTAAGCGGCTACTATAACATCAAGAATTTTACGAATGGCTATTCAGACGATAATGTCTATTTCAATAATCCCTGCGACTTCATCCAGAACGAACACGATCCGTCGCGACTGGATGCATTGCGACACATAGATATTATCCTTGCTATTGGGCGTGACGATCCTTCGTGCTCGAACAACGAGTATTTCTCGGGCATCCTCTGGAGCAAGAGCATCTGGAATGCCTTGCGCGTCTGGGATGGCTGGGTTCACGATTGGCCTTTTTGGCAACAGATGATCCGCATGTACATCAGCGGTCACGATTGACCGAGAGGGGAGTTTTCTCATGACTCTGAAAGTCGGTCTGTTGGTCGGACGGGAATGGTCCTTTCCCCCCGCCTTCATTGAAGAAGTCAACCGCCGCGATGAGGGCGTTGTAGCGGAGTTCGTCAAGCTGGGCGGCACGCGGATGGATGAGCCAATACCTTACTACGGTCATTATTGACCGCATTTCGCAGGAGGTACCCTATTACCGGGTCTATCTCAAATATGCAGTCCTCCAGGGTGTGACAGTTGTCAACAACCCTTTCATGTGGACAACGGACGACAAATTCTTCGAAGCAACTCTGGCCACTAAGTTAGGAATTGCCCATCCGAAAACAGTTGTACTTCCAAACAAAGAGTATGTACCAGGCATTGTTCACGATGAGAGCCTGCGTAACCTGGTATACCCGTTGGACTGGTATGGAATTATTAATTACGTCGGCATGCCTTGCATATTGAAAGATGCCTTTGGTGGTGGCGGTAGGGATGTGTATGTCTGCCGATCGATAGATGAGTTACTGCATTATTATAATCGTTTTGGCCTGGGTACGGCCATTTTGCAGGAATTCATCGAGTTTGAGCAGTACGTCCGCTGCATCAGCCTTGGGCAGGAAGAAGTCCTTCCGATCAAGTACGATCCCCGCGAGCGTAAATATCATGTCGAACACGATCATCTCAGCCCTGAACTCGGTAAACGTATTGTTGAGGACTCATTAAAGCTCGTGCGCGCATTGGGATATGATATGAACTCCCTTGAGTGGGCCGTTCGTGACGGCGTTCCTTACGCGATCGACTTCATGAACCCTGCTCCCGATATGGATATTTATTCACTGACTCCGTTTTATTTCGATTGGGTGGTCAAGCACATGGCCGATATGGCTATCCGTCTCGCGAAACATCCACGCCCACAAAATCGCGAGCTGCGCTGGGATACATTATTGACCGCGGAACGCAATAGAGGTGAAGATGAGGCAGCAAATTCGAGTCAAAATTTGACATAAGTATAGGTATTTGTACGTTTGTTTATTGCTTATTTTCATAAGAATCTACTTCCTTTAGGGGACGGCGGGCGACCATAAAGGCCCACCCAGCCACTCCTCACCACCCTCGCCCCTACGGGAAAGGGTGCTTCACCAAAGGACGAAGAATCTTTTCTAGAGGCGGTGTGCCATGTCATTGCGAGAAGCGATAGAAACCTATCACGAACTCCTGACTGACGAATTAGCCAGTGAGTCGCAGGCGAAACTCGATGATCAGCAGCAGGTCCGTGGAATCACTTTTGGTGGACGACCGCTTTGTAGCGTACTGCGCCCGCGCTTCATGACGCCCGAGCAATATCACTTCCTCCAGACGAGGGTTCGCCTGCTGTTACATGCTTTCGATAAGATCTATTATCGTGCTCTGGAAGATGAGGTGTTCCGCAAACATTTTGGCTTACTTGACTGGGAAGAGGAACTCGTGCGGCACGATTCTGGTTTTCGCGCTCCCAGTCCGACCTCGCGCGTAGACACATTCTTTGTACACGGTCGTGGAGGTTTGCGCCTTACAGAATACAATGCTGAGACGCCCGCAAGCCCGGCTTACAATGATATACTGGCAGACGTTTTTTACGGCTTACCTGTGATGCGAGAGTTTCTGCATCGCTACGAGGTGCGCTATTCGCCCGCGCGTCACAGCGTCCTGAATGCCTTGATAGACGCTTATCAGCAATGGTTAGGCCGTCGTGAGACGCCCCGTATCGCCATACTCGACTGGAAAGAGGTGCCAAGTTACAGCGAGTTCGTGATGTTTGCCGAGTATTTCAAATCTCAGGGGATGGAATGTGTCATCGCAGATCCACGCGAAGTGGAATATCGCAATGGTCGTCTCATGGCAGGAGACTTCCACATCACGTTGATATATAAGCGCGTGCTAATCAGCGAGCTTGTCGAACGTGGCGGGCTTGATCAGCCAGTTGTACAGGCAGTGCGCGATGGGAACGTCTGTATGGTTAATCCATTTCGCTGCAAAATTTTACACAAAAAAGCCAGCCTGGCAGTACTGAGCGATGAACGCAATTCCGAACTCTTCAGCGACGCGGAGTTGGAAGCCATCGAAGCTCACATCCCCTGGACGTGTGTCGTCGAGGAGCGCAATGCCAACTATCATGGCCAGAAGATCGACCTTTTACCTTTCATTCTTGAGCATCGCGATAAACTGGTGCTCAAACCAAACGACGAGTACGGTGGAAAGGGAATTGTTCTAGGTTGGGAAACCGATCCTGTTACCTGGGCTCTGGCAATTCAAACCGCATTTACCGACCCTTACATTGTTCAGGAGCGTGTAACCATTCCAAGTGAACCATTCCCAAGCATGGTTGATGGCCATGTCACATTGAGCGACCGCATGTTGGATACCAACCCATTTGTCTTCTATGGCAGCTACATGGATGGCTGCCTATCCCGTCTCTCGACCGAGGCGTTGCTGAATGTAACAGCTGGTAGCGGTTCAGCCGTCGCCACATTCGTGGTGGAAAAACGTTAGGAGAATTGAAATGAAGCCGCCCTCACTCACCATTGGCATAGAAGAAGAATACCAGATTGTCGACCCGGAGACGCGCGAACTGCGCTCCTACATCACCCAGATACTGGAGGAGGGTAAGACGACCCTGCGAGAGCAGGTCAAACCCGAACTACACCAGGCCATGGTTGAAGTCGGATCCCTCGTATGCCAGACACCAGGTGAACTGCGAGAGGAACTGGTTCGCCTGCGTCGTACGATTATGGAACTGGCCGCAAACAATGGCTTGAAGATCGTGGCAGCAGGCACTCACCCATTTTCCTCATGGATGACGCAGGAGATCACCCCGCAGGAACGCTATATGGGCGTCAAGCAGGACATGCAGGAACTTGCCCAGCGGCTATTGATCTTCGGCACACATGTACATATAGGCATCGAAGACCGTGAATTTCTCATCGATTGCATGAACGTTGTACGCTATTTGTTGCCACATATACTCTGCCTCTCCAGCAGTTCACCATTCTGGATGGGACGAAACACTGGCCTGAAATCTTACCGCAGCATTATTTTCCGTAACTTCCCGCGTAGTGGCATCCCACGCGTTTTCGATACATGGGAGGACTACAACTACCTGGTGGAGACGCTGGTGAAGACAAATACCATCCCAGATGGCAGCAAAATCTGGTGGGACGTACGTCCAAACCATTCATATCCTACTATAGAATTCCGCATCAACGATGTTTGCACGCGAGTCGATGAAGCAATTTGCATGGCAGCCATCTTTCAGGCTATTATTTTCAAACTCTGGAAGCTGCGTCGAGACAATCTGACGTTCCGTGTCTATCCCATGGAGTTGATCGAAGAAAATAAGTGGCGTGCCGTGCGCTATGGACTGGACGGCAAATTGATTGATTTTGGCAAACAGCAGGAAGTACCAGCCCGCGACTTGATTCGCGAATTAATCGAGTGGTTCATAGGCGATGTGATCGATGAACTGGGAAGTCGCGAGGAGATCGAGTATGTGTACCGCATCCTGAACGAAGGATCAAGCGCCGATCGCCAGTTAGCCACGTTTAACCGCACAGGTGATCTGAAAGCGGTAGTCGACCAGTTAATACAAGAAACAAGTGAAGGAGTTATTTCTGCATAACTGCTGGTGCGTAACGCACCAGCAGTTATGCAGAAATAGAAATTAATTTTCAATGTCACGTTCAATCACAATCGAAGATTTGTATGCAATTCAATTTTTGAGCAGGCCGCGCATCTCGCCGGATGGTCGTCGTGTGGCTTTTGTGGTAACAACCATCGACGAGGGCAAGCACGAATATCGTTCCTCAATCTGGGTAGCGCCAACCGAGGGTGGCGAAGCCACGCGCTTCACAGGCGGCACAGCCAATGCGCACAGCCCATGCTGGTCACCCGATGGACGATGGCTGGCCTTTGTCACAGATCGTGAAGGCGAGCTACCAGGCAAAGATGCAAAGGAGCAGAAGAAAGCAGGGCAAAGGCAAAGGACAGATTTGGCTCATTCCCAGCGATGGAGGCGAAGCGCACCAATTGACTTTCATGCCGCATGGAGCCTCCAATCCCACCTGGTCGCCTGACTGCAAGCGCATGGTTTTCAGCGCAGCTGTTGGCCCTCTCGATGAAGAGACCGAGGATGGAAAGATCTTACCCAAAGTTCGTGTAATTGACCGGCTGCTATACAGGCTGGATGGTGTTGGCTTTATCTACGAAAGACGACAGCACCTGTTCCTGGTTGATGTCGACGGTGGCGAGCTCGAAACAACTAACCGATGGCGATTGGGATGATAAGGATCCAACCTGGTCGCCTGATGGCACGCATATTGCATTTGCATCAAGCCGGGCTGAAGATCGCTGGCAGTTACCGTGTCCTGATATTTATGTATTGTCGATTGAGAACGAGCAAGCGGGGGAATTACGGTGTTTCACCGACGGCATGCGTTCGTGTTTTTCGCCTTCATGGTCACCAGACGGCAAAACGATTGCCTTTTTAGCGAAACCAAAGCTACGTTCGGGCAACCATAGCGAAGTGTTCATCATCGACGCACTGACACCACAAGCTGAGCCGCGCTGCCTGACAGGTGAATTTGAGGGTGGTTGTTCGGATTGGACCAACAGCGATATGACCAATGAACAAATGATGCCTGCACCGATCTGGTCTACGGACTGCCAAACGCTTTACATACTGGCAGCTCAAAGAGGATCTACGCGTGTGTATGTGGTTGATAAAGACGGAGCAGGCAAGCAACCTCCAACGCTCACACCAGGGAATATGCATGTACTCGATTTTAGTATGTCATTGCGAGAAGCGATAGAAACCTATCACGAACTCCTGACTGACGAATTAGCCAGTGAGTCGCAGGCGAAACTCGATGATCAGCAGCAGGTCCGTGAAATCACTTTTGGTGGACGACCGCTTTGTAGCGTACTGCGCCCGCGCTTCATGACGCCCGAGCAATATCACTTCCTACAGACGAGGGTTCGCCTGCTGTTACATGCTTTCGATAAGATCTATTATCGTGCTCTGGAAGATGAGGTGTTCCGCAAACATTTTGGCTTACTTGACTGGGAAGAGGAACTCGTACGGCACGATTCTGGTTTTCGTGCTCCCAGTCCGACCTCGCGTGTAGACACATTCTTTGTACATGGTCGTGGAGGCTTGCGCCTTACAGAATACAATGCTGAGACGCCCGCAAGCCCGGCTTACAATGATATACTGGCAGACGTTTTTTACGGCTTACCTGTGATGCGAGAGTTTCTGCATCGCTACGAGGTGCGCTACTCACCCGCGCGTCACAGCGTCCTGAATGCCTTGATAGACGCTTATCAGCAATGGTTAGGCCGTCGTGAGACGCCCCGTATCGCCATACTCGACTGGAAAGAGGTGCCAAGTTACAGCGAGTTCGTGATGTTTGCCGAGTATTTCAAATCTCAGGGGATGGAATGTGTCATCGCAGATCCACGCGAAGTGGAATATCGCAATGGCCGTCTCATGGCAGGAGACTTCCACATCACGTTGATATATAAGCGCGTGCTAATCAGCGAGCTTGTCGAACGTGGCGGGCTTGATCAGCCAGTTGTACAGGCAGTGCGCGATGGGAACGTCTGTATGGTTAATCCATTTCGCTGCAAAATTTTACACAAAAAAGCCAGCCTGGCAGTACTGAGCGATGAACGCAATTCCGAACTCTTCAGCGACGCGGAGTTTGAAGCCATCGAAGCGCATATTCCCTGGACGTGTGTCGTCGAGGAGCGCAATGCCAACTATCATGGCCAGAAGATCGACCTTTTACCTTTCATTCTTGAGCATCGCGATAAACTGGTGCTCAAACCAAACGACGAGTACGGTGGCAAGGGAATTGTTCTAGGTTGGGAAACCGATCCTGTTACCTGGGCTCTGGCGATTCAAACCGCACTTACCGACCCTTACATTGTTCAGGAGCGTGTAACCATTCCAAGTGAACCATTCCCAAGCATGGTTGATGGCCATGTCACATTGAGCGACCGCATGTTGGATACCAACCCATTTGTCTTCTATGGCAGCTACATGGATGGCTGCCTATCCCGTCTCTCGACCGAGGCGTTGCTGAATGTAACAGCTGGTAGCGGTTCAGCCGTCGCCACATTCGTGGTGGAAAAACGTTAGGAGAATTGAAATGAAGCCGCCCTCACTCACCATTGGCATAGAAGAAGAATACCAGATTGTCGACCCGGAGACGCGCGAACTGCGCTCCTACATCACCCAGATACTGGAGGAGGGTAAGACGACCCTGCGAGAGCAGGTCAAACCCGAACTACACCAGGCCATGGTTGAAGTCGGATCCCTGGTATGCCAGACACCAGGTGAACTGCGAGAGGAACTGGTTCGCCTTCGTCGTACGATTATGGAACTGGCCGCAAACAATGGCTTGAAGATCGTGGCAGCAGGCACTCACCCATTTTCCTCATGGATGACGCAGGAGATCACCCCGCAGGAACGCTATATGGGCGTCAAGCAGGACATGCAGGAACTTGCCCAGAGGCTATTGATCTTCGGTACACATGTACATATAGGCATCGAAGACCGTGAATTTCTCATCGATTGCATGAACGTTGTACGCTATTTGTTGCCACATATACTCTGCCTCTCCAGCAGTTCACCATTCTGGATGGGACGAAACACCGGCCTGAAATCTTACCGCAGCATTATTTTCCGTAACTTCCCCCGCAGTGGCATCCCACGTGTTTTCGATACATGGGAGGACTACAACTACCTGGTGGAGACGCTGGTGAAGACAAATACCATCCCAGATGGCAGCAAAATCTGGTGGGACGTACGTCCAAACCATTCATATCCTACTATAGAATTCCGCATCAACGATGTTTGCACGCGAGTCGATGAAGCAATTTGCATGGCAGCCATCTTTCAGGCTATTATTTTCAAACTCTGGAAGCTGCGTCGAGACAATCTGACGTTCCGTGTCTATCCCATGGAGTTGATCGAAGAAAATAAGTGGCGTGCAGTGCGCTATGGACTGGACGGCAAACTGATTGATTTTGGCAAACAGCAAGAAGTACCAGCCCGCGACTTGATTCGCGAATTAATCGAGTGGTTCATAGGCGATGTGATCGATGAATTGGGCAGTCGCGAGGAGATCGAGTATGTGTACCGCATCCTGAACGAAGGCTCAAGCGCCGATCGCCAGTTAGCCACGTTTAACCGCACAGGTGATCTGAAAGCGGTAGTCGACCAGTTAATACAAGAAACAAGTGAAGGAGTTATTTCTGCCTGATGGGTGAGATCGTAAACGATCTCACCCATCAGGCAGAAATAGAAGTTAAAAGTACATGTCACGTTCAATCACAATCGAAGATTTGTATGCAATTCAATTTTTGAGCAGGCCGCGCATCTCGCCGGATGGTCGTCGTGTGGCTTTTGTGGTAACAACCATCGACGAGGGCAAGCACGAATATCGTTCCTCGATCTGGATAGCGCCAACCGAGGGTGGAGAAGCCACGCGCTTCATAGGCGGCACAGCCAATGCGCACAGTCCATGCTGGTCACCCGATGGACAATGGCTGGCCTTTGTCACAGATCGTGAAAGCGAGCTATCAAGCAAAGATGCACAGGAGCAGAAGAAAGAGGGCAAAGGCAAAGGACAGATTTGGCTCATCCCCAGCGATGGAGGCGAAGCGCACCAATTGACCTTCATGCCACATGGAGCCTCCAATCCCACCTGGTCGCCTGACTGCAAGCGCATGGTTTTCAGCGCAGCTGTTGGCCCTCTCGATGAAGAGACCGAGGATGGAAAGATCTTACCCAAAGTTCGTGTAATTGACCGGCTACTCTATCGGCTGGATGGTGTAGGCTTTATCTACGAGAGACGCCAGCACCTGTTTCTAGTTGATATCAAAGGAGGCGAGCTCAAACAACTCACCGATGGCGATTGGGACGATAAAGATCCAACCTGGTCGCCAGATGGCACTCATATTGCATTTGCATCAAGTCGAGCTGAAGATCGCTGGCAGTTGCCTTGTCCTGATATTTATGCATTGTCGATTGAGAACGAGCAAGCGGGGGAATTACGGTGTTTCACCGACGGCACGCGTTCGTGTTTTTCGCCTTCATGGTCACCGGACGGCAAAACGATCGCATTTTTAGCGAAACCAAAGTTGCGTTCGGGCAACCATAGCGAAGTGTTCACCATCGACGCACTGACACCACAAGCTGAGCCGCGCTGCCTGACAGGTGAATTTGAGGGCGGTTGTTCGGACTGGACCAACAGTGATATGACCAACGAACAAATGATACCCGCACCAGTATGGTCTACGGACTGTCAAACACTCTACATACTTGCTGCCCAAAGAGGATCTACGCGTGTTTATGCAGTTGATAGAACTGGAGCAAGCAAGCAACCTCCAACGCTCACTCCAGGGAATATGCATGTACTCGATTTCAGTATCGATCAATCCAGGAGCTCAGCCGCAATACTGATCGAAAATCCTACACACGTAGCAGAGATTTTCGTGAGTTCAATTGCGGCGCCGGGCGAATTGCGCCAGTTAACGACATTCAATGATGCACTGTTCGATGAGCTTGAACTGGCAACACCTGAATACATGCCATATAGCGGCTTCGAAGGGTGGCCGATGGATGGTTGGATTCTCAAACCTCGGGACTTTGATGCAAACAAAAAGTATCCGCTGATCGTTGAGATTCATGGCGGGCCGAACACACAGTATGGCTATGGTTTTATGCACGAAATGCAGATACTCGCGGCGGACGGCTACGTCGTGCTCTTTACCAACCCGCGCGGTAGCCTGGGTTATGGGCGAGACTTCGCGCTGGCGGTGCGAGGCGAATGGGCTGTGAAAGATTCGCTGGATATTATGGCTGGCGTCGATGCCGTCATTGAGAAGGGCTATATCGATGAACAACGACTGGGTGTGATTGGTGGCAGTTACGGTGGCTTCATGACAAGCTGGTTGATCGGCCATAGCGACCGTTTCAGGGCAGCGGTAGCTGATCGCAGTGTGATCGATCGCTTTTCCTTCTTCGGCAGCAGCGATATCGGTTGGGATTTCACCGATGATGACATGGAAGTGGCACCCTGGGATAATCCCGAACGCTATATGCGCATGTCGCCTATCACCTATGTCAAGAATATACATACTCCTGTGCTGATCATCCACAGCGAAAGCGACTTGCGGTGCAATATCGAGCAATCCGAACAACTCTTTGCTGCACTGAAATATCTGGGTCGCGAGACGCTTTTCGTACGTTTTGAAGGTCAAAGCCACGGTCTTTCACGTGGGGGGCATCCGAAGTTGCGTAAGGAGCGTTTGCGGCATATTCGGAAATGGTTTGAGAAGTATTTGTAAGCACAGTCGTCCCCTCCCCAGGGCGACCACGGTGCACAGAATTGTCATCCTTCGTTGCACTCAGGATGACAGGAGACCAGACCACCACCCATCCCCGAGGGTGACCGCAAGGGTACGCCCCTACTATACACGAATGAGCCTGTAAAGCCGCTCAATCGGTTATTGTGTCATCCTACGTTTCGCTCAGGATAACAAAGGGAATTGCATCGATGAAACACTTCCGCTTTTCATTTCTTGTTTGAGAACAAGTGGAGAGAAGAATTTGAAGGAGCAAACACAAATGACAGAACAAACTTTTCCACTTATCACGTTTTACAAAGGTTGGAAGACCTGGCAGCAAAGCTTCGTTGAAATCATTGCACCGCTTTCACCCGAACAACTTGCTTTTCCCGCTTCAACACATCACTGGTCGATAGGGATGATTGCACAACATATCATTGGTAACCGTGTATGGTGGTTCCAGGTATGGATGGGTGAAGGGAATCCTGATCTTGCGCCGATCGCCCATTGGGATCCTGGAGACAAAGAGCAACAGTTGACGCTTTCAGCCAGCGAACTCGTGAACGGGCTTGAGCGCACCTGGCAGATGATTGAGGATGCACTTGCCCGCTGGACTCCCGCCGACCTTGAGTATGTTTTCCCTTGCCCAGCGTCTTTGAGTGAAGAAGAGCGGAGAATCTTCCCTGAATTTACGCGGCAGTGGATTATCTGGCACGTCCTCGAACATGAGATCCATCATGGCGGTGAGCTTTCCTTAGCACTTGGCAATCTTCAACTTGATGGTATCTATGGAAACGCGTAAATTTGGGGTGATGCGGATGAAGACAACCATATAGATCTGTTGCTTCTGTGCAGTTATTCCATTTCCAAATAATCCACCCGCTTGTCATCCTGAGCGTGAGCGAAGGATCTCTCGCGACGGGCATAGAGATTCTTTGTTTCACTCAGGATGACAATACCTACAACAGGATGACAGATGAGTCGTGGACTCTTTCGCTCTGAGTAACCTACCTCGACCATACTGACGATCATAAAGACCCCCAACCTTTCCACCAAACCTCCATCGCCTGACGGATACTAAAAGACTTTTTTGGGCTAAAAAAGTCTTTCTTGGCGTTTATATATCTAAATCTACTTCTATAATACATGCTTTTCCTTTGCCTTCTTAGATTTTCAATCTCGTAAATTGATGAATTAACTCTTCGATATAATTGCTCTTTTGATTTTAAGCTGTAACAACGTCTATCTATTAAGAGTTGTAGTTCAACTTCCAATTGTAAAATTTCAAGGAGTGATGTGCCATGTTTACTTTTAGCCTTATTGTCTTTGTCATTGTTGGTATGATTATACTTATGGCTTTGGGTGGAATTGGTGCTGTGCCTAAGCCTGATAAGAAGAAATATTGTGCCTATTGCAGTCGCAAGATTGGTTCTGCTAAAGAGTGCCCGTTTTGCGGAGGGAAAGCTTAGAGCAAATAACTCCTAAAATAGAACCATTCCACAGATCCTGTACTAGAATCCAGGTTCCATCAACTATCGGGTTCTGAATAGGAAAAGAGGCCAGGACAGCGCAAGCGCCCCCGCACCGCATCCACGCAGCCCCTGTCCCTACAGCAGAGACATCTAACAACTAAAGTTGGTGGATCAGAAAATCCTAAGTCACTTGACTTCTGGTAATATATTCTACTACGCTTTAATACGGCACTCGTTTTGAAACAGCCCTTTTTTGTTGAGCTTGTTTCATTCACGAGTTTTATTTGAAAAGGTGGGGAGATGTTCTATGCAGGCTTTTGCGATGCGATTAAAAACATTCGCATTCAATTCATTCAAGTTGAAGAAGGGTATAGCACGGGTATTTCTGGCTCTTTTATTTATCGTTGCTTCGAGCATGCACTTTATTACTGATGTGGAGTTGAAGATAATACCATCTTTCCTTCCGTTGCGACGTGAGGCACTGTATATCACGGGGATATTTGAATTTGTCGGTGGTATTGGGCTTCTCATTCCTCGATTTCAACGTGCTGCTGCCTGGGGATTAGCTGCTTTGTTAGTCGCTATCTTCCCTGCAAATATGTACCACGCTGTCAAAAAAATACAACTTGGAGGTGTTCTGAATTCTCCACTTTATCACGTGGTCAGGTTGCCTCTCCAGGTGGTGTTGATCTGGTGGGCGCTGTGGTGTACGGGTGAGAAAGAAGAGTAAGTTCTAATCTTATTCAGAAGGGGTTCCAAGGGGCTTTGTAAGCCCCTTGGAACCCCTTCTGAATAGTTACGATAAGTGTTTAAACTATCGGCTAGCGAAACAAAGGTGACATTTTTTACAAAATAGGGTTTAATAGTATGTAGAAACTGTTCAGTTAGAAATGAGAGGTGGATATTATGGATAAAGTGGGTGTTCAGGCTGCTTTTGAGGCGGCTGGATTATCACGCTTGTTGAAAGACGTTGATTTTCTAGCGAAGGACTCGATCAGGCTTCATACGAAACTTGCGGGAGAGTATGACTTATCTATTGGGGCATCCAGGATTGGCGGAGTTCCAGATGTGCCACCTGACTTTAAGTGGCCAGAACGCAATGAGGTGCCGCAATCCTTCGTTGCACAGATATATCTGGATGAGGTACATCCGTACGATACTGATGGAGTGCTTCCAGCGAGGGGTATGCTGTGGTTTTTCTACGATGCGAAACAGGAAACATATGGGGCGGATCCCGCTGATCGTGGTGGCTGGAGTGTTTTGTTTAGAGAGGACTATTCCGGGTTACAACGCATTGCGGCGCCTGCCAAACTTCCTGCCGAAAGCCAGTTTAAAGCCTGCACCGTGAGCTTTGCCAGCGAGGTCACTTTATCGCAGAGTCCCAGGCTTGATGTTCCCAATTTTGACTGGACGGATGATGAAGTGCAGAAATACGAGACGTTGCTATCGACGTTTCCCACTCCAGAGGACCATGGTGCTGTGCATCACCAGTTGCTGGGGAATCCGCAGACTATTCAGGATGATATGCGGCTTGAGTGTCAGCTTGCTTCGCATGGCATAACGGATATCAATGATCCTCGAGCGAATGAGTTGTCGAAAGGCGCAAATGAGTGGCAGTTGCTTTTGCAAGTTGATACTGACGAGGATATTGGCATGCAATGGGGAAACACCGGAATGATTTATTACTGGTTGAAAGTGTCTGATTTGAAAAAAAGTGATTTTGATGATGCGTGGTTAGTGTTACAATCGGAGTGAATTTAGAAGATCAACAAAATCAGGTAATTACATGAAGCCCCAGGAGGCCGATGAATCGGCGATGGGCGCGATAAATCGGCCCCTACGAAATACAGCTTTTTATGTTAAAGGTTATTATCTTTATTTAAGGAGGGTGGTTGTTATGAAAAAATATGTGTTCGCGATTTTGGTTATCGCCGCTTTATCTCTGGCATTGAGTGGATGTGGTTCGGTCAGTGTCTCTATTAACCCGTCAAGTAGCCCCACTGTAGAGACTACAGGCTCAGGCGGCACGCCAAACTTTGGTGTGCAAACGAAAACATCGGGTTGTCAGGCGCATAATGGTTTAGCTGATTCTGCCTGCACACCTGGCGCCATTCTCTCTACTGGAACAAAAGACGCTATTTGTAAGTCGGGATACGCGAAGAGTGTGCGTAATGTGCCGGATAGTGAGAAGAACCAGGTGTATGCTGAGTATGGGATTACAAGCCACGCGCCTGGTCAATATGAGGTTGACCATCTTGTGAGCCTGGAATTGGGTGGCTCAAATGATATTGCGAATCTTTGGCCGGAGCTTGCCAGTCCCAAACCGGGCTTCCATGAGAAGGATAAGGTAGAAAATTATTTGCATGCCCAGGTTTGTTCGGGGGCGGTTTCTTTGCAGCAAGCACAGCAGGAGATTTCGACGAACTGGCTGGCGGTTTACGATCAGATGCCGAAGTAGGTGATTCCTGCTTTCATAAAATAGTCATTATGACATGAAGAGTACCGAGGGCCGATAAATCGGCAATGGGCGCGATGAATCGGCCCCTACAGAGCGTTGATGCGAGTTTTTCAATGACTTTGTGTCTATTATGGGAGAGGAGAAAAATACGTTATGGATCAGCAAACTACATTGGCACCATTGTTTAATGGTTGGGATGCCTACCAGGAACAGCTAGCAAAGGCTATTGCGCCACTTTCGGCGGAGCAACTTGCTCTGAGGGCAGCACCAAACCTCCGCTCGGTTGGTATGATCGCAGCTCACATTGTGGGAGCGCGCGTCAGGTGGTTCCATCGTTTGATGGGGGAAGGCAGCGTAGATATTCACACGTTGGGTATCTGGGATCGCCCCGAAGCGCCTGCACGCAGCGCTGCTGAACTGGTGGAAGGACTTGAAGAAAGCTGGCAGTTGATTCAGAACGCACTTGCACATTGGACGCTTGCTGACCTTGACTATGTCTTCGAGGGCACGTATAGTGGCGAGGAGTATTCATTGACTCGCCAATGGATCATCTGGCATGTCATTGAACACGATCTACACCATGGGGGTGAGATTTCGTTGACACTAGGTGCGCATGGCCTGATGGGAATGGACCTCTAACGCCAGAGAAGTGCGCTACTTTCAGGCAATGGGCGCAAAGAAGGTACTGACCGCAAGGATGAGGTAGAAGGCACACAGAAGCAGCCCCTCCAGCCATGTCGATTCTCCGTCCAGGCTGATGAGTGCAAAAAGGGCGGCAGCCAGGGCAAAAAGCACAACCTCAAACAATGGGAAGTTGAGGTCGAGCGGCACACCTATTAGAGCGCCAAAGAGCACGAGAATAGGTGCAGCAAGCAGTGCAATCTGAATGGATGAGCCTGAAGTAATGGCCATCGTCGTTTCCATATGATTGTGGTAGGCTGAGGTAATTGCCGAAAAGTGCTCGGCTGCATTGCCTACGATTGGCAAGATAATCAGGCCGACAAAAAAAGGACTCAGGCCGATTTGGTGGGTCAATGGCTCGATTGAGCTTACCAGTACCTCACTCATGACTGCAGTTACTGCTGTAGTGGCAGCCAGTACAGCTATCGGAAACCAGATATTTGTCTTCCAACCGCTGGCTAACAGTGCCAGAAAATTTCTATCATCTCTCTGCTTCCGCGCAGTCTTGTCCGCGTCTGGCTCTTTTGTATTAGTGGTGTCATGTTTCTCTCCTACATCATTCCCCTCATTTGAAGCTGATTGGGAAAGCATATCCTCTCGCGACGCATGCAGACCAAAGACTGAGTAAGCTATATAGGCTGCATAGCATGCCAGCAGGATGATCGCAACCCCGACACTGAGTTCATGAAGCTCAATGCCTCGCACTATGACTGCTCCAGGGCGAGTACTTTCGCCAATGGTAGCCAGGAGCGAGGGAATAGCCATGCCAATCACGGCCAGGGCAAGCATGGCTGCGTACTGACCAGCAATGCGGGGTTGAAACTCCTGATGGCGGTAGCGCCATCCACCTATGAGCATGGATGTGCCTAGCACAAGTAGGACATTACCGATGATAGAACCTGCAAGAGAAGCTTGCACAACTTCAGGTAACCCTGCCGCCAACGCTGTGAGGCCAATGATGATTTCGGCTGCATTGCCGAAAGTCGCGTTCAATAGGCCGCCTATACCCTGGCCAAGGTGCTCAGCCAGTACTTCAGTGGACTGGCCTATCAGGCCGGCTAGTGGGACGATGCCTAAAGCTGCAAGCACAAAGATAAGTAGAGGTGAAGCATTGAGCGCTCTTGCGATAAGTGCTGCCGGTATGGCCAGTAAGAGTAGTGCGAGCCAGCAATTCATGCCTGTTCTGTCTCCGATCAATGTTGTGAGATACTTACAGGGTAAAGCATGAAGTATAATGTGTCAATCAGCGAAAATACGGGTTTGTTTGTATTCTATGATTTCGGTGATGTGAGGTTCATAGCATGCATTTTGAGTTTCATGGGAGATTGACCTACCGCTTCCGTAATATGCTGCTATTGTTCCGGGTATGCTTCCTGGTAATGGTGTTCCGATTACGTCATGGTCCTCGGCTTAGCGATTGGTCCTGGGTTATGGAGATAGCAACATCAGTACTGAAACGGCAGGAGCAAGTCGCTTTCAGCTTACCTACAATTGCCGAGCAGCGAGAATTTATGGATGCGATCGTTGTTCGTTCCACAGAACTTGTACTTATGCAGGTCGAACTGATCGAAACAGACACGGTGAAGGGACGCTGGTTTGTGCCCCAAACTGTTTCTGGTGAATACGTCATCCTCTACCTGCACGGAGGTGGATATGCCTTTTCTGTTCGTGCACATGATAACTTGATTGCATTTGTTGCCCTCGCCGCTCAAACCAGAACTTTCGCTCTCGACTACCGTTTGTCGCCAGAACATCGCTTTCCAGCACAACTCGAAGATGCACAGGCAGCCTACCAATGGATCCTAAGCAGCGGGATTCCTTCCAATCGCATTGTGATCGCTGGGGACTCTGCTGGAGGAAACCTGGCCCTGGTCTTGTTGCTTGCACTCCGCGATGCACGGCAGCCACTTCCAGCACTTGCAGTATGTCTTGCTCCCTGGACTGACATGGATAGTACTTATACGAGTATGAAAGAGAATGAACTCTACGATTGGATAGAGCAGCGGATGGCCGTTCGATGGGCAGAGTGGTTTTGCCGTGGAACCGATCTAAAGAACCCGTTGGTATCTCCTATATATGCTGATCTCAGTGGTTTGCCGCCAATCTACATCCAGGCTGGCGATGCTGAGATACTGATCGATATGATTCAGGTGTTTGTCCGCAAGGCTCAGGAGCAAGGTGCTCGGATCTCTTTAGAGGTATGGAAACAGATGAACCATGTTTTCCAGGCTTATGGACCACTCACACCACAAAGCAGGGAGGCCTTGCAGCGAATAGGAGAAGTGATACAGCAGGCGATGGGTGAGTAGATTATTGATTTGGGTTAGCATATCACTGTTGCAGTGGCGGACCACCCTGATCGTATGCCGTTGAATCCAAAACAGCTAGCCAGTCGAAATCGGTGAAGCTTTGAGGAGTCAGTGCGAAATAGGTCGAGTTTTTCACACTGCCTGAACGAATTGGAAGTGCTGCGATTTCCGAGGTTGAAAGCTCCTGGCCTTTATGAATTGGAATGAACCGAACCGGTCCCGGCACTGATGTCAGGCGTGCTTCAAGAGTACCGGCTTCTGGCTGTCTGATGCCATTGTCATCAGAAACACCCACTGCTGAACCGATGACGGCATAGCGCTGACGGAACATCTCATTGAGGTACGCTCCCACCGGCCACCATGTGAGTAAGTCAGAGCCTAATTGCCATTGTGACTTTCCGCGCTGTAGATGACTGTTGTGAGCAAAAGCGAACACTTTCCCCCGACCACGCTCACGGGACACCATATATGCCAGATTATCCGCCATCATTGCGTCACGAATACCGAGGAGTGTAACAACACGCTTGCTAGACTGACGTGCCAGGGCGGCATGGTAGTTCAGTAACTGCCTTGCTAAAGAAGCATATTGAATGGCTTCCAAATAGCTGCTTTCATCGCTCTTTGTCACCAACTCGGGACGGCGTACACGTAGTTCTGAAATAAGTTCTTCCGTCTCAATCCGCAACTGCATTGCCTCTGATGACAACCCAACTGATTTCGTCGGATCCATCATCGCAGCCGGATTCTCCCAATTGGAATCCTCGCCAAGAAGCGAGTCGATACGTTCACGATACTCCTGACCGCTTGTACTGTCAATCGACGCGAGGTAATCGAGAACAAAATGTAGGGCTTGTCGTGGACTATCGGTGCCGGTCATTTCGGTCGGACTATCGAAACCGTAGAACTGAAGTTTGACGCGATGGGAAGGATCGGCATTGTATCCCCACATCCACTCCACGAGGTCTCGATTCGCGTCGAGCCTACCAAAGCCGTGGCTAAATCCGATATCCTGCACAGCCTCGTAGGATGCCGGGCCGCGGCCAGACACGTACTCGTTCACGATATGCGCCCGAGGGAAACTGCTCTCGATGGCAATGGCGCTGTAGCCATACGCCTCCACTAAGCGCTGGAAGAGCCGGTTGCGGAGTATGAGAATGTCCTTCCCACCGTGGAGCGCTTCTCCGAAGCCAAGCAATTCCACCGAATCACCTAGTGAGGCAATCACCCTGTCGACGGCGGCGTTGAAGGTACTGGACGAATCGACAGAGAATGGAATCGCCTCGCGTGCAATCAAATCATCAAGCGATAACTGTTTCATCGAGAAGCTCCTTCTATGTGCGCCGATAAGTCATACCCTATGATACCATCTTTGGTTTACGTATCAGAAGTACTACAAATTATCTTGCTCCTCTATTTCATGGGAACTTTTCCAAAAGCGTTAGCGTCATAGTGGATGTATCCTGATAAGGGGAAGAGAATAAAAGGAGGAACCCACTATGACACAATTGCTCAGGAAGTTTCTTATACCTGTATTTGCTACCGCTATTGCTCTCGGATTTTTCGCATTCCAGGCACTCCCGGCTCTTGCCTGTGGTGGGCTGGTGGCTCCCAATGGAGCCGTTCGTCTATCAAGGGCTACGACATTCGTTGCATGGCACGATGGGATCGAACGTTACATGACCGCTTTCACGTACCAGGGCGATGTTTCAAATGTAGGTTGGATCGTCCCTCTTCCAGCAGTGCCACTCAAAATCGAAGAAGGTGGCGCATGGACACTGCAACGCCTCAATATTGAAACTCATCCTCTTGTACATAGTCCCGAAATCTTTGCAGGCGTAGAAAACGCTGCTTCCGTGCAAGTTCTACAGCAAGTCAAGATCGAAGCGCTCAATATTACTGTGCTGCGAGGCAGCGGACAGGCAGTGCTTGACTGGGCTAGCAACAATGGCTTTGCGGTGAACGGTGATACCCGCAGCCATCTGCTCATTTATGCAAAAGCCAGCCCGATATTCATGGCTGCGAAGTTCGATACTGCTGCTGCCAGGGCACGACATCAAATTCAAGGGGATGGGGCGCCGATCTTGATTACAATGAGAACACCGCATCTATGGGTACCGCTGGAGGTGCTGGCGCTCGATGGACAACAGGTCCAGGCGGACATCTACTTATTGACAGATGGGCCGGTCAATACAAGCGATGTTGGAGCATTGATTGGGCAATCTCCTGTCGGCAGTGAAATACCCGGCGCGACTGGCTTCGCTGTTGCATTCCAGGAAAAGATGAATTCCACGCTCTTCCATGATCTGTCAACCGACCGTAATATGGGTTGGGTCTGGCAAAATAGTTGGGTTACATACCTTAGCCTGGATGCCCCTGATACAACTGTCACCTATGATTTAGCGATCAGTCAGAATGGTGTGATACGACTTTCTCATTTCGGAACTCCACCAATGGCTGTAACTGATAACGCGGCTACACATGCTTTGCCATCCTGGTTACCTCAAATGCCCATAGGAACTCCGCAAGTGCTGTTGGGTGTGCTGCTGGTGTGTGCGATTGGGAGTGGTTTGTTCCTGGTTATAAGGTGGAGGCGTGTAAGGTTGAACAGGTGAGGTGAAGCTTAATCGAGGATTCTGTTGGGGCGAAAGGTTAGATGGAAGGAGGGAGGGCCAATATGGTCTACTATGGGGATGAATATGCTTATCAACTATTGACGATCATGGAGAAGTCGGATTGCCAATGTATGCAGAGTGCCCACCACCCCCGGGCGACCGTAAAGGCCCACCCATCCACCCTTCACCGCCCTCGCCCCTACAGATGTTGGCGAGCATTGTGATTCGTGGAAACGGGCATCCGCAAGAGATGCCCCTACATTTCAAAGACATTATGAAGTTTGACAGGCTAATAGTCTCCAAAGGAAAGTTCCATTTTGAACTTTTAGTATTTTTCGATTGGTCCGGGAAGCTCTTTTTCTGCTCGCTCTTCCAATTGCCGTTCATTACGCCATACGAAGATGGCAAATGCTATGATGAAAAGCACAGCTAGCACAATCGTAATGGCTCCTACAGGCCCGGTCAGGCGATGGATTTGTTCTCCGAGGAAGTAGCCACCCAGGCCATAGAGCGTGGCCCAGACAAATCCCCCAAGTGCATTGAAAAGTAAAAAGCGACTCCAGGGCATGCGATTCACACCTGCCAGAAAAGCAGCCCAGGCACGTAATACTGCGACGAAACGTCCAAAGAACACGACTTTGCCGCCATGCTTGCGAAATAGGTAGATGCCCACTTTCAATTTACGCTCATCGAAACCAATATAGCGTCCGTAGCGCCGCAGTACACGGTATCCACCTTCGCGCCCGACCCAGAAGCCTATATTGTCACCAACGATAGCGCCACAGGTAGCTGCGGCGATGACCAGTACAATCGAAAGTTGGTGTGTTGTCCCTGCATCAATTGCTGCAACCAGAAGCATCGTTTCTCCCGGGAAGGGAATGCCGATGCTTTCTATGGCCACAAAGAAAAAGACTGCCCAGTATCCATAGGTCGCCAGAAAATGTTGAAGATCTGTGAAAGCCACATGGAACATGTAAAGCGCGTCCTTACTCTATGAAATGAAACCATTCAAGACAATAATCCTGACACCCTCAAAAAGCAGCCAGACCCTGGGAAGTCTGTGGAATCCGCTCTTTGTTGCATATAATACCAGAAAGTAGACGAATTGTGTTGAATAACATGGTATCATCTGGATACAATGCAAAAGAAAGATGAATTATGAAGTACCTATGGTGCAAACTCAATTAATCAGACGGGGATTGCTGCTCGAATACCTGACGCTTGGCTGGAATGTTGTTGGCGTCATTATCGTAGTGACTGCAGCTTACATGGCTCGTTCTGTGGCTCTGGCCAGTTTTGGGCTGGATTCCCTCATTGAAATCTTTGCTTCCATCATCGTTGTGTGGCAACTGCTGGGAGTAAATCAACACCGTGAACGACTGGCACTGCGCCTCATCGGTGCAGCATTCTTCGCCCTTGCTGTCTACATTCTGGCTCAAATTACTGTGACTCTGCTTACACAAACACGTCCTCTGCCTTCGATAGTAGGCATTGTGTGGCTGGCTGCTACGTTCATAGCTATGCTGTTGCTCGCATACGGGAAGCACGTGACGGGCAAGCAACTCGGAAATGTCGTGCTTATGACAGAGGGACATGTTACGCTTATTGATGCCTATCTTGCTGGTGCTGTCTTAATTGGCCTCATTCTCAATGCTCTTTTCGGATGGTGGTGGGCTGACCCGTTCGCTTCTCTAGTAATTGTCTATTATGGGATCAGAGAAGGCATGCATGTCTGGCGGGGTGAGGAAATGCAACACGTATGAGCTTACTAACTCTTTTTGGCGCGTGCGCCGTTAGCATTATGTTGATCTCTTATGCCCTGGAAAAGCGCTCCTCATGGTGGGTGCTGATTTTCGCGCTGGCCTGTGGGGCTTCTTCTCTGTATGGCTGGCTTGCTGGCACCTGGCCATTTGGGGTTGTAGAGGGTGTGTGGGCATTGGTCGCTTTACGTCGCTGGTGGGTTGTGCGCCGATCACAATGATTGATTGTAGTGTGTAATTATACATGCACATCCCATAGCTATACACAATAATGCTGATAGACCAATAACGATAGGCGCAGCCATTACCGTCATCAACATACCACCAGTCACTCCACCGAGAGGATAGCCAGCTACACTTAAGGCTCCACGAGCGCCAAAGACCTGTCCCTGGACATTCTTTGGCACCAGGCGTTGCATCAACGATTGTTCTACAACGTAATATGGGGCTGCTGCGAATCCGGCAAGCGCCATGAAGAGCATTGCTACTGGCAACATGCGCAAAAATACAAGGGGAGCAAGGAACAATCCACTCAGTATCAGGATTATAGCCAATGAAAATATCTGTCGCTTATTGCGCGACCAAAACTGGCTGATGAACGAGAGAGAAAGCAGCGAACCGACACCGAAGGCGGACATTAGCAAACCATAGCCTACAGCTCCAGTTCCCAAGGTTTTCTGGCTATACACAGGCACGGCAACCTCTGCCAGCCCTTGAGCGAAGAGAAATAGCAATGTCAAAATCGTGAGGAAAAGTAGAGCTTTCATCCTAAAGATTGTGCCGAATCCCAAAAGACTTCTACGATTTTCAACTGCCTCGTGCCCTGTTAGCACTCTTTGCATGCGAGGTAAAGAAATAGTCACAGCTCCCATAAGAAGAAAGCTGCCTGCATCAAGAACCAGTACAGCAGGAGCGCTGATAACAGTTACCAGGATGCCGGCCAGGGCAGGCCCTACTAACGTCGCAAAATCCCAGCTAATCGAAGATAGCGAATTAGCCTTTTCCAATTCTTCATCAGGCACAAGTCTGGGAATGACTATACGACATCCGACCTCTGTAGCTGGTGACAGGATGCCGCTTAACAGTGCCAGCACATACACCATTAAGAGATGCAAAACCCCGAGCGCATATAGCAGCGGGATTGCCCCAATAATGCAAGCTCTTCCAAAATTATCTACTGCCATGATCGTGCGTGGCTGATAGCGGTCAAGAAGTTTTCCCATCAATGGACTCGATAGAATTGTTGGTAACTGAAAACAGAAGACGACCAGGCCAATTGCTATCCCTGAACCTGTTAATTGCAATACAAACCAGACCAGGGCGATGATCGTGAACTGATCTCCCAGTCGGGAAATGACCAGACCGAGCCATAATCGCCTGAACGCGGGACGATGAAGAGGTGAATGTTGTAATGCTTTGTGAGTAGACATACATTCTCCTGATTTCCGGTCAAAAGAACCTGCAAGAAGTGGCTGATTAAAGACCAGGTTGAGAGAGAATCAGTACAAGGATGAGGAAAGCCCCATCCATTTTATGATACAAGCGGCTCACAGAGTCGAGTATAGTAGGGACGTGCCCTTGCGGCCGTCCTCGGAGTGGGGCCAGACATCCATCCACGAATTTGCGCCCTATCTATGAGAAGGCACGTGGGTATGCTTGCTCAGCATTGAAGCTGAACGTGTCACAATCGGCAATGAGACTGCAATGAGAATGATACTGCTCAAAAGGACTATGGGCAACAAACCAAAGTTGCTGTTTATGAAACTACCGATCAGCAGACCCAGCCCTAATGCTATGCATCCAATCATCCACATCGTGGCGTTTAAACGTGCTTGAAAGCCGGGTAAAGTATATGCTTCGCCCTGTTTTTGGCTTGAGGTAGGTATGTTCAGACCGAAAAACACGTACCAGAGGTTACGGGTAAGCGAACTACTGCCCGTTGGGTTATCAGAATTGCTTTTTGCGTGGTTCATGCGTTGCATGACCATCGCTTCGCGCTGGTATTGATCCATACGCGTTGTTGACATGTGATCGGTAAACGAAGGATGCATGATCAATCTCCTTTTGCATTACGATTGACCATCTGACTGGCGTACTATACAATGAGGACAGCCAGATGGTGAACAACCTTAAGGCGAACGGTAGGACGTGTGAGTGCTGCCAGGCGTGAACGCGTCCTACTAGCATATATATTCATTTCATAATTACTCTCTTGGAAGTGGTTCCCTGAGATAGGTATTTAATAATTCTCCTACGTTATTCACCATATATTGACGTAAGCTCCAGCGTTTGTCGCTCAAGTTCATACGGATAAGTCCTGCTGAGCGAAGTGTAATGACGTGATGGTGCAAGGTTGTTTTAGCAAGACCTAGATCATCAGCCATTTCCTGTAACGTATAACTTCCTGTTGCCAATTTCTTGAGGATGCGCAGGCGGCGTTCGTCAGCCAGCGCTTTCGCCAGTTTTACCAGGCGAGCTGGAGGCGCGTTTTTATCGGCTGAAATACTTTCTTCCGCAACTGGGTAGCAGAAGATGACCGTATCGGACATTTCTGATTGGGAATTCCAGGGACGCATGATGAAGGAAGGAACAAGGATAACACGACGTATACCAGGTTCAGGCACATACTCCCAACCTGTGGCCATTTCAATCAATTGCTCTGTCGAATAGGTAGGTTTCAACGATAGTTTTGCCTCGACATCACGTGCCAGGATCGGCATAATGTCTGGCTCCTGCTCGTGAAAAACTTCTTCATACCAGTCACGAAAGATATCCAGGAGCAAATTTTTCGTAGCCGCAGGTTCGAGGGAAAGCAGCCAGCGCAGCGTTCGCTGCCAGTGTGTATCATCAGGGAATGATGTTTTCAGCATTTCCTTTTGCGCCTCTATATCACCCTGCGCCGCCTGCAAAATGACTTCCGGAGGTGTGGCTCTACAGTGTGACCTTACATAGTACCCCAACATGTGCAGGCGCAGTTCCAGCGGATCAATAGCCTCAATATGCGCAATGAATGTCGGTACATCTCTCGGGGCAGGACAATCGTAGACAAGGCCGAGAATATGTTCCCAGACTTCATAACTATGAAAGCTGAATTGCTCAACGGTTGCGAGTAGATCAGGAGAGGCTTTTTTGCGAACATTATCGAACCATGCTTTGCCTATATCAAAGGATGCGTAGTTTTCCGCGTCGCTGAAGGCGCACAGTGACATCAAAAACTCGTAAGCCGAGAAAGCTTCGATTTCTACAATCAAAGGTTGTCTACGTACTGGCCTATCCTGTACAGACATTGCCCTTCTCCCTGGTTATCGCGTTCGACACTTTTAGTTCCGTACGAGAAACTTCGTACAATACAAGTATACTCGGACAATACGACTTTGTCAAGAAAATGCGCATGTGTGATTGACTTGTGATTTTCCTTGTGGTTCTGCGGACAGCATTGAGCTGGAAGTTGCGGCACAGCCTCAAATCACAGGTGAAAGGCTGCAGCCCTTCACAATTCCGCTTCGTCTAGCACTTCTGATTTAAGAGTGGATATCAGGGTATTTTTGACATACACAAATAACCCATGAAACTGATTTCCATAGGTTATATGTGTATGTCAAAGTATATTTAGCTTAACCGCCATCGCAATTGATCTGCATTGCGAAGTAGTCGCTCAGTAATACTTCTGCGCATGCGGTAGATCTCATGTACATCGCTCCACTCCTGAGGAAGATAACGCACAATCTCCCTTGCTTTAAGACCACAATAGAAGAGCAAGTAAGCCAGTCGCTGCTCACGCTTGTCGGGAAGCATAGATTGGATAATCTCCCATACCTCACTGCTGGAAGTTACATCTTCAATATATGGCTCCCCAAGTTCTCCTGGCTCTGGTAATGGGACTTCTCTTAATCGAGCATTCGCTCGTAGTGAATTGAGGATGGCTCCATTCAGACTCAGACGCAGGTAACGTAATGCAGCAGCAAGCGTGTTGAATGCCACCTTTTGAGTCAAAGTGGTAGCTTGCCAGAAGCGTTCAAAGGTCTGGGCAACATAGTTCTCTTCACTTTCAAAGCGACAGGCAGTTTTCCCATATGGATGACGACGCAGCCAGCTAAGCACAAGGCCGCTGAAACAGTCTTGTATCCATGTCCAGGCTTCCGGATCGCCTAGCACGGTTGCACGGTGTAACAGCTCGACGCCATATACATCTGTGTATGGTTCACCCAGATGATAGTTATCTACTTCCTTCATGCATTGTGCAGCAAGTTGTGGGACGCTCAGCGCACTACATGATGTCTCTCTTCTCATGGCGGCAGGAGATAGCTGCTCAGTGAAGGTGTCTTGCAATGAAAGACGTTGTTCTTCTTCAGCGACACTTACTGTGCCGAATGCTTTCTGTTTCATGCTTAAACTCCTTTCGGAGGTTGCACTTGCTTTCACAGTTGTCCAGGATCGGTACTAACACTCTTTTTGTAAAGTGTAGGATACTGTGAGAAGAAATAGTATCTGCAAGATCACTCTTGATGTGTTCTACATTTTACATTGTTTCTTACTCTAGCCTCGAGTGTACATCCTTTTGAAAAGATTGAGGAGTGTCAATTGACCTATATATGCTCTTTGTTTTTTTCATTTGGATTGCGGAACATCCACTGAGGGCGCGATACATCGGCCCCTACAGCCGATCGAATTAATATGTTAATGAACATTTGTCTGCCTGGGCATCTTGTAAATACTCATCAAATTTGGTATACTTGTTCTAAATTAGAGCACAAGCGACAATGACAATTAACACGATCTGAACGTTATTACTTATACTGAATATCGTTTGTGCCTATCGATCTTGAGGATATCGTCAATTACCCCCACCTGGAGCTAGCTCCGGGTGGAGGCTTGAGAAAGCCTTGATTGACTAGTCTTGGCGCGCAAGCGCTCCGTTCAGACAGTGATGACACCCTCGAATACCTGCTCTCGTTTGAGGCTCTGTCGTCGGTGATTAAAAGTTCTGATGGGTAGGAACGGTGTTGCCGACAGAACAAGCTGTTTGAACCTTGACGAAGAGCACCAAACTCCGAAAGGAGATACACGCCTTGTTCGTGTATGTTTTGAATTGTCACGGCGAACCCTTGATGCCCTGTCGGCCACGCAAGGCCAGGATGTTGCTGAAAACAGGAAAAGCCACAGTGGTGAAGATGGTTCCCTTTACCCTGCAACTGCGCTATGGCAGTTCCGGCTACAAACAAGAGGTGTCGCTTGGCATTGATGCAGGCACCAAACATATTGGGGTATCAGCAACGACCGACAAAGCAGTGCTGTTCGAGGCGGAGGCGCAGCCACGAACAGATATGCAAGAGGTGCTTGCTACACGCCGTCAGTTCCGCCGTGCGAGGAGGAATTGCAAAACCCGCTATCGGCCTTGTCGGTTGCTCAATCGAAGAAAGCCGAAGGGCTGGCTGGCCCCTTCCGTTCGACATCTGGTCGAAGCGCATCTGAAAACGATGCGATGGTTCATCGTCTCCTGCCTGTTCGGAGCACCACCATCGAGGTGGCGCAGTTCGACCTGCAGAAAATACAACACCCTGAGATTGAAGGGAAAGCCTATCAAGAAGGGCCGCAACTCGGCTTTTGGAATGTGCGCGAGTATGTGCTGTATCGTGACCAGCATTGCTGCCAGTGGTGCCTGGGCAAGTCGAAGGACAAGATTTTAAACGTCCACCACATCATATCCCGCAAAACAGGCGGGGATCGCCCAGATAACCTGATCACGCTCTGCGAGAGCTGTCACGATCTTATTCATCGCACGCACCAGGAAGACAAGCTCCCACGAAAGCGTGAGGGAGTGCGAGATGCGACTCAGATGGGCATCATCCGGTGGTGTATCTACAACCAGGCAAAAGCGGTGTTCCTGCAAGTGCAACTGACCTATGGGTACCTGACAAAGCACACACGCATCAGCCACCAGTTAGACAAGTCGCATCTGGTGGATGCGCGCTGTATCAGTGGCAACACACTGGCCTGCTCCGATACCGCGTGGTATCTCATCAAGTGGGTCAGGCGCAATAATCGGCAGCTCCATAAGGCCACGATCAGGAAAGGTGGGAAGCGACAACAGAACATCGCCCCCAAGGACGTTCAAGGCTTTCGCCTCTTCGACTGCGTGAGGTATCGAGGGCAGGTGTGTTTTGTCTTCGGGAGAAGAAGTTCGGGCTACTTTGATATACGGACCCTGGATGGAACGAGGATCCATGCCAGTGCCAGCTGCAAACAGCTCACGGTCGTCCAGAAGGCTTCGGCCTGTTTAGTCGAAAGGAGGGGCGGCATTCCCCCCACTCCTTCAGGAGTGGGGGGAATGCCGCAAAATTCATGAACTCGCAGAATGTCATTCCTTCCGCAACAGTTATCCTACCCTATGTGCTACGTGAAAAAGTAGGCAACCAAAAATCGATCTACCGTTTTTGGCTCAACCATACAAGAGATGATCGACACTCTCGATCATGATTACCCCGGCATGAGGTTCAACCTGTGTTATGAAACGGGCGAACTTCGTCCCTATGTAAACATCTTTCTGAATCGTGAAAATATTCGTTACTTGCAAGGGCTAGATACCCCCATACAAATGGGAGCTACTATCTACATCTTGCAATCCGTTGCTGGTGGTTGTTCCTGATACAGTAGCTGCACAAACTTGAAGGAGGAAGCAATGAACCATCGAAAACTGTATGAACCTGGTACTGTCGTTGTGCTGGTTGGCACAAAACGCGGGCTATTTCTGTTGACTTCACGTGATCGAGAAAAGTGGGAAGTAGAAACTACTGCGTTGAAGACGAGTCGTGTTTTCTTCGCAACTCTAGATCAACGCGATGGACAGAGAATGTTCGCAGCAGATAATGGAGACTTTTTCGGATCATTTCTGCGCTATAGTGATGATTTTGGAGAGACATGGCACGAGCCTGAAGTCGGGATCCAGTTTCCTGAAGGAGGCGAGCAGAAACTCGAAAATATCTGGACAATTGTGCCGGGTCGTCCTGATGAAGCTGGAACTGTGTATGCAGGGGTTGATCCTGCGAGCCTGTGGGTCAGTAAAGATGGTGGCAAACATTGGGAAATCAATGCTGGACTTGCAAACCATCCAACGCGGGAACATTGGGTACCTGGAGCGGGAGGATTATGCCTGCATACAATTGTTGCCGATCCCTCCAATACTTCGCGCATGTGGGTAGGTATTTCCTCTGTTGGGTGCATGCGCACCGATGATGGTGGTCAGAACTGGGTGTTCGCAAATAAGAACACACGAGCTGGCTTCTTGCCTGATCAATATCCTGAATATGGGCAATGCATTCATCGCTTTGTACAGCATCCGACGAATCCAAATGTACTGTACCAGCAGAACCATTGTGGCATTTATAAGAGTCTCAACGCGGGCGATGACTGGATTGATATACAACACAATCTGCCCTCCGAATTTGGCTTTCCTATCGCACTCGATGCGCATAATCCCGATACTGTGTACGTTATCGTCGAGATCGGAGGGACGAAATAATGTCAATGAGCAGTTTACGGTCTATCGAACCGAGAATGGCGGCGAAGAGTGGCAAGCCCTGGGTGAAGGCTTGCCAGCAGGGCCTGGCGTACGCCTTGGAGTGCTACGCCATGGCATGTGTGCTGATGCGCTAGACCCATGCGGAGTGTATGTTGGAACGAATACAGGACAACTCTTCGCTACCAATAATCGTGGAGATAGCTGGAAATTGATTGCTGATTTTCTACCAGCCATTTATTCGGTAACTGCTACCGTGCTGGTTTAGGTGTCGGACGACTCCAAACTAAGCTTTATGAAGGGATAATAAAAGGGACATCGCGAACGTATTCGAGCATCGCGAAACGAATCAGCTTACTTATGCGTGTATGTACATATCCGGAAAGAATACAAGCACGAGAGAGGTTACGCCGATGTCCCCAAATCCACCACAAGAAGGACTGCACGAACATATAGAAACGATTGCCGAAAACGCTGAGCGTGATATTACAACTTCGCGTCGCACACAGGATCACTTGAGACATGTTGGAGGCATTTTGCTCATCATTTATGCTATCCAACTCTCACTGTTTGGTCTATTGGCGTGGTTGGTTCATGTTTATCCGGTGAACCCAATCGATACTACGATCACACGCGAATTTCAGGAGAATCCTGCGACCTGGTTGAAGTTAAGCATGGATGCAGTCAGTTTCGGGGGAAATATATTCGTTATACCCTGCCTTGTTCTACTCGCAGCCTTGATTTTCTGGTTCGCGGGCCTACGTTTAGAGGCTGTGTTTGTCGTGGCCCTCTCCGTGATTAGCTTCGGATTGAATACACTATTGAAAATCCTTGTCGCGCGTCCACGCCCTTCCAGTCACCTTGTAGATGTGTTTCAATCAACAACAGGGCAGAGCTTTCCAAGCGGGCATGTTATGGCGTACATGGCTTTCTGGGGGCTACTCTTCTCATTCGGGATTATCCTCTTCCGTGGGACACGTTGGTGGCGTATCGCTCTTCTTATAATATCCGCGTTTTTTGTCGCATTGATTGGTCCATCCCGCATTTATCTGGGTGATCATTGGGCCAGCGATGTCCTTGGTGCTTATCTCATTGGCGGAGTTCTTCTCGGAATCGCTCTCTGGATCTACATAAAACTGAAAGAGCAAGGTATAATGGAAACGGAACGCGCGCGCACACGTTCAGAGCGCTCAAGTGCGTTCCGATCTTTTCATAAGGATTAAGTCGCGAACCTGAATTTCTGCTCTTGCTATATGTTCCTTCCTCAAACTTACAGATCTGCTCTTCATTTTAGAATTACGATACGATACTATTGCGTTTCTTAATTGTTTGTGTTACAATTTATTATAGAAACGATGATGTATCGTATCATAATAAGAGAGGAGGATTAACCCATGTCCAATTCTATTCAAACCAATCAGCTTACTAAAAGCTACGGCAGGAGTCGAGGTATAATTGAGGTCACGTTTGCTGTTCAGGAGGGCGAGGTCTTCGGCTTTCTAGGCCCTAACGGCGCGGGCAAGACCACAACAATGCGCACTTTAATGGGCCTGCTGCATGCCAACAGTGGCAGTGCCACAATTGGCGGTTTAGATTGCTGGAATCAGTCTACCCAGCTTAAGAAACAGGTCGGCTACTTGCCAGGCGAATTCGCTTTCGATCCCGGCATGCGAGGTGCGCAGATCCTTCAATATCTGGGACACCTGCGCGGAGGCGTGGACCAGGCCTACTTGCGTACGCTGGTTGAACGACTAGGCTTAGATCCCAGCAAGCGATTCCGCGAATATTCACATGGCAATAAACAAAAGGTAGGGTTGGTGCAGGCTTTCATGCATAAGCCAAGCTTACTCATCCTGGACGAACCAACATCAGGACTAGACCCACTCAACCAGCAGGAATTCTATCGTATAGTAGCCGAAGTGCGCGCTGAGGGTAGGACCGTCTTCCTCTCCTCGCATATCCTACCTGAGGTGGAGCATACCTGCGACCGTGTGGCGATCATCCGCGAGGGACGACTGGTCAAGATCGATCACGTATCTTCACTTAAAGAGATCCACCAATACGACGTAGAGATCACCTTTGCAGGCTCAGCCGAGGGCTCGTGGTTCAAGAACGTCGTGGGTGCAGCCAACGTTGCTCGGAGCGCGGATGATCACACCTTGCAATTGAGCGTCCAAGGTGACTTGACGGAGATCATTCACATCGCCAGCCAACACAACGCAACGAATATTACAACACATGAGCCGACGCTGGAAGAAGTCTTCCTGCGCTTCTACGAACCGCAGCAGGCGCCTTCCGTGTTTGCAGGATAGGAGGTGTATGATGTTTCGCAGCATATTGAGCAAAACGTTGAGAGATTATCGCGTGGCTATCCTGGCCTGGGGCTTCGCCTTTGGGTTGTTCGGGTTCATCGATTTCGCTGAGAGCACGCAAACGACGATTGCGGTCTTTGGCAGCCTCGCGCCACTCTTCCGCTTTCTCGGCAACCCCTACCAAATCCAGACCCCTGAGGGGTTCATTACCTGGCGTATCATGGAACTCTTCGTACCACTCGCAATCTGCTTCTGGCCCATCCTGGCAGGAGCGCGCCTGGTGCGTGGGGAAGAGGAACACGGCAGTATGGAAGTCTTGCTGGCTACGCCGCGGTCACGCACGCGCCTGTTGCTCTCGAAGCTGAGTGCGCTGTTGATCGCAGTGATTCTGATTGGGCTGTTGCTTGCCCTGGGTCTGATAGCTGGTCAAGCCCGTCTTGAGGGGCACGCAAATGTGGTCAGGGTGCTCCTGGTAGGGCTAAACGCGAGCCTGTTGGCCTTCTTCTTTGGATGTCTCGCACTGCTGTTCTCGCAATTCACGACTAGCCGTGCGGTGGCAGCAGGCTGGGCCAGTGGCCTGCTAGTGCTCTCCATGCTCCTTGATAGCACTGGACGTTTACTGCATGGAGGCTGGGTGCAGTTCCTCTCACCATTCTACTACTACAATCTCAACCGCCCGCTCATTCCCAGTTTCCCCAACCAGCCTCTGGCGGCAGTGCTCCTGGCGAGTCTTGCTATGCTCTGTGCCGGAGTGAGTCTACTGCTCTTCGCAAGGCGCGATATCGGCGGGGTGGCATTCTCGTGGCTGAACAAGCAGGAGCCCACTAACCACTACACGCTGCGCAGTCTGAGCGAGGCTGAGCATACTATGTCTACACGCAATGTGAGCCTTCAGACCTTGCACCGCGATAGGTGGTCTGCCTTCTGGTGGGGGCTGGGCGTCATATTCGGCTGCGCCTACTGCCTGGTGATTGCTCTGAGCACCCAGCAGGCGTTTTACGAGCTCACACAAAAGACGCCCTTGCTGCAACAACTCTTTTTCGACACGCCCATCAACACCAACGCCGCGATGCTGGGCACCTTTCTCTTCACGTTCATGCCCCCCCTCGTCGTGGCCTTTGCATTGACACTGGCCTTGAAGTGGGCCGCAGACCTGGAAAATGGGCGGCTGGAAGTGTTATTCAGCACCCCACAAGCGCGAGGCAAGGTCCTGCTGGAACGCTTCGGCGCTAATGTGCTGGTGGTGGTGCTGGCTCCTATCCTAACCTGGCTCGTAATTCTCATAGTGGCACAGCTTGCTCATCTCGCCGTAGACCAGGGCAGGATCTTCGCGGCCAGCTTCAACATGTTCCCGATGGCGCTAATTACCCTGGGCCTGGTCTATGCGCTGGCCGGCCGTGTGCGCTATGGTGCACTGGTAAGCTTGCTTTCTGCATATCTCGTCGTGTCCTACATAGAAGAATTGCTCGAGGGTAGCATTAGGATACCTGCCTGGCTTATGAATCTCTCGATCTTCCACGTGTACGGCAACCCGGTCTTCCTCGGCGTCAACTGGACGAATTTCCTGGGCATGATTGGCGTGGCCGTAGTGCTGCTGATGATCAGCTTGATCCAGTTTCGCTACGCTGATATCAAGCCAGGCTAAACACGAGAATAGGACAGCCCCTCAACTTGACGCAGGTAACCACGCCTACTACAATGGAAGAGCAGGAGGTAATGCAACTAAAGTATGACGACAACATCTGAACCTGAACAAGGAATACGCAAGCCTGGGCGTCCTCGCAGCGCCCAGGCGCACAAGGCAATCATAGAAGCGACCCTGGAACTCCTTGCAGAAGAAGGATTCCAGGGACTAAGCATAGAAGCGGTTGCGGCTAAAGCTGGGGTTGGCAAGACTACCATCTATAGACGCTGGTCCTCGAAAGATGAACTTGTTATGGATGCCATTCGGCAAGTGCAGATTGATATACCAGTGATGGAGACGGGAAATTTTCGCAAAGATCTCACCACGCTTTTAAGCACTGCCTACCAGGGCTTCATGACGCATCCTTATCCGTTCCTAGGGAAATTACTGCCTAAGTTTATCAGCGAGTATCAGACTAATCCCGAAATCTTCCAGGACGCAATTCTGCAACTCATTGTTCCTCGTCTCCAGCGATTCATTCACATGGTCGAGCAGGCTCAGGCACGTGATGAGATTCGCGGGGATATTGATCCGGCTTTGGTACTTGAGTTGATCTCCGGATCATTGATGATCCACTGGGTTTTCACGCGCTCTCAATTACCGTCATCTACGTCTGCTGTAGATACGTGGGTTGAGCGGATGGTTGATGCCGTAATGAATGGAATAGGGACGAATTTGTCTAGTACAAATTTAAATAACTATGGATATAGATAATAATTTACCTCCCTTTCAAAACGAGGAAACAGGCAGTGATAAACTGCTCTCCGATGAAAACTTGCGTTTGCCCGAGGGAGCAAATATACTTGTGCGCCTGCACGCGGTACGCGCATGGCTCTCCCGCAGATGTGATGAGGCAACCATTGAGGTAGGTGAGGCTGCCATCGTGCTCCAGGGGATGATGCAAGAGCAGGCAGTAGAGACAAGGCCACGTCGAAGAACGCGCCAGATTGAAGCAGTTCAAGAGCAATTTCAGCGCGCACAGAAGGCACTTACCCAATCACAACAACGATTGAGCGCCTATGAAGAAGCGCAATCCATCTTAGAGGATTGCGTTGCGCATACAAGCGGCGAGCGCGTACTGGTAGAATACTACCTGACTCTGGAAGGGTTAGTGTTGCAAAGCCAGGAAGAGGTGGACCAGACAGAAGATCGTTCACCCTGGCTCGATGCTATGTCCGATGTCCTCCATCGCATTGAACATGTCGGCACTACAGACGAGGAATAGCAATTCCCACAAGCACGTGTCTGCAAATTCAGTATATTCGATACTCGAAAGTCATCTCCTGCAAATTTACTTGCCTGGATAAGGAGCATAACTACTATGGAAACGATACAGCTTTGTCCTGAATGTGGAGCCACGTGGCACAACGGTGAGACATGCCAGGATTACTTTTATCAAATGCTATTTTGGGAATCGGAGAATCCAAACAACGGCGTCGTGCATCATTTGATGGTGTTATGCTATCACCTCCAACATCCGAGTTTATACTCACCAGAAGGTTTACGTCAGGGGATCACGTTGTTAAGGGATTTTATGGAACGCGGCCTGACGCCAGAACAGGTACGCAAGCGTAATCGTAGTGTACTGAGTTCAAGCACACGCACATGGAAAATTACAGGAACGCCTGCCTCACATGGTAGATATGACCATCCAATCGCATGGACTATGACTGTTGCAGATGTACTTGAAGATGGTATGGATACTTATTGTGACAGTATTCGGACCTGGGCAAGATCTGTACATGAAGCTCTCGAAACACGTTAAACGTGAGATATACGATATCGAAGCTGCGAAGAAAGTTCAAGTTAGCACTATCGCATTTCGCAGCGGTGGTTGGAGCGATGCTGATCTTGCGGGAGCAATAGCAATCTATGATGGGCCAGCAGATTTGCTAAAGCACTATGACGAATCGCCCCTTGCTCGTTGAGAGAAGCAGGAGTAGAGAATAACTCTCTATTCTTCATTTGGTTTCTGCACGCCGCCTCGTCCAGTATTCCCCATTTGTTGACTTTCCTGCCAATCACTTCCCGATTCCTGACCTAGCTGTTGGGCATACTGACCAGGATGTCTTTGCGGCTGGTCAGCAGGCAGAAAAGAACCTGAAGAATTAGCATTGCTTTGTGGAAATTGAGCAGTTGAGGAATTCTCGGCCGACCCTTGCTGATTGCCAGAACCGCTCATAATATTTTGCGCTACTTTATCAGGAGTCGTTCCTGCCGCTTCAGCAGCACGCTTCACGTCATCCATGGTTATATTTCGGCTATCACCATGATCATCGTCAGGTTTACCACAACCACAACTCAAACACATTGTGTTTCCTCCTCAATTACAAAAGGATACTTGTTATAAAAAACTAACCGTACTTCTATCATAGTACGGGGGGACAAAGTCATCCTTACGATTAAGATGCATGACATTTCAAAATAACTCCCCTCATCAACATGTTTGTGACCTGATCGTGAGCCTTAGACGACAAGACGAGAGCAAGTTGTGACAAGGAAAAGGTATCTTCTATTCGGGAGAGTATGCCTTTTGTGAGAAAGAAGGGAAATAACGATGAACACTCTCATCATTTATGATTCGACCTTTGGGAATACGGCACAGCTTGCTCAAGCAATGGCGGACAAACTGGGAGAGCATGGAACAGCCCGAATCGCCTTAGCTGATGAAGCTGGCCTGACCGAGTTGAAAGAAATTGATCTGTTGCTTGTTGGCGGGCCAACACAACGTCATGGACTGAGTCCAAGTATGAAGACATTACTTGAGGGTTTTCCACGCCGAACGTTAAAAGACATTGGTGCAGGCGCATTTGATACGCGCTACCATATGTCTGCATGGAAATCTGGCTCAGCAGCACATGGGATTGCCAGTAAACTCAAGAGAGCAGGCGCCTCGCTCATCGTCGAACCCGAGAGCTTTTTTGTGGCTGAGAGAGAAGGCCCTTTAGAAGAGGGAGAACTTGAGCGAGCCGCAGCTTGGGCTGAAGAGATCTATCAACGGTTTGAAGCGGGCAGAGGCGTTGAGAAGGATAATGTAGAGGTAAGTTAGAGTATTAGAGAGCGACATATGTTTAAAAAAATACTGTTGTTACTTACCGGCACAGGCGCTTTAGGGGTACTTACTGTCTATCTACTCACCATACCTATGTTACGGCGTTTGCCAAAGCAGGATCGAGTTTCGATGGATGGTATTACAACTATTGATGACGTAGTTGAAGCATGCAAACAAACACAGATGCAAGGATGGGAGCTTGTTGCATATGCCCAAAACCTTGCTGCTAAAAAATTTACCTACTCCCGCCTCAACACCTGGGATACACCTTCCAGGGCATTTGAGCGCGGCCTTGGATACTGCGAACAACAGGCACTGGCACTGAAAAAGATTTTCGATAAGCTGGGTATCGAAACAAGGCCGGTGTTTTGCTATGCGTTGCAAATTTCCAGCTAAAGTGGTTGATGGAGTATACTGGCCTGGAGGGATCTCAGGCCATGCCTGGTTGAGAGTCAGAATCGGAGATGAAGAACGCGATGTATGTCCTGGATCGGTCAAAAATACACCTGGAGTAACTCAATTTGAGATACTATCAAAGGTAATGTCATGGCAACCTTGGCTACGACCATTCACGCACGTGGGATCATCAATAGAGAATATCAGACGATATATGATGGCGCAGCGCAGCATGTCAACGCTTCCACAAATTCCCAATGCTCGGTCACAATCGGATTAATCGGCGCACTACTCGACAAAGAGCGCTAGCTTCTCTAAAGTCGATTGTGTACCAAGCTCATTATCTTCGAGTCGAATGCCCGATGGAATATCCTTGAATACGATAGATACGGTCGTTCCGCCTTCTTCAGGGTCTAATGTGACCTCCATGATCATCTCTCCTATGAAGGCCTGATCGACCGTATCAAAGGTTATCGCTTCGACGATTTTCTCAGGCGGCTTCAGTTCCACAAAGCGTGCAGTATATCTATCTTCCCTTTCTGAAGTCTTGTCCTGCATGGAGGATTCGGGTGAAGGATAATAGAGCGACATCTGATACCCTCCCCCAATTCTGAAGTCGAAACTATGAACGACGCCCGTCATGTCTCCTGGCGCAAGCCAAACAGCCAGGGCCGCCGGGTCAGTAAATGCCCGATAGATCGTTTGCTGCGGTGCCTTTATAAATTTCGAGTTGCGCGTGCTGGCGTCTGAGTGTGCGTCTGTCATGGCGTATCCTTTCACTATCTCGCTAAGAAAGATCCTCAATCATCATATGGGCGTTTACATCTATTGTGACACTCCGCAAGGGCTAAAGCCCTGCAGCTTCTGACACCCCTACGTAGTCGGTTCCCTGAGTCGGTGTAGCGTGGCTACAACTCAACTAGGAATCGTAGTTGGTGAGGGATATCTGAGGTGGGTGGTGCCATCCCACACCACACCTCTTGAGCGGTGCCATGCTCGTTGGCGTCTGCATGCTTGGCTTTCGGGATAGATAGTCCCTCACAGCCTTTGGCTTCTTGGCAGATGACAACACCTGAAGATTTCTCTTCGCTCTCTCTCACTGGAGGAGTGGGAGGCTTTTCCTGCTTAGGTTTCTGATAGCGGGCGATGAGACGATGTCCGATGCGCAGACTAGCATTTCGATCCGCATTGCCGCGCATGCCACACTCAGGACAGAGCACCAGAGGTGCGCCCGAGGTGTACCCCTCTGCGGGTTCTCCCTCGGCATAACGGGCCACCAGCTCTCCGCAACGTGCGCACTCACGACTGGTATTTCTTGGATTGACCCGACTGGTGATGATCCCTTCATTCCACGCCTTGTATTTGGCGTACGTGAAGATGCGTCCCTTCATCCAGAAGGCGCGCTTGCTGTTGCCTCGGCGGCTGTACTTGCCCTTCTCCGGCTTGAGGTTGCCCAGGTGCTCAAACACCAGAATGGTCGCCTCATGCTCTTTGGCAAACTGGACAAGGCGCACGCTCACCAGATGGGCTAGCTGCTCATCACGGTGGCGAATCTTGCGCCAGAGGTCTGCATTGTCTTGTTCGTTCTCCGCGATAATGCCCGTCCGTGATCGGTTGCGTGCAATGCGTCCTAACTGTTTCTTCCTAAAGCCGGCTATCTCTTGGCCACCACCAATGAACCTGGTAGCAAGGATCGTACCTTCAACTGTTTGGATCGTCGCAACCGCTATGTGCTCGCTCATATTCAGATCGACTGCACACATCCTGGTGTGTGCATTGGTCGTAATGTGTTGCTCAATTTTACCAGGGCTCCTGAATGACTTCTCAACGGGAGTATGGAGCCACCACTGCTTGCCCCTTTGGATAAGCTGAGGACTGCCCAACTCTGCATCAAGAGGAAGTTCACGCCCCGTGATGCGACATTTCAACCAACTCCAACACGCCCCGGTCCACACCTTGATCACTACAGAGGAGCCGGTGCGCTCTTTCCACATGCCTGCATAGAGCGTCGCAGACTTGTGCCAAGCACGTGGTGGAACTGGAGGGCGCTCATGCAATTTCTTCCCCTTGGCCTGCGCTTTCTCTTTGCGCTTTCTCCACTTTGAAAGGCTGGAGTAGAACGATCGGGCTGACCCAAGCGCCGCATGAATAGCCGCGCGCCGGAACATGGCGGGAATATCCTCTCCCACTTCGAAAAGAGGCATGACCGGATGAGGGTTGCTTTCTGTGGCATGGGTGAGGTGTTCAAGAGCGGTGAGGGCTTTTTTGCTGGAGAGGGAGAGCACCTGCTCATGGGCGGCAATCACCTCAAAATAGAAGGCAGCCACCCGATTGAAAAGAGCCTGATTGGCAGCAAACCACGCACCATGCTCACTGCGATGGTTTAAAGCCTGCTTGATAGTGGTGGTGGCTTTTGCCATGCTAGACTCCTTTCTGTGCTTCGATATACGCACGGATGCCCTCTGCACTCACCGAGCCTACCGTGGCAGCAAAATACGAGCGTGTCCACAAAGACGGCAATTTGCTCAAAATCGGCTTGAACTCTTGTCGCAAGTAGAAAGAGGTGATCCCTTTCAGTTCTTTGACGACCTCAGCCGCGCTATCCGAAGTCCAGACCCGCACAAAGATGTGGATGTGATCGGGTTGGATAGCCAGTTCAATGATCTGCCAACCCTTGCTCTGGCATTTCTCTTGCAAGAGTTGCTGGCACCGCTCCTTGATCTTGTCCGTAAGAATCGGCTTTCTTCTTTTGGGACACCAGATCAGGTGATACAAGATCAGATGGACACGGTGCTCATCTCTCTGGTAGGCTAATGTTGTTGTGTTCATAGTTCTATAATACATGATATTCAACAAAAATGCAAGAGCTAAAGCCTCACGAAAAACGCGCCTGACAGTGGCTTGCGGCGGGTTCCGCGTCAAACTGAAGTGTAAGTTTGGTTCCATCAAATTTGGATGATTCACGGGAAGGATCGTCGATGAACCAGGACGCCGTGTGTGAATGACACGGACAGGGTATGAGGGACCCGGACAGAGTAAGGGGGTTGGCTCTTGGACTGGGCAAGTGTGCGAGAATACGGACAGGGCAAGCCCAATCCCTACATTTAATCAACTTTGCTACAATCCTATGAGATAATAAGGTAGGGATGATATTTTACTTACTTTTTGTTAGTATAAATAACAGATTCTTTTACAAAACGGGCAGTTATTTGTTGTAGATACAAGCCCGTAAAATCGCAGATAATGCGAGAATGGAGACAATTTCATGTCAACAGAACAACAAGCAACTTCAACGACTGCATCGATCCACCCTGGTACAAATATTGGACTGGTTACATTGCGCGTTGCTGATCTTGAGCGTTCACGTCGTTTCTATGAAGGCATACTCGCTTTCCAGCCCATCGAGCAGGAGCCGGGAAAGGTGGTACTTGGTGGCCAGGATAAACAACCACTTTTGGAGCTGATTGAAGTTCCTGGAGCTGCACCTCAGCCGCGTAGAGCAACTGGTCTTTACCATGTGGCCATACTTTTCCCAACACGAGCGGACCTTGGTCGCGAACTACTGCGCGTTGCCAGAGCAGGTATACAGATTGGTCAGGGCGACCACCTGGTGAGTGAAGCATTGTATATATCAGATCCGGATGACAATGGTCTTGAGCTGTACCGGGATCGTCCCCGAAGTGAATGGCAATGGACAAATGGCATGGTCGAGATGGCGACTGATCCAGTCGATATCCGTGGCATGGTCGCAGAAGGTGAACGCGATGCTGAACCGTGGGAAGTTATACCAGCAGGAACTCGTGTCGGTCATATACATTTGCAAGTTGGTGATATCAAAGAAGCCAGAGAATTCTATCACACTATCTTAGGTTTCGATGTCACTGCCGACTTATCACAGCATGGAGCGCTTTTCGTCAGCGCTGGTGGCTACCATCATCACATTGGCCTGAACACATGGCACTCGCGTGGAGCAAAACCCACACCCGCAGATGCTGCAGGTTTGCAAACGTATGTGATCGCCATTGCTTCTCGTGAAGGTTTGCAGGAAGTCAAAGAGCGCTTGCTTGCCCACCAGGTTCCTTTTGAAAAGCAGGAAGACCTCATTCGTGTAAACGACCCCTGGAGCAATCAAATCCTACTGAGAGTACAATAAGCAAGTTCCAACTAAACGAATCCATATCTTCGTTCAACAGTACAACTAGAACGTAGCCTGAAATGGAGAACCCTCACTTGTCATTCTGAGCGTTAGCGAAGAATCTCACACTTTGGGCACAGAGATTTTTCGCTAACGCTCAGAATGACAATATGGAGGTAATCTGTCTCTCTTCACCAGATGTGTTAATGGAGCAATATGTGCGAATCAATGCCCACCGACAGTGTCCATACCGAATCCCGAGGATTGATGTGCACGCAGGTCATTGCAATCGTAATACCATCAACTCCTCATCCCAGTATTGCTCATCAACTTTAAAGGCCTGTAGTACGGTTCCATATACTTCAAAACCCATGGAACGATATAAAGAGCGCGCAGCATCATTCGTTGTCACGACCATCAGATGAAGTTGTTCCAAACCGGAGAGACGATTTGCCATGAGTGATCACTTCCTGCAAGAGTGCTTTGCCTACACCAAGCCCACGACTCTCTGGCTTGACATACATACTCAGAACATGCCCTTTGTGAAGGTTTTTGCGGCTCTCATCTCGCCGAAAGTACACCATGCCGATTAAATCTGACTCGAAAGCGCCCAGATAAAAAGCATCCTCCTTCGGGTGAATACGCTGAATAAATTGTTCTTTCCCACGTCTTCGTGTTTCCTCGTATGTTGTGGCGAATGCTTCAGGATTATCTTTGAGCGCTCTTAAACGCAAGGCCCAAAGCGCTTCTCCGTCTTCCAATTGTTAGTTTGCGGATAAGCATTGCTCGTCTCCTTTCATCGATTCAGCTAATGGAAACAGATGACTGATTATAATCTATGTTACACTGGTAATGTGAAGAAAGCATTTCCTTTGCATCAGAGCACTAGAGGAATTGGTTATGGATCGAATAAAAATAGCTATAGAACTAGATGGCGCGATGTTCTTTCAAGTCCAGAAGTCTTACCTCGCCAGAAGCCAGACAATGAGAGGAAAAAAGACTCCATGGCTCTTGATCCTCCCAATTATCGTACCGCTATGAAGGCCTTTCGGCTCTGTGTCCAGCGCTACGGACGACTTCCTCAGGAATTAGTGGCAGATCGCAGCCCGGAGTCTGGAAAGAAGAGTTCTGACCCTGAGGAATGGCTTGATATGCGGGAAGTCGTTGGAGGAGAGAGAAAGTGACACCAATTCTCGCTACTAAACTGTATATCCCTCCGCTTCGGCCGAACGTTGTCATCCGCCCCCGCCTGCTCGAGCAGCTAAACGAGGGTCTACACCGCAAGCTGATACTCATCTCTGCCCCGGCCGGCTTTGGGAAAACCACGCTGGTCAGTGAATGGGTCGAGGGAATCGAGCGACTGGCAGCCTGGCTGTCACTGGACGAAGGGGAGAACGATCCCACACGCTTTCTGACGTACCTCGTCGCTGCTTTGCAGACGATTGCGCCGAATATCGGAGAAGGGGTGTTGGGTGTGCTCCAATCCCCTCAGCCACCGCCAACCGAAACGATTTTGACGGCCCTGCTCAATGACCTTACCACCCTAACAGATCATTTCGTCCTCGTCCTTGACGACTACCATGTGATTGATGCCAAACCGATTGACCATACCCTCACCT
>CAVPEB010000025.1:0-23383 GCA_963702765.1 uncultured Chloroflexia bacterium
AGTACCGACGTGCCTGTTGGCGACGCTTCCTGACTTTCGAAAGCTTGCTCGCAGCTACCAGGAACATCACGTTGGTGATCCTCACAATTTCTTGGGCCGTGCGGATGTGCTGTTTGATCTTCCTGATTGACATACGTTTCTTCCTTGCTTAAAGCAGTTTCACTCATTTCAGGCTACGCAACGAGGAGGAAAGCCTGGGCCTTCATCCCCCGCAGGCACATGACACCCGGTGGTGCCTCTTCCGGAGAGTCCGACTGCCATTACCAACAGTGATGCTAAGAGTATTGTACCCAATCAGAGGCAAAGCTTGCGCACAAACTCATCACAGTTAGCGGAGAGTTGCTCAAGTCGCCTTGTTATCCCATAAACCTGTTGCCATCTCCAGAGCAAAATGTGCCCTGAAAGAGCAGCTCCGTTTGAGAAGAAGGAGAGGATGGAGAGCATGCGAGAGAATTTGTGATTAATGCGAGAGCTTGCCAACCTCAAATGTGATTGGGCTGTAACGTGTGGAGTGTAGACTATAAAATGGAAAGGTTTTTTTAACATATGAGCGCAGATAAAGGGAGCGAGCTTGATCGAGCTAGAAAGGAGACGAGCATGGTACGCAACGTAAGCAGTTTTTTCAAATACATCTTGTTGCCGACCCTGGGATGCGCGCTCTTAGCCATAAACTATGTGGTAGGGTCGTATAGTGCTGGTGGAAGAGATGCTGATGATTTCCTGAAAGGCGTCATGTTAGGAGCCACTATAGCATTCTGGCTGGTTTGTCTCTACAGTTGGGGAGTGGTCATTTCAAGCGAAAGGGCTAGATCAAAGAGGCCGACATACTAGCGTGGCCGCTCTTTCAGAGTGTGATTGTTTTGTGAGAATGACGCCAAAAGTTGTGATAAGAGTGTGAGACCAATGCTTATACTCCAAAACAGACAGCTGTATCTATTGAGTCGAAGGAGGCGATGAAAACGTGCATCTAAGTCTTCAAGGAGGTTTAATCGTTGCGCTAGGAGGATTACTCCCAGCTCTTGCTATTGGACTGATCGGCGCAAAGGGCGTAGAGGCCATAGGTCGAAATCCAGAGGCAGCAAGTAAAATCTTGCCAGCCATGTTGGTAGGGATGGCTTTTGCTGAAGCCATTGTGATTTATGTCTTAGTTCTAGCTTTTATTGGTATTTAGCCTCTCCTCCGCATTTGAGCGAGAAGCGTATAGGGGCATGATGAGTTTGCTGTGAGACAGGGGGGTTATTCTTCTTCTTGAGACCACAAGGGGTCCTTTACTGCTTGTTCCTTTTTGAAAAGGGCAAACATGAAGCCTTCTTGCCCAGAGAAGTATCTTAACGTTTCCAGACTCAATCCGACCAAAAAAGGATCACAGCTCCCAAAAGGATAATCGCTATGCTCATATGGCCCCTCCTTGGGTCAACTGCTTTCTCGCCTTTCAGAATAGTTATGGGTATTCATTGGACGCAACGTCTACAATGTACGGTACAAGTATAGCATATGATCGCTAACGGCACACAGGTACATACACTTCATTGAAAGTTCCTGTATTGGCTACTCGGATGCTTACAGGCCTTGCCAACAGCCGAACCAGCAGTACAGGATCAATGAGTGCAGTGGGTTGCTTGATTGCATGTAATGAGAACAGTCGGACAGCAAGAAAGGTTGCCCAATACCGCATGCAATACCACCACATACGCTATCTAGTTGTGCCATATACACTGGTAGACTGTCAATGAAAATAAGCAGCGACAAAGCACCAGTATGAACCTCATACCCCGTGCAAACACGAGCGAACGCCCCTGCAAGCGTGTATCTTCTGTATCTTGTAGCTTTGAACTGTTCGTTCTTTACAAAAGACACTTGCTGAACATCCATAGTAACATTCCCAGTGCGGCACACCAGCTAAACTTTACACTAACGTATTCAGTCTCTTCATGCTATATATTATAGCTGAGACATTTGTTCCCTACACAACAATACTATCTACAGCGTCCTAAAAACGTTACAAGAGACGAAAAAAAGGAACATTTAAGACCTTCTCGTTGTTATCTTAAATGAAAGGTGATGACACATACCACAAACATCCAGTCATCCCTTGAATTAAATGTAACATTCTGCCAACTGTTTAGTCTATTAAGTGTATTGTATTCATCCGGTGAGATCTTCCGTCTCACCACACTCAAAGCTGGGCTTTTCGAAAGTCGAGTAAAGCAGGGTTCCAAGGGGCTGCAGCCCCTTGACGGGGTGTGGAGTGTCCCCACATTTTCCCTTTCTCCCATGGGTGGGGAGGGGAAAGGAGGAACTTTTGAAAAGACCCGGAACTCAAAACCTTTTTTAAATCGAGAGGAAATCATTATGAACGACATGAAAAATCAACCGGAATCGTATTGGAAAGAGAAACTTACTCCCGAACAGTACAAAGTTGTCCGGCAGAAGGGAACCGAACGAGCATTTAGTGGCGCGCTGTATTACAACCATGAAGCGGGAATGTACAATTGTGTCGCATGTGGACAGCCCTTGTTTTCTTCGGACGCCAAGTTTGAATCAGGGTCTGGATGGCCCAGCTTTGACGATCCAGTAAACATGGAGCACGTCGAACTGCATGAAGATAACTCATTCTTCATGAGACGAACAGAAGTAATCTGCAAAAATTGTGGCGCTCACCTGGGGCATGTTTTCGATGACGGCCCAAGAGAGACAACCGGAAAACGCTATTGCATCAATTCCCTTTCCTTAAGCTTCCAACCCAAAACTGAAGACTCGAAATAATCAAACAGCTGGTATGCAGCGAACCATAACCTATATTACGCAGACTCAAGGGGTGCAGGGGACGAAGTCCCTTGCCGGGGTGTGGGGTGTTCCCCGCGCACTTCTCTCCCTCGCCGCATGCGGCGGCGTTATAGACTTTGGAATATAACAATTTATAAAATCTATTCAATCAATATATTCAGAAGGGAATAGTATTTATCATGGAAAAAGCAACATTCGGAGCAGGATGCTTTTGGGGCGTCGAAGCAGACTTCCGCCAGGTAAAAGGAGTCATCTCAACAGCAGCTGGCTACGAGGGAGGAACATTCCTCAACCCCTCCTATCGCGACGTCTGCTCACACAAAACTGGCCACGCGGAAGTAGTAGAAGTGGAATATGATCCCTCTCGCGTAAGCTACGAAGAGCTATTGAAAGTATTCTGGGATAACCATGATCCGACCACAATGAATCGCCAGGGACCAGATATCGGTTCCCAATATCGTTCGGTCATCTTCTATCACACACCAGAACAGCAAGCCGCTGCTGAAGCGTCTAAACAGAAGCTAGCAGAGAGAGGCAGATACAGGCGACCAATCGTGACACAAATCGTTCCTGCTTCAACATTCTACCGCGCGGAAGACTATCACCAGCAATACCTGGAAAAGCGCGGATTGTCTACCTGCAATTTGTAATCTGATCTTCTAAACAAGATGACCTGCGTCGGACCATTAGTGGTTTGACACAGGTCATCTTTTCTTGTCACGTTCAGGTTTACGCAGCCACAACGAGACATGCGTTGGCTGCATCGTCTCCTGAACTACCTTGATAAGATGCTCGTGCAGTTGGTCCAAATCTAATTCATTGCGAAGTGTTGTGCTGAACGCTTCCACTGTCTTGGCAGCATCATATTTCCGCCTGTAAAAGCGCCGATCAATCACCTGCTGGATGCGCCTGCGCAAAGGCTGGAAGAGAGCAGCAATTACGAGGGTCGAACCAACGATAACGAGAGGAGTCTGCGAGATTTGTCCGCCAAACGCACGTACAAGGGATTGCAGGATGAAGACAAGACCAAAGTAGATCAGCGCTAGCAAAGCTGTTAAAACACCATAGACTAATGTACGGTTGATGAGGATATCGATATTATAGAGGCGATACCTCAGGATAGCGATGCCAACAGAGAAACTGATAATAAGCGGAGGTAGGTAGAAGAGCAGGCTGGATAGGAAACCTTCAGTGACATTTGAAAAGATGAGAACGATGATAAGGACAAGTATCAGAAGACTTATAATAGTGCCGTAAGCCAACCATTTAAGTTGCTGGCGTTCATCCCCCTTTGCTCGCCGAAAACGAATTATAACAGAAACGATGCAGGCAACAGCACATGCAAATAAAGCAAGATTATCAAGAGTATTGAGGTGGTCAAAGAGAGCGCTGGTACCGGGAATGCCAAGAGAGTTTTGTACCGCTAAGAGGCGCTGATCAGAATTTAGAAACGGTGTTGGATCAAACAGAAACGTAAACGGATTAGCAATCATAAGGCCGATGATGAGCCAGGCAAGAGGCCGCCAGCGAGGCGATGGCAGGTGCCCATCCGGAAAAAGCAGCAGCAATAACGTAATGATAGGGAACCAGGCAATTCCTTTTCCTATAGCTCCTAAAACACCAACGAACACTCCAAAGGGGAGTGAGCCTGGAGCAGTAATCAGGCTATACACCGCATATTCGAGCGCAAAATCACTGAACACCCAGATAAGCGCAGTAGCGCAAATGATCCAGCCGATGGGATTTTGGGGCCGGTGGAAGGCTATAAAAGCTCCTACAGTAAAGAATACCAGGATTACGAGGTCGAAGAAAATATTGCCAATAATATCACCCGGCGACATAGCGGGTGTGTTCTTGAATGAGAGAAGCTCACTAAAAAACGTGATAACCAGAAAGAGAACCCACATAAGCCACACTAGCCAGAAGCTGATGCGTTTACTCATAGTTCCTCCTTCCCGGGTTTGCACAGCCAAAAAGGGACATATATTGATTGCATAGTATTCTCAACCACCCTTAGCAAGTATTCATTCAATTTATCAAGACCAATCCCCTGGTACGATAGAATATTACCACATCATCATTTCAAAATCGTTACGAAAAGTGTCACGAACATTTTCTAACCTGCAGACTGCCCTGCCCGAACCAGCAATAGTGGACGAATTCTTCGTCCTGCTATTCGTGAGGCGACGCTCCCTGTGAAAAGAGCATCGAGGCCTGTTCGCCCATGGCTGGCCAGCACGATCAGATCAACATTCAGGCGCTCAGCCAGGCCAAGCACCTCTGGGACAATATCGCCCCGCAGGACTTCAGCATGAGCCACTACACCTTCTGCCTGGCAGCGAGCGACGGCATGTTCCAGGTATTCTGTAGCATCTTGCTGCGAAAGGTCAAGGATAGCACGCGTGGTTGACGGGAGCAATAAGCCCGATACTGCCTGGTCCCCTGAGAGGGTTGCCAGGGTTGGAACCACCAGCGCCAGGTGCAGTTCCGCGCCGAAGGTACGAGCCATTATGATGGCCACAGGCAGCGCTGGTTCGTGAATAGCTGTACCATCAAGCGGGACGAGGATGCGCTGGAGTTTGAAAGGTGCAATAGAATCATCCTCTCTCGGAAATAAGAGTAGGATTGATTGAGTACCCTGCTGAAGCGCTTGTTGCGCCTTGCTCCCAAAAATAATTTCCCTCAATCCACCATGTCCATGCGTACACATGATGACCAGATCCGTATGAAGCTCCTGAAAATGCTGGACAATACTGAGCGCTACGTTGTCCTCCTTTTCCTCATGCACATGTATTTCAACTGGAATGTTGGAGGAGCGCAAGCCTACAGCGATTTCCTCAAGATAGGCTTGCGCCTGATCAACCCTGGTCAGGTGCCTCTCACCATGAATGGCTGCTGGAGGATGCTGCTCCACGATATGCAGCAAGGTTACCTGTGCGTGAAAGCGGTTTGCCACCTGCTGGACGACAGGGAGTACTGATTCCGCAAGGCGCGAACCGTCGAGCGGAACAAGAAAACGAAGATTGTCTCTATTCTCATGTTGTAGCATTGTTATCAACCCCTGTTGCAGTTTTTTGAGGTTCAGACGGACGTAACCACAATGAGACATGGGCAGGCTGCATAGTTTCCTGAACCACCGCGATCAAATGTTCCCTCAACTGGTTCAATTCCACCTCGTTTCTCAGGGTAGCGCTGAAGGTGGCAAGCGTTCGCGCTGCATCATACTTTTGACGGTAAAAGCGCCGGTCGATGATCCGCTGGATGCGTCGACGTAATGGTTGGAAAAGAGCTGCAATCGCCAACGTTGAACCGACAATGATAAGCGGTGATTGTCCCACCTGTCCTGTAAAACCACGCACGATATTTTGAAGCACAAACACACAGCCAAAATAGATCAAGGCCAGCAGTAAAGTTAGCGTGCCATAGACCAGCGTGCGATTAATCAGCAGATCGATATCGTAGAGGCGATATCGCAAAATCGAGAACCCTATTGAGAGGGGGATCAGGAGTACAGCGCAGTGGAAAAGGGTATTATCGATCAGCACACCAAACACTGTGCCCCTAACCTCTTTTGGAATTGGAATAAGAGGAAAGGCCAGTACGGTGAACAACGCGACTGCTGCTATTACACCGAATAGCACCCACCTGGTCTGCTGACGTTGTACTGGACTGGAGATACGGATATAGCGATAGACCTGCGAAAACAAGCCAATGCCTATGACCAAAGCGAGCAGAGGGAGGCCAAGGAAAAAAGAAATTACGCCATTGAAAAGCAAATTAGGAAAAAGATCCCCTATCATATTCACGAGCGCATAACCTAGAGCGCCCCATGCCGTCCAGCGTGGTACGAACCGTCCATCAGGAAAAAGGAAGAAAAAGAGAAGCAGCAAGAGCCAGCCAAGATCATCCAGGAATGTGGTTAGCAAATGCAAAGAGGGAAATGCAGTTCCGACATCTCCAGGACTTCCAAGGCTCTGTGTAGCTGGAAACAATACCAGAAAAAGAGCGACCAGGAGTGCCATCCAATCGTTTGACTTGCGCCAGAAGATTACGAACGCCACGGCGACCCATACGAAATAGAAACCAAATTCGAGGATGATTACACTAGCAGCAAAGAAGTCAACCGAGAGGTTCAGTTTGTGCAGGTCTCGTACGATGCTTACCGTCAATTGTTGCGCACAATCAGAGCCAACACAGACAATATGGAGTCGTGCAAATTGTAGTGGAATATCAATTATTGAGATGGTCAGACTAAGCACGACCATGACTATCCACACGATGCGAGCCAGAATGAGCCAGCCTCCATGCAAGCGAGTATCAACTTCACTTTGCCGTTTCAGGCTCGGAGCACCCCGTGTCGATGCGGATGAAGAACTCATGAACCTACTCCTATTCAAAGCTCTGATTGGATGCCACTCAACCAGGAGCAGAGACAGCCTTAAAGATACATTTGGCCTCCTCTAGCATATTACCATACCTCCGTAACAAAAACGTTACGAAAAGTGTTAGAACCACTTCAACCTCATGGCAATGAGAACATGAACTGTTTTGCCATTGCCGTAGAGGATCAAATTCTCATCGCTTCAATAAGTGATCTTGCCGTAGTGTTCTCGCAATACAATACTAAATCTCAGGCTAATTTACTTTGATGGTAAATGATGCTACTGTCACTGACGGATTGCAGAGGGAGACTTTTTTACAGATTGCTCTTCCGAGGAATGTCAAGCTTACCATGCCGGCATCCTTCGCAACGAATCGCCAGATGCATGCGTTACTGGGCTTCCAGGCATATCCATAAGGAATTTGCAGTTGGAGTATTCCTTGAGATATGGAGCACGTCGAACTGCATGAAGATAACTCATTCTTCATGAGACGAACAGAAGTAATCTGCAAAAATTGTGGCGCTCACCTTGGGCATGTTTTCGATGACGGCCCAAGAGAGACAACCGGAAAACGCTATTGCATCAATTCCCTTTCCTTAAGCTTCCAACCCAAAGCCGAAGACTCGAAATAATCAAACAGCAGGTGTGCAGAGGGCGGCTGCCCTCTGCCGGGGTCCGGGGTGTCCCCAGAAAAGCACTTTCCCTCTTTTAGCCGCCTCTTTCCGTCCTGTCTGACCGGAGGTAGGCGCGCTAGCGACGTTGACAGGACGCATTGCAAGTCCCGTAGGCGGCATAAGTCAAATAAAAAATTAGCAATGAATTTATAAAATCTATTAAATCAATATATTCAGAAGGGAATATTATTCAACATGGAAAAAGCAACATTCGGAGCAGGATGCTTTTGGGGCGTCGAAGCAGACTTCCGCCAGGTAAAAGGAGTCATCTCAACAGCAGTTGGCTACGAGGGAGGAACATTCCCCAACCCCACCTATGGCGACGTCTGCTCACATAAAACTGGCCACGCGGAAGTAGTAGAAGTGGAATACGATCCCTCTCGTGTAAGCTACGATGAGCTATTGAAAGTATTCTGGGATAACCATGATCCGACCACAATAAATCGCCAGGGACCAGATATCGGTTCCCAATATCGTTCGGTCATCTTCTATCACACACCAGAACAGCAAGCCGCTGCTGAAGCGTCTAAACAGAAGCTAGCAGAGAGAGGCAGATACAGGCGACCAATCGTGACACAAATCGTTCCTGCTTCAACATTCTACCGCGCGGAAGACTATCACCAGCAATACCTGGAAAAGCGCGGATTGTCTACCTGCAATTTATAATCTGATCTTCTAAACAAGATGACCTGCGTCGGACCATTAGTGGTTTGACACAGGTCATCTTTTATTGTCACGTTCAGGTTTACGCAACCACAATGAGACATGCGCTGGCTGCATAGTCTCCTGAACTACCTTGATAAGATGCTCGTGCAGTTGGTCCAAATCTAATTCATTGCGAAGTGTTGTGCTGAACGCTTCCACTGTCTTGGCAGCATCATATTTCCGCCTGTAAAAGCGCCGATCAATCACCTGCTGGATGCGCCTGCGCAAAGGCTGGAAGAGAGCAGCAATTACAAGGGTCGAACCAACGATAACGAGAGGAGTCTGCGAGATTTGTCCGCCAAACGCACGTACAAGAGATTGCAGGATGAAGACAAGACCAAAGTAGATCAGCGCTAGTAACGCTGTTAAAACACCATAGACTAATGTACGGTTGATGAGGATATCGATATTATAGAGGCGATACCTCAGGATAGCGATGCCAACAGAGAAACTGATAATAAGCGGAGGTAGGTAGAAGAGCAGGCTGGATAGGAAACCTTCAGTGACATTTGAAAAGATGAGAACGATGATAAGGACAAGTATCAGAAGACTTATAATAGTGCCGTAAGCCAACCATTTAAGTTGCTGGCGTTCATCCCCCTTTGCTCGCCGAAAACGAATTATAACAGAAACGATGCAGGCAACAGCACATGCAAATAAAGCAAGATTATCAAGAGTATTGAGGTGGTCAAAGAGAGCGCTGGTACCAGGAATGCCAAGAGAGTTTTGTACCGCTAAGAGGCGCTGATCAGAATTTAGAAACGGTGTTGGATCAAACAGAAACGTAAACGGATTAGCAATCAGAAGGCCGATGATGAGCCAGGCAAGAGGCCGCCAGCGAGGCGATGGCAGGTGCCCATCCGGAAAAAGCAGCAGCAATAACGTAATGATAGGGAACCAGGCAATTCCTTTTCCTATAGCTCCTAAAACACCAACGAACACTCCAAAGGGGAGTGAGCCTGGAGCAGTAATCAGGCTATACACCGCATATTCGAGCGCAAAATCACTGAACACCCAGATAAGCGCAGTAGCGCAAATGATCCAGCCGATGGGATTCTGGGGCCGGTGGAAGGCTATAAAAGCTCCTACAGTAAAGAATACCAGGATTACTAGGTCGAAGAAAATATTGCCAATAATATCACCCGGCAACATAGCGGGTGTGTTCTTGAATGAGAGAAGCTCACTAAAAAACGTGATAACCAGAAAGAGAACCCACATAAGCCACGCTAGCCAGAAGCTGATGCGATTACTCATAGTTCCTCCTTCCCGGGAGTGTACAGCCAAAAAGAGACATATATTGGTTGCATAGTATTCTCACCCACCCTTAGCAAGCATTCATTCAATTCATCAAAACCAATCCTCTGGTACAATAGAATATTACCACCTCATCATTACAAAATCGTTGCGAAAAGCGTCACGAATTCCTTAATTCTCAAGATATTTCAACGAGCGGCTATATCCAATCCCTGTTCTACTCTTCCTCTTTAACAGGGCTAATGGGAAGTCGAAAGGTGAAAAGACGCCAGCCAATGATGATAGACCAACTAAATCCTACTATGACCTGTACTCGCTCAATGAAGCCCCAAATGTGTCCAGAATATGCAATTTGTGTAGGTAAAATGAGAAGCCCAAGTGTGGCAAAAGCAGTAAGCAGCAGGTACCAGCCATAGACTCGCCAATCAGGGATTTTTCGGAAATGCCAACCCAGAATGAGAAGCGCGATAATCAGTGAGTAGAAGAGGACCGCAAGGCCGATACCATGCAGCACGATGTGCAGGTGGGCTGCTGGTTCCCCATAAGCAGGCTGGTGGAAGATGCCCTCGTTCACAACCCCTGCCGCGCTAAGCACCAGTAGAATAGTACTTGCGAGCAACCAACCACGGCTGATAATTGGGCGCATCCACCAGTAGAAGCCAATGGCGAAGACGATGAAAAGCAAACCTGAGATAATAAGATCCGTGTTCAGAATCCAACTATTTTGTCCAACTCCCAAAGCACTTATCGCATTATGGATTGGCGAGTAACCGGGACGCAGGAAACCAGCTAAAGTGAATACCAGCACACACAGTATCGGGCTGACTACTCCTAATAGCGCTATAAGTCGCAAAGAGATGCTCCCTTTCAAACTCCAACTGTTTGATTTCACATTTAGTTCTGACATCCTATGAACCGCTTCTAACTATAGATTGCCCTGCCCTGACCAGCAACAGTGGGCAAATTCTTCGTCCTGCTATACGCGAGGCAACGCTTCCTGTGAAGAGAGCATCCAGTCCTGTTCGTCCATGACTTGCCAGCACGATCAGATCAACATTCAGGCGTTCAGCCTGGCCAAGTACTACAGGAACAATATCGCCCCTTAGGACTTCAGCATGAGCCACCACACCTTCCGCCTGGCAGCGAGCGACGGCATTTTCCAGATAGTCTATAGCATCTTGCTGCGAGAGGTCAAGGATAGCCCGGGTGGTTGATGGGAGCAGTAAGCCTGATACTGCCTGATCCCCAGAGAGGGTTGCCAGGGTTGGAACCACCAGCACCAGGTGTAGTTCCGCGCCGAAGGTACGAGCCATTATGATGGCCACAGGCAGGGCTGGTTCGTGAACAGCTGTGCCATCAAGTGGGACGAGGATGCGCTGGAGTTTGAAAGGTGCAATAGAATCATCCTCTCTCGGAAATAAGAGTAGGATTGATTGAGTACCCTGCTGAAGCGCTTGTTGCGCCTTGCTCCCAAAAATAATTTCCCTTAATCCGCCATGTCCATGCGTACACATGATGACCAGATCCGTATGAAGCTCCTGAAAATGCTGGACAATACTGAGCGCTACGTTGTCCTCCTTTTCCTCATGCACATGTATTTCAACTGGAATAGTGGAGGAGCGCAAGCCTACAGCGATTTCCTCAAGGTATGCTTGCGCCTGATCAACCCTGGTCAGGTGCCTCTCACCATGAATGGCTGCTGGAGGATGCTGCTCTACGATATGCAGCAAGGTTACCTGTGCGTGAAAGCGGCTTGCCACCTGCTGGACGACAGGGAGTACTGACTCCGCAAGACGCGAACCATCGAGCGGGACAAGAAAACGAAGATTGTCTCTATTCTCATGTTGTAGCATTGTCATCAACCCCTGTTGCAGTTTTTTGAGGTTCAGACGTACGTAACCACAATGAGACATGGGAAGGCTGCATAGATTCCTGAACCACCGCGATCAAATGTTCCCTCAACTGGTTCAATTCCACCTCGTTTCTCAGAGTAGCGCTGAAGGTGGCAAGCGTTCGCGCTGCATCATACTTTTGACGGTAAAAGCGCCGGTCGATGATCCGCTGGATGCGTCGACGTAATGGTTGGAAAAGAGCTGCAATCGCCAACGTTGAACCGACAATGATAAGCGGTGATTGTCCCACCTGTCCTGTAAAACCACGTACGATATTTTGAAGCACAAACACACAGCCAAAATAGATCAAGGCCAGCAGTAAAGTTAGCGTGCCATAGACCAGCGTGCGATTAATCAGCAGATCGATATCGTAGAGGCGATAGCGCAAAATCGAGAACCCTATTGAGAGGGGGATCAGGAGTACAGTGCAGTGGAAAAGGGTATTATCGATCAGCACACCAAACACTGTGCCCCTAACCTCTTTTGGAATTGGAATAAGAGGAAAGGCCAGTACGGTGAACAACGCGACTGCTGCTATTACACCGAATAGCACCCACCTGGTCTGCTGACGTTGTACCGGACTGGAGATACGGATATAGCGATAGACCTGCGAAAACAAGCCAATGCCTATGACCAAAGCGAGCAGAGGGAGGCCAAGGAAAAAAGAAATTACGCCATTGAAAAGCAAATTAGGAAAAAGATCCCCTATCATATTCACGAGCGCATAACCTAGAGCGCCCCATGCCGTCCAGCGTGGTACGAACCGTCCATCAGGAAAAAGGAAGAAAAAGAGAAGCAGCAAGAGCCAGCCAAGATCATCCAGGAATGTGGTTAGCAAATGCAAAGAGGGAAATGCAGTTCCGACATCTCCAGGACTTCCAAGGCTCTGTGTAGCTGGAAACAATACCAGAAAAAGAGCGACCAGGAGTGCCATCCAATCGTTTGACTTGCGCCAGAAGATTACGAACGCCACGGCGACCCATACGAAATAGAAACCAAATTCGAGGATGATGACACTAGCAGCAAAGAAGTCAACCGAGAGGTTCAGTTTGTGCAGGTCTCGTACGATGCTCGCAGTCAATTGTTGTGCACAATCAGAGCCAACACAGACAATATGGAGTCGTACAAATTGTAGTGGAATATCAACAATTGAGATGGTCAGACTAAGCACGACCATGACTATCCACACGATGCGAGCCAGAATGAGCCAGCCTCCATGCAAGCGAGTATCAACTTCACTTTGCCGTTTCAGACTCGAAGCACCCCGTGTCGATGCGGATGAAGAACCCATGAACCTACTCCTATTCAAAGCTCTGATTGGATGCCACTCAACCAGGAGCAGAGACAGCCTTAAAGATACATTTGGCCTCCTCTAGCATATTACCATACCTCCGTAACAAAAACGTTACGAACTACCCCTTCACGAGCGCTTAAAAGGAATGTAAGTAGCAAAGTCGAGAACATCCGATGCCAGGAGTCATCATAGAGATCTCATCTTCTCCTGAATTCAACTCTACCCGGGGATTTAACGAGCAGCCGAGGATGGTAAACGAGGCTGATCATCAAGTCTACAACATTTCCTCGCTAAATCTTAACTAACTTGGGCATTTTGGGGAAAAGTGTTACCGATTCTTAACCACATTGTAACCATCTTACCCTTCTAAAGACTGAGTCTATCTTCCATACTTGGAACGGGTAAATATGGTCTTTCATGCGTTGAAAGGCATTTCATATCAATCATGGTGCTTTCGTGTACTATTTCTACCCTCTTTTAGAAAGTGAGACCCACCTATGCGTTTTTCTTCCCGCTCAAAGATGAGCATTGCTCTCTCACTCGTAACCCTACTTGCCCTGGTTGCTGGGTTCGCAGCGACAGGGATATGGCATGGTCACGCATCTTCTGTCCATGCAGCCAGTCCTACGTACACTGTTGAGAAGGGGCAGGTGACAAGGGTTGCAACTCTTAATCTTGCAAACATGACTACAGGTTCTGTCAATGCTTCCGGCCAGACTCGCGCGATGGTCTTTCGCACGACCTTTAAAAAAGTAGGAGCGGTTGCCAAAGCATCGAATGCACCTAAGGCAACAAGCTCAACAACTGCTAGTGCTAAATTGCTGCATAACTTCAATGGTCGAACAGCGTTGACAGTATGAATGTCAATGGGTTCGATCTTGAGCCGCCCGACCAGGGGTTGTGCGTCGGTGCCGGTGTGACGGTTGGCATCGTCAACCTGGTTATCAAAGTCTATCGACCAAACGGGACGGTAGTAGAGGGGCCCAATCAGCCTCAATACCTTTTTCGGAGAGCCAGCGGCTGAGTTTCTTAGTGACCCACGCTGCTACTTCGATCCCACAACCAACAAATTCTTCGCGACTATTCTCGCCATCGATCCAACAAATACTGCGTCGCATACCGATATCGCAGTGTTGAACTCCAATGGGACTTTTGTGACGATATTTCACCTTGATACCACTGACCTGACCGATCCAGGCTGTCCCTGCTTCGGCGATCAGCCACTCTTCGGTATCGATCAGCAAAACGTGTATATCAGTAATAACGAGTTCTCGATTTTGGGACCGGAATTCAACGGCGCGCAGATCTATGCTATCTCAAAATCACAGCTTGTGCATGGGAATTCTTCCCCCAATTTTGTGCATTTCGGTAACCTGGGTATTGGGGGTACGATTGCGGCATCTGTCGAGCCAGCAATCACCGTAGACAAAAATGCCCCTGCAGAATACTTCCTGAACTCGCTAGATCCCTTTGGTACCTTTGACAACCGCGTGGGCGTGTGGGCCTTGACCAATGGTAAGGTCGTGAGTACAGGCGGTATTCCGAACTTGTCTAATACAGTCATCACCTCCGAGGCGTATGGTTTCCCACCTCCAGCGGAAACCCCGGTTGGCTTCAATAGTGGCAGCCCCACCAGCGGCTTCATCCAAACAGATGATGATCGCATGCTGCAAGTGCAGTTTATCAATGGGCAACTGTGGTCATCATTGAATACGGCGCTAACCATCGCGGGTGAGACAGGCGTACGCTCCGGGGCAGCCTGGTTTGAGATCAAACCCTCGTTGAAGGGGAACATCATCGGTAAGTCAACTGTGACGAACCAGGGCTATGTGGCGCCCACATCTGGCAACTACCTGCTCTATCCCGCCGTAGCTGCTTCATCGGATGGCTCTGCGGCGATGGTCTTTACCTTAACCGGTCTCAATACCTACCCAAGTGCTGCCTATGCTGTTCTTAAGGCGGGTGGCAAAGCCTTTGGGTCTATCCATATAGCAGCTTCGGGTGTCACTGCTGATACCGGCTTCACCGCTGTCGGTGGTCCGGGTCGTTGGGGTGACTACTCCGCTGCCGTGATTGATCCCAATGGAAGCGGTACCTGGTTGGCAACCGAGTACATTCCTGGTGCGGGTAACGCAAACGCCAATTGGGGAACGCGCGTGTTTGAGGTAGCTGGATAAGCTTCCGATCCACGTTAGATCTTCCCTGGCGCAAGCACCCTTCCATATCGCGGAAGGGTGCTTGCTTTTTGCGCTATGAGCTGAACCTGCCTGCGGGGAATTTTGCCAGGTCTCCAGGATGCAGCAGAGGTAGGAAACAGAATGGGCGAGTCGCTGGAAGTAGGGAATAGTAGATTAGTTAAGATATGATTAAGAAGTGATTAAGCTTCGAGAAGCATAGCATCGTTATGGTTAAGACTTAGCTCGCTGCTTCAGAAGTTTCGTTGCTAGTTCCTAATTCACTTTGCGCTTGGAATTCCCGCAGTAAAGATTTCTTGAGCACCAGTCCGCGTATCGTTCCAAAATGGATGCACAAAATGATCATCTACGGCCAGGCCTTGATAATCACCGATAAACTGCGAACCATACTCATCGACTGGAGCATTAACAGCAGGGTCCCAACTCTGTGTTGTAACACGTAGATTTTTAAGAAACGATGCGCCATGATCGGCTGATTGGGCCAGGTATACATCAATCAGCAGATGACGCGGATCATTACGCGTATCAAAGAACGTAGATACTGATGGCTCCATCTGGTGCAACAGCCATTTGCGGTTGAAAGTGGTTCGCACCATTGCCAATAGAGTCATCATTTACTCGAATCGGTGCCGACCACGTTTTCCCACGATCCTTGGAGGTGGAAAACAGAATATCCGCATCTCGTGTCCCTTTATCAGACCAGGTGAGATAAAGTTGTTCTGTTCGGGGATCGCTTGCAAATGCAGGTAGTGACAAGTTTCGATATTTCTCAGGTGGAAATGGCCCAGAAATATCATGAATGGTCGCTATCAACACAGGTGTTGTCCAGGTTTTGCCAGCATCAGTTGAAGACATTACCAGAAGCCTGGTCGGAATAGGACCACCCATCACATCGATATATGGAGTGGCAACGTAGAGCGTGCCATCTGGCCCCACGGCGGGAATTGCTCCCTGGGTTGCATCACATTTCGTTGAACCAGCCGGGCGACCAGTCGCGGGATTCGTACAGAAAGGCGCATTTCCTTCGACCAGGCTGACAGGAGAAAAGGTTTTACCTTCATCAGTCGAGCGTGAGAATGCCAGTTCTTCACTACAATTGTTGATGCCGCCACATGCACCATGATGATCATATGACCACACAACATAGATATACCCGCTAAAAGGCCCATTCGTCTGATCAACAGCAATCCACGGTTTATCGCTAAAAATCTGGTCAGCCCTGACTTCAAAGACGCTTACAGGATGCCCAAAAGTTTTACCTCCATCAGTAGAAGTTAAGACAGCGATACCACTATTACTCTGAGCGCCAACTGTTTCATAAAGAACGCCAGCATAGACATTGTTGTGATTACCAAAAGCGAAGCTAATATCAGAAGTCGTTTCATTCTTCGCAAAACCCGGTAGAACACCACTATCAGTCCACGTGCAACCGCCATCAAAAGAGCTATAGTATCCTATTTGAAATGCATAATGGGCAGGATCAGTAAAGAATTTAGAGCCTCCTACAAGGTTGAGCGGATTTTTTGGATTCTCCACAAGCATAGGCTCGCTGTGAGCCAGGTATGTATCATGGCTCACGCGTACATTTGCAAAGGGTGCCTGGGCATGCTGGTCCAACTTCACACCATCCCCACCACCAGGAATCGTATAAGCTGGAACCGGCGTCGGTGTAGCAGTAACAGTACTTATGCCCGAACTACAAGCAGAACAACCAAGCAACGATAGAACAAAAACCAGCACTAAAAAACTGGGACGTCCCGAAGCATGGTGCATATTGAAAGCTCCTTTATTCTGTAGTGAGACAGACTGTTACTATTCATATGTTTGTTTTCACTCGAATATCACAATCCATAGAGTTTCAGAGTTACCGTTTAATGAAACATACGTTCTATATATAAAGAAACAAGCAAGCAAATAAGATGCTATTTACCAAACCTATGATGATTGAATCCGTACATTTGATACAATATGGTAATCTCAAGATACCCCTTTTTTTGAGCTTTGTGCGTGCAAGTTTTCCATCCCCTGCAGATGATTACAAGGAACGTCCGCTTGATTTAAATGAGCTTGTGATACAACATCCCGAAGCTACCTTTTATGTCAGAGTCAGTGGTGCGTCTATGCAAGATGCTGGCATAGATGACGGCGATGTCTTAGTTGTGGATCGAGCGATCGACGCGAGACATAACGCCATCATCGTTGCTATTCTCAATGGCAAGTTTACAGTCAAAAGGCTGCATCGAGAGAACGAGACCATCTATCTTGTTCCGGCCAATCCTATGTACGAGCCAGTACGAGTAACCGAAGATATGAATATTCAGGTGTGGGGAGTTGTTACAGAAAACCGAGCGCGAAAGCCCCCGCGATTGATCGGAGGAGATGAAGCGCCGTTCCTTGTGGGGAGGTGAGGGGAAAGTACCAGGCCGCTTGACAGAGGAGATCGGGCTTGTTATGATTGGAATAGATGTTCTACTCTGAGCAAAGCGAGAGGCTGATAGGGCATATGGGCACCAAGTCACGTGGGGAGCGCACATCCCCTCACAAGAAGACAGCGACGTTTCTGCTCGAACTGCCGCTGGCGGTCGAGGCAGGTCAGGCGGCCCGCCAGCGCGCCCACCTGGAAGCCGGACGGCAGTTCTACAACGCCGTGCTCTCTGAGGGACAGCGCCGCCTGCGCCAGATGCGAGCTGACCCCGCCTGGCGGGAGGCCCGTGCCATCCCCAAGACGCACACACAGGAAAGGCGAGCGGCCTTCTCGGCGCTGCGGGAGCGCTACGGATTTTCCGAGTACGCCTTTCACACCCTCGCGAAAAAGCTGCGTGTCTCGTGGCTGGCCGACCACCTCGATGCCGTGTTGGCCCAAACGCTCGCCACTCGCGCCTACCGCGCGCTCAATCGGGTCTGCGTGGGCAAAGCCCGTCGCGTGCGTTTCAAGAGTCGTGGTCGTGGGCTCAGCAGCATCGAGAACAAGCGCAACGATACCGGCTTGCGCTTTGTGCTACAACCGCAAGAGAACGGACGACAGCTCGGCTTCCTGCTGTGGCACGACGACCGGTTGCCAGCGCTCATCGACCTCGACGACCCGGTGATCGCCCATGGTCTAACGCACCCGGTCAAGTACGCCCGCCTGGTGCGCCGCCAGGCCTCTAGTCCACGCGCGCAGGGCGCCGACCGGCAGGGGGAGCGGTACTTTGTGCAACTGGTGCTCGCAGGCGTGCCCTACCACAAGCCCAAGCACGTGGTGGGCACGGACACCGTGGGCCTGGACCTGGGGCCCTCCAGCATCGCCATCGTGCCACGGGAAGGCGAGGCCCGGCTCGAGAAGCTCGGCGCCGAGCTGCGTCCCGATGCGCGAACCATCCGCCGGATACAGCGCCGCATGGAGCGGCAGCGTCGCGCCGCCAATCCGGAGTACTACGACGAGCGGGGTCGGCCCAGGAAGCGTGGTAAAGGTGCCAAAGGCTGGAAGCAGAGCCATGGCTACCAGGTCAGCAGGCGGCGTAAAGCGGCCAGAGAGCGCAAGCTGGCGGCCCACCGCAAGAGCCTGCATGGCCGGATGGCCCACCAGATCGTGGCGCTGGGCCACACCATCATCACCGAGAAGCTCTCCTATAAAGGCTGGCAGAAACGCTACGGCAAGAGCGTGGGACTTCGCGCCCCAGGGATGTTAATAGCACACCTCAGACGCACCGTTGCAAGCACGGGCGGCACCCTGCACGAAGTTCCCACACGCTCGACCAAACTGTCCCAATTTTGTCACGGCTGTGGCGAGTTCGTCACCAAGCCGCTCTCGCAGCGTTGGCATCAGTGCCCGTGTGGCATCGGGCCGGTGCAGCGCGACCTCTACTCCGCGTTTCTGGCCGCCTATCTCGATCCAACAGATCCCATCCCCTCGTGTGCCCGGTACCAGCGGTATTGGGAAGGTGCGGAGGCGCGCCTGCAGGCAGCACACGAGCGATTACACCAACGCGCGAAAGAGGGGCAGGTGCTGCCCCGAAGCATGGGTATTCCTCGTGCCGGAGCGCGTCTGCCCAAAAGTCTGAGTGAAGCCACACAAGAGCTGCTGTTCCTCTCGCGTGAGAGGGAAGGTGGAAGCGTGGAAGCACCGCCCAGAACCTCCAGTGCTTGAGCCAGGGGAGTCTTCAGATATTGCATTAGAAAGGTGAAATGAGAAAGAAGTTATTCGCACTCATCGATTGCAATAACTTCTATGTCTCTTGCGAACGGGTATTTAACGCATCAATACAAAATAAGCCCGTTATCGTACTTTCCAATAATGACAGTTGCGTTGTGGCAAGAAGCAGCGAGGTCAAAAAATTAGGTGTGAGGATGGGTCAGCCTGTGTTCCAGATCGTTGAACTGATCGAAGAGCATAATATCCAGGTCTTCTCAAGCAACTATTCACTGTATGCTAACCTCTCCGAGAGAGTGATGAAGGTGCTCTCCCAGTTTTCCCCGGCATTAGAAACATACTCGATCGACGAAGCGTTTTTAGATCTGACTGGCCATTCGATAGATGATTTGACCGAATTTGGAAACACCATCAGAGACAGGGTTCTACAACGTACCGGTATCCCTGTCAGTGTCGGAATTGCGCCAACGAAATGCCTGACCAAAATCGCAAATGAGATCGTCAAGCAAGATGCGCACTATCAAAGCGTTTTGGACCTCAGTACTCTCCCAGACCAGGAAGTCGATGCGCGCCTGGCAACCGTCGCTATCGAAGATGTATGGGGCATTGGCCCCAAATATGCTCACTTTCTCAGCAACCACGGCATACTCACAGCTAAAGATTTAAAGTATGCCGATGAGAAGTGGATCAGGCGATATCTAACTGTTACAGGTGAGCGCATCGTTTTAGAGTTGCGAGGCATCTCCTGTATCCCTCTTGAAATCGAACGCCCTCCCAAGCAAGGCATCATGAGTTCAAAAACTTTTGGCAGAGAAATAAAGAGCCGTAGCGAGATGGAAGAGGCGATTGCCAATTATGTCGCAAGGGCAGCGGAGAAGTTGCGACAGCAAGACTCGTTAACATCGCGTCTCACCATTTTTATAAAAACTAACTCCTTTAAGACCGATATAGCACAGTACTCCAACTCCTTTACGGTCAACTTCCCCAATCCCACTGCATTTACTCCTGAACTCCTAAAACACGCGTTCGAAGGGTTGAAGAAGATCTACCAGGAGGGGTACAGCTACTACAAAGCAGGCGTCTATTTAAGCAGGATCACACCTCAAAGCTTTCTACAGCCCGACCTGTTCGGAAACTTTTCATTGGTGGAGCATTACCGGCAGGCTCGCTTCATGGCCATAATCGACGCGCTGAACAACATCTACGGCCATGATACGCTTCTATTCGCCATCCAGGGCATAGCACGAAGTTGGAAGATGCGGCAGTTGAAGCTCTCAAATCACTTTACCAGCCAGTGGAGCGAGATATTGACGACATGAGGAAGCAAAAGCCTCTTGCAAGGGCTGGTACAATAAAGCCATCACGCGCACGAAAACACATAATCTCTCAGGAGAAGGATAAAGACGATATGCCACGGGACGAACGAAAACGCCAGAAAACACTTATGAAACAGCGGAGTAAGCAAAAAGCTGCCGCGCAACATAGAGCACATCAACAGGCACTCACTCCATCATCGCCGCAGGCCATCCTCCGCCATGCCCGCACCTATCCACTTTATGAATGTCTGATCAGTGACAATTGGAATAAAAAGGAACATAGCGGACTCGTAGAGGTGCTTATAGCCAGAAAGCAACCTGATGATACTATCTGTTTTGGTGTCTACCTTATAGATGTATACTGCCTGGGACTCAAAAATACCTTTGCCGAAGCTGATTTTTCTCGCGGTCGTTACCTGAGTGATATTCGTAACAAAATTTTCCGTGCAGGCAAGCCGGTGGAGTGTTCGCTCGAGCTAGCGCAGCAGATGATATATCAATCCATCGAGTACGCAGAGCAATTTGGCTTCGAGCCTCAAAAAGACTTTGCGCTTTCTCAATATCTACTGACACCACGTGGTGAACTGGAAGAGCCTTACGATTTGACGTTTGGGAAAGATGGGAAACCTTTCTTTATTAATGGGCCGCATGATAATGTTCCTCGTATTCTAAGGCAATTAGAGAAAACCGCGGGTCCAGGGAATTATGACTACATGGCAATGGTTGGCCCACCATCATCTGATGAAGATATTAATATTGATATGTTCTAACCTCACGTTCGAGAAAGCAAGTTATTCGGAGTGTAACATAGATACCCACACCCTCCACCTTTTACAACGCACAACCCGCTACTTCAGCGCGCAGCAGCAGCGACCATACCTCGTCGGTGGCTCGCTACGCAACCTCTTGCTCGGAGAAGAATGTCTTGATTGGGACATTGTCACTCCAGGTGACGCACCCATAACTGCTCGCCAGTTAGCCGACACTCTTGGCGGGCATTATGTACGCATGCATGCCAAGGCTAGTCGTGTGATCGTAGTTGTCGAAGACACAGATTCTCTACATACCAGGAAAGAAATCTGTTTCGACATCTCACCTTTGATCGGCAAAACCATCGAGGATGATTTGCGCCAGCGCGACTTTACGATCAATGCCATCGCTGCCCACCTGGACGAGGTAGTGCGATATTTGGAATCTAACCAGAATACCCCCTCACATTCCGTAGGGGCGAGGGTGGTGAGGAGCGGCTGGGAGGGCCTTTATGGTCGCCCGCCCTGGAGGAAAACCACCTGCCGGAGCATATCGAAGAACAACGGGCGACCATAAAGGCCCTCCCCACATCCACCCGGCCACCCTCGCCCCTACTATACAACGAGGGAACCAATTCGAATATAGTAGGGGCATCCCTCGCGGGTGCCCTTGTGGATGGGATGGGCACCATGGCGGATGGGAGGAATTTCCTTGCATCATGGCTGATCGATCCGCTGGATGGCCTATCCGACCTGCACGACCGTCGTCTGAAAGCAGCCGATGACCACATCTTCCATCATGATCCCCTGCGTATGTTACGCGCTGTGCGGCTTATGATGCGCTACCAGCTTCAGCTTGATTCCTGGACTGCTAGCCTGATTACACGTGACGCGCAGTTGCTTCCTGAGGTAGCCTGGGAACGAATACACGACGAATTGTATGCTATTGTGGGACCAGATGGAGCTACCACCCAATTGCATTTCCTTGATGAACATAATCTGTTTATAACCATCTTTCCAGAATTTTTGCCAGCCAGAGGGATGCGCCAGCCCAGACCCCACTATTGGGATGTGCTTACACATTCAATTGAAACCGTTGGCGCGCTCGAACGCATAGCTCACCTTGTTCAAAGTGAAACGATGCACGCCCTCGATCCAGTAGGGACGCCCTTTATGGGCGCCTACCAGGATGGAGAGGATGAATCAACGAGCATCAATCTGGCAGAGATATCATCCTTACTCCAGGAAGCTGAGCAGCAAGGCATCTTTTCCTTTGCGGGCTTAACCGCGCCTCGAATGAAGATGGCAGCCCTGCTACACGACATAGGCAAACCTGTGACATATTCCTGCGATGAGGAGGGCGCTATCCATTTTTATAATCATCCGCTGGCAGGTGTGCCACTTGTTGAACAGATTATGAGACGTCTTTGTGCGAGCACGCAGGATCGACGCCTGGCTCAACTGGTTGCAGCCCACCACATGCGCCCGGGTCAATTGGGGCAGAATGGGCCTGTGACACTACGCGCAATTCGACGCTACTTCGTCGACCTTGGGCCAACAGGCATCTATGTCGCTTTATTTTCACTGGCCGACCACCTGGCAACACTTGGTCCACAGCCTGCAGGCAACGCGTGGCAGAGGCACCTGGAAGTAGTTCGCCAGTTGCTTACAAGCTACATCCGCGAACGCGATAGCATCCTGCCGCCTCGCTTAATCAGCCCCGAAGAGTTAATACGCCGTCTTAAGCTAGCGCCAGGGCCTATAGTTGGCCAGTTACTTGACCTGATCTCCGAGGCGCAAGCGGAAGGCAAGATTTATTCTAAAGAAGAATCGATCTGGTTCGCTGAAGAACACCTTCCTTCGCAAAAGCAATAGTGGTATACATTGACTGCAACACATTGCTCCATCAGCTCATCAGGCAAGGTGTGAGGAATCGGCATTTGTTTGTCATCCTGAGCGTGAGCGAAAGATCTTATTGCTCCCATTTCTACAATGTCAAGATT